>JAAVFS010000055.1 GCA_014800605.1 Bacteroidales bacterium | reverse complement strand
CTATTGCTTATCTGATACTCAATAAGGCGCGCGAGTGCCGGATAGTCAATTGATTTATCGACTTTGAAGGGGGTGACGAGAGCTACCCCCATGCCCGAAAGGTTGATTTGCGCCATAGTTATTAGGGTGTGTGGGCCGTGCGGCCGGTGTGATTTATTTATGTAGCAAAGATAAATATAATATTTCTAATATTAAGTAAGCGACTATTTACTTTTTACTCAATTTAAGAGGAGGAGAGGGTTTGGAGGATGGGGATAGTTGTATTATCTTTGCCATCTCAAACATCAATGACTACGCTATGACTAAGGAGACGCAGCCTGAGGGCTTCGAAATGCCTGTAATGCAGGGTAAAAAGATGATGCTTATAATCAATCCGATCTCGGGTACGACGGGTAAGGCCGGACTGGACCGGAAGGCTGTCAAGTGTCTGTCGCCTTTAGGGGTGGATGTCGATGTCAGATATACGGAGTATGCGGGGCATGCTTCGGAGCTGGCGGCTGAGGCTGCCCGTAAGGGGTATGCCGGAGTGATAGCTGCGGGTGGCGACGGTACGATCAATGAGGTGGCTTCGTCGCTCTGCAATACGGGTGTGCCGCTGGGTATCGTCCCTGCCGGAAGCGGCAACGGGCTGGCGCGCCATGTCGGGATTCCGATCGATTTTGATCTGGCTCTTAAGGTGGTGGCTCAGCAATTCCCGCTGGATGTGGACTATGGCACGGTCAATGGCAAGCCGTTTTTCTGTACGACGGGTGTGGGTTTCGACGCGGCTGTCAGCCATCGGTTTGCCACGCAGGGTAAGCGGGGTCTGATGATGTATATCAAGAGTATGATCGAGACCTACCGCAACTATGAGTCGGAGACGTATACGCTCAGCGCCAATGGCCATGTGCTGACGCAGAAGGCGTTTGTCGTAGCTGTGGCCAATGCGTCACAGTATGGCAACAATGCCTATATAGCTCCGAACGCGAGCATCCGCGACGGGCTGCTCGATGTGATGATAATCCATTCGGGCGACATACTCTCGACGGCGCGTGTCGGTATGGACATGATGTCGGGGTATCTCGATAAGAATATGAATATCACCACTTTCCGCACGCCCTCAGTGGTCATCTACCGCTCGGCTGAGGGCCCGGCTCACATGGATGGGGAGCCGATGATTCTGGGAGATATCCTTGATATCCGCTGCCACAAGGGGGCGCTGAAGATGTTTGTGCCGAAGGATCACTCGACATTCTGTCCTGTCATTACGCCGGTCAAGTCGACTCTCTCCGGGCTTGGATTGGGGCTTCGTCACCTGTTCAGCCACAAAGGGTGATCATCTATCGGTCGGTTTAAATTTCCGGGGCGTTACTTGCGGCCGAAGTCGGCGGGGATTTCGCCCCAGCGCTCTGTGTCCCATTTGAGGATGGGATTGAGGATCTCGTGAGTCTTGATCCAGGCGTCGGCGCGCTCCAGGAGGTTGAAGATCTGCGCGTTGCGTGGAGTGCGTTCGAGCTTTGACTTGTGGCCGCGATTGCGTAGCCAAGCGAGGGCTGTGCGGCTATCGGTGTAGACGGGGGTCAGATGGTCGCCGTTTTTGTCGAGGAGGGCGAGCACATGGATGAGTGCCAGGTATTCGCCGACATTGTTGGTGCCGTCGGCCAGCGGACCCATGTGGAAGACTTCCGAGCGGTCGCTGACGCGGACACAGCGATACTCCATCGGTCCGGGATTTTTGGCGCAGGCGCCGTCGACGGCGAGTGCGTCGCGACGTATCTCGGGGATGGCTTCATAGTTGAAGAGCGGGCTGGCGGGGCCTTTGGCGATCGTGCGGAGGATGCCGATATGCTCGCGGGGGTCGCCACGATAGGCGTTGATGGCGGCCTGCTGGGTGGGGAAGGCTTTGAAGCGTGCGCCGGGGTAGCCGTTGGTCACTCGCTGACATTCTTCCCAGGAGTCGAAGACGCCGGTGTCGTGTCCGGCCCAGACTGTATAGTATTTTTTACCTGAGGGACTCATGATAGCTGAAGGAATAGGGCCAGATCGGTCAGTCTGCATCCGGCTATGCGTGAGACAATGGGGTTGACGGCATGGCCATTGAAGGTGAGGGCGGCCTGTTGCACTCCGGGTGTGATCTTGACGGCGTTGGCGAGTCCTTCGCAGACTACGAGATCGTCAAACATGGATATCAGTGTGTCGCTCAGGGCCATGGCTGCGGTGCGCGGGACGGCGCTACCGGCGTTGATGTAGCATACGCGGTGACCGTCGAGGGTGTTGTCGCAGTAGCGTGCGATGGCGAGGTCGACGGTAGGGAGGGAGGGGAATGTGACACCGGGATGGCCGGTCACATCGAAGGTGATGACTCCATGCTTCATGCTCTCGACGGCGTCGGCACCGATGACTACGGGACGGGAGATCGGTGTGGCGATGACTACATCGGCTGAACGGAGAGCGTTGTGGAGCACATGGGGGTGGGGTGCTGAGCCGTCGATGCCGGCTCCGAGTCGGAGGAGGGCGGAGCGGAGTGAGTAGGCGTCGGAGTCGAACATGCGGACTCTGGCTCCGAGGCCGAGGGCTGAGAGGGCGGCTGCCCGGGCTGCTATGCCTGAGCCTATTATCATCACTTCGCAGGGGTTGATGCCGGCGACTCCTCCCAGGAGGATCCCCTTGCCGGCTACGGCGTCGGCCAGGAGGGCTGAGGCGAGGGCCATCGAGGCGCGGCCGTCGATCTCGGAGAGGATGTCGGCGAAGGGTGCGTGCCCCTCGCTGTCGCGTATGAGATCGATGCCGATGGCGAGGATGCCGTTGTGGAGCAGGGCTGCTATCTGTGAGCGGGTGTAGCCGTGGCCGGAGTTGAAGAGGGTCATCAGCATGGCCCCGCGGCGCATCGATGTCAGATCGGCGACGGTAGGGGGCGCAAGGTGTATGACGATGTCGCACTGGAGGGTCGAGGTGCGCTCGCAGATGACGGCTCCGGCGCGCGAATATCGGTTGTCGGTGTAGTGTATCACGTCGGCCCCTCCCTGCTCTATCTTTACGGTGTAGCCTTTGGATGTCAGGATGCTGACGGCTTCGGGTGTCAGCGGAAAGCGCCTCTCGTGGGGCGCTGCCGAGGCGGGGACTCCGATCGAGAAGCGATGGCGTCCGACGGCTATTTGGGCCGGTTGTTCGAGAGCTGTGGGATTGTAGGTCATTGCGTGATATATTGGTCGATAAATCGCTCGGCTGAGGCCCGGATCTGCTCTGCGCTCTCGAGTTGCGAGGCGTCGAAGCGATCAGGCGCGAGCGAATAGAATGGTGAGCGGACTTCGAGAGTCCGGATTATGAATTGTCGCATGGCGTCAGGATCCATAGCGGCTATGAGCGGACGCTTGGTCTGCTCCTGCGGCAGGCAGAGGCGTGCGTGGATCGTGTCGACGGGGGCCTGGAGCCAGACTACTCTCCCGGCTTCAAGCATCAGGTCGACAGCTCCTTCGCGGCATGGGGTGCCGCCGCCGCAGGCTATGATGGCATCAGGGTATTCGGATGCCAGGTGCGTGAGGTAGTGGCGTTCGATCTCGCGGAAATGGTCTTCGCCGCTGTCGGCGAATATTTGCCGGATGCTCCGCCCCTCCTTCTGCTCGATATAGTCGTCGAGATCAACGAAGGGTATGGATGCGAGTTGAGCTACGGCATGACCGAGTGTGGTCTTGCCGCAGCCCATAAATCCTATCAGAAAGATCGGTCGCAATTATTTCTTGGCGTTCTGCTCCTGAAGGAGGTCGCGGATCTGAGTGAGGAGTTCCTCTTCCTTGGTGGGAGCTGCGGGCTCGGCGGGAGCTTCCTCTTCTTTCTTCTTAAACTTGGACATGAAGCGGATTGCCATGAAGATGCAGAAGGCGATGATCAGGAAGTCGATGATGTTCTGGATGAACATGCCGTAGTTGAGGGTAGTAGATTCTACTACATTGCCGGCTTCGTCGGTGACCTGAGAGAGTGTGACTGATTTACCGCTGAAATCAGCGCCACCGGTAGCGAGTGAGATGACAGGCATCAGGATGTCATTGACCATAGAGGTCACGATCTTGCCGAATGCACCGCCGATGATAACACCGACTGCCATGTCTACTACGTTACCTTTCATAGCAAAGGCCTTGAAGTCTGAAAGAAATTTGCCCATTGTTGGTTGAAATTAATAAGGTGTTATTATAATGGATGAATTTTGTTTCTGTGATTTGAGGGATATGTCTTTATAACAATCTGTGGTCGAAAATTGTTGGTGAGATCCGGAGATTTTTTGCAGATCAGCCGAGGGTGAGCTTGAATTTGCGGAAGAATTCGGCTACGGAGGGTGAACTCTGCTGCATGTAGGCTATGACTTCGCGCTCATTCCATGTCGCGGGGCTGGAGACTCCCTCGTTGATGTCGATCTCGAAGGCTATCAGGTCGTTCTGCAGCGAGTCGTGGATGTGGCGGAGCAGGGTGGGGAGCTGGTCGTTCATCATGTCGCGCTGGGCGGGATTTTCGACGGTGATGAGGTAGAGATCGGGCCTCCCGTCGACGGGGTGCGGGGGGCAGGCGCGCATGGTGTTGACGAGGATGCGCTCTGTGGGTCGCTGAGCCATGTATTCGCCCCAGGCCCGGCTGAGCTGCTCGGGAGTGTAGGGGGTGGTGCGTGGTCCGGTGCTCTGCGAGGCAGCTGAAGCCGATGCGGAGGAGGCTTTGGCTGCCTCATAGTGCCGTGATGCGGGGTTGATGCTTATGGTGTGGGGGACGCCCACTATGTGTCGCCGAGCCGGCGCCTCGTGGGGCGGGGGGGACGGCGGGGTGTGTGGCGCTACCTTGGGACGTGCCGGCTGAGGTCGTGCGGGAGCCTCCATGACAGGGCGTGCCGGCGTGGCGGGTGCATGAGCCGGAGCAGGTGCGGATGCAGGTGGAGCGGGCGTGGCGGTAGCCGCCGGGGCGGCGCCGAGCGGCTTGAGCTGCCCCTCTCCGTCGCCACTAAAGATGGGGGAGGGGCTGATTAGTTGGCACAGCTTGATGAGCAGGAGCTCGACAAGGAATGTCTTATTGTAGGCCTGACGATATTTCAGGTCGGCGTCGTTGCAGAGGCTCATGGCCTTGTAGAGGAATTCGGGTGTGCACCGCGTGGCGAGCTGAGCGAGCTGCTCGCGGGTGGTGTCGTCGGTGTCGAGCAGGCTCAGTGTGTCGGGGCGGGAGGCTACCATCAGGTCGCGGATGTAGCTTCCGAGGCCGTTGATGAAGAAGTGGGAGTCGAAGCCGTGGTCGCGTATCTCTTTGTAGATGAGCAGTGCGCCGGGCACATCCTCGCGCAGGAAGGCGTCGATAAGGCGGCTGTAGTAGGCCGAGTCGAGGATGTTGAGATTGTCGATGGCCGACTTGTAGGTGATGTTGCCGCGTGATGAGGCGGCTACCTGGTCGAAGATCGAGAGGGCATCGCGCATGGCGCCGTCGGCCTTGGAGGCGATGACGGAGAGGGCGCTGCGTTCGGCCTGGATCCCCTCGCTCTGAGCTACGTAGGCCAGATGGTCGACCATATCGCCGATCGTGATACGGCTGAAGTCGTAGATCTGGCATCGGGAGAGGATGGTCGGGATGATCTTATGCTTCTCGGTCGTGGCGAGGATGAAGACGACATAGGACGGGGGCTCCTCGAGGGTCTTGAGGAAGGCATTGAAGGCGCCGGATGTGAGCATGTGCACCTCGTCGATGATGAAGACGCGGTAGCGTCCGTTGGTCGGGGGCACCTGCACCTGCTCGACAAGCGAGCGGATGTCGTCGACACCATTGTTGGAGGCTGCGTCGAGCTCCACTATGTTGAGTGAACTGCCGGCATTGAAGGCGCGGCAGGAGTCACACTCGTTGCACGGGTCGCCGTCTGCCGTGGGGTGCTCGCAATTGATAGTCTTGGCAAAGATGCGCGCACAAGAGGTCTTACCGACACCGCGCGAGCCGCAGAAGAGATAGGCGTGGGCCAGTTTTCCGGTCGCAATCGCGTTTTTGAGGGTCGATGTCAGTGCCTTCTGCCCCACGACGGAGGCGAATGTCGTGGGCCTGTATTTGCGCGCTGAAACGATGTAATTGTCCATTAAAAATAGCTCTGAAAAATAGCTGTAGTCACTATAATGCAAAAATAGAAAAAAAACGGCGGATTTTTATATCTTTGCAAATAATTTAAGATTATGAGGGAAATTCGACTTTTTTTATTGGCCATATTGATGTGTGTCCTTTTTATCCCCGCGGCGTCGGGGCAGATCGTCGATGTCCAGACGGAGAGTGACATCGATGCCGACAGTGTGAGGCGCGCTTTCGACAATGGCCCCTACTTCGGGCTCTACAAGGACAATTACTTCATTTTCGGCCCGGCGATCGGTCCCAGGATGACCAAGGCCAACACGAATGTCAAGTTTCAGATCTCGATAGCCCAGCGACTGACGCGCGCCACCCTCCCCTGGAACACCTATCTATATCTGTATTACACGCAGAAGGTGTTCTGGAATATCCTCGAGAACTCGATGCCGATGACCGACCTCAACTTCAATCCCGGTGTCGGTCTGGCCAAGCCGCTATTCTCCAAGGGGAGATATATAGGCAAGGTATCGCTGCAGCTCGAGCATGAGAGCAACGGCCGCGACAGTATATGGTCGAGGTCGTGGAACAAGGTGTCGCTCGGCGCTAATATCATCATCGACAACAATCTGATGGTGCACGGTAAGTTCTGGATTCCGATCGTCGACGGCGAACACAATCAGGACATCCTCAAGTATAGCGGTATCTATCAGATAGGTCTTAACATGCTGAGCAACAGCCGTCGCTGGGGCGTCAATGCGATATTCGTCAAGCGCGCCGACTGGAATCCGTTCAATTTCAACACCATCCTCGAATTCTCTTATCGACTGACCAAGAAGCAGAATCAATGCCTGTTTGTGCAGTATTACAACGGATATGGCGAGGGATTGCTGGAGTATAACAAGTTTCACTCTCAGCTGCGTGTAGGCATCGTCATCAAGCCTGAGCTCTTCAGCGATTTCTGACCTGTTGCGTCTGTTTGGCGGAGGGGAATGGAGAGGTAGGGACACAAAAAAAGGTAAGCGATCTGCATCGCACCGCTACAACCTACCTACCGTTGCTTCGATCAAGACCTGGCGGAGTTCGGAAGGGAGCAGTCGTACAGGACTTACCCGCGACAAAGTTACGAAATTTTTTATTATTACAATACCCTGACGGGAATTTTTTTGTAATTTTGTGTCTCAACCTCATTGAATATGAATAAAAACTGCAACGCACGCATCACGATTGGCCGCCAGTTTGGCAGCGGTGGCCGGCAGATAGGTCGCGCTATTGCCGACGCTCTCGGTATCGACTATTATGATAAGAACCTGATGACGGAGGCTGCCCGCCATGCCGGCCTCAATCCGGCTCTCTTTGAGCAAAAAGATGAGAAGGCGCCGTCATTTTTCAGCGGTCTGCTGTCATACAACATGGGCTACTCGGCCTACAATCTGCTCGGCTCAACTTCGTCGATCACTGACGACGCTCTCTATCGGGCTCAGACGGAGGTGATCCGCTCGCTGGCCGAAAAGGGGCCATGTGTCATCGTGGGTCGCAGCGCCGACTATGCGCTGAGAGATCGCGACGATGTGGTCAACATCTTTATCCATGCGCCGATCGAGGAGCGCATCAAGCGCATAATGGAGCGAGGTGATGCCTCTACCCCCGAGCAGGCTCGCCAGCTGGCCGAAAAGACCAACAAGCTGCGCGCCGGTTACTACAATTTCTATACCGACAAGCGCTGGGGCAAGGCTGAAAGCTATGATCTGACGCTGGACTCTTCGCTGATGTCGACCGAGGATATAGTAGAGCTCATCAAGAAGTATATCGAGCTGCGCAACAAGTGATAACTGCTCGTATCCCTTACTCCTGACTCGCAATGAAGGCTGAAGAAATGCTCCTGTGGATTCGCCGCTACATCTCGGTGTGGCTGGTGCTGATAGTGGCGTTTATCATCTATATCTATTTCTATTCGACCGACACTTCGCTTGGCGCCCGTTCGCGGCTCCACCATCAGATCGACTCGCTCAAGACCGAGATTGCCCGTTACAACGACTCCGTTGTCTACTATCAGCAGCTCAACGCCGCCCTGCGCACGGATCCGGCCACGATGGAGCGCGTCATCCGCGAGCACTACCACATGAAGCGCCCGCATGAGGATGTCTATGTATTTGAATAATAATATATCCCTACTCTCAGAATGAAAGATAACAACAATAAATCGAAGGCTATGACCCGCGAGGAGCTCTTCGGGAAAGACCCCTCGACGGCCATGATAATTCTCTACACGCTCGGACTGCTTTGTATCGGCGTGGCTACGCTGATACCGATAGTCCATGGCGGCTTCGGCTTCGAATGGTTCAGGTATCTCTATGCGGCCGGAGCTGTGATGGTGGTCGTAGGCCGCCTGTTCTCCCCCTATACCGGCAAGCATACGCGTATGAAGCGCCTGCGCCGGATGGAGTCGTGGAGCAGCATAATCTTCTGCGTGGCTGCCTTCTTCCTCTTCTACGACAAGGGCAACAATCGCGACTGGCTCGCATTCACTATGGCCGGTGCTGCCGTCCAGGTGATAGCCACCATCCGTATGACCCGCGTAGCTTCCAAGGAACTTAAGAAAAAAGACTGATATGCTTGACTTTATTACCTGGCACGCTGATCCCGAACTGCTGTCGACATCCTTTGTCAACATACGCTGGTATGGGCTCATGTTTGCGATCGGATTTCTAATCGGCTATCGCATCGAGGAGCGCATTTTCCGCCATGAAGGGGCGCCTGAGCGCTGGCTCGGGACCCTGCTGCTTTGGGTCATCGGCGGCACGATCATCGGCGCCCGCCTGGGCCACTGCTTCTTCTACGAATGGGATGTCTACAGCCAGAACCCAATCCGTATCCTCTACATCTGGGAGGGTGGCCTGGCCAGCCACGGCGGCACGATAGGCGTCATCATCGGCGTACTCTGCTTCTCGCGCTTCACGGCCCATCGCTCTCCGCTCTGGACTTTCGACCGCCTCGTCATACCGATCGCTCTTGTCGGAGCGCTCATACGCATAGGTAATCTGATGAATCATGAGATCTACGGCCACCCGACCGACCTCCCTTGGGGATTTCGATTCATCACCAATATACAGGGGTGGATGCATGGCGCCGACCCCGTCTACTCGATGCCGAGCCATCCGACCCAGATCTACGAGTCGGCATGGTATCTCGCTCTGTTCGGGCTGCTGATGTGGATGTATTGGCGCCGCAACGAGGAGGTGCGCCCGGGACTCATCTTCGGCACCTTCCTGACCTTGCTCTTCGCCGGGAGATTCATGATCGAGTATCTGAAGAACAATCAGGTGGAGTTCGAGCATAACTTGCAGGACCTGATCGGAATGAATATGGGCCAGCTGCTGAGCGTCCCGTTCATCCTGATCGGCATATTCTTCATAATCCGCGCTATGCGCCGCCCGCGAGTCGACATCGACTTTCCCAATGCTTTCCCGGATGAAAAAAAGGACTCACATTCAGCCAAAAACACAAAAAAATAGTCTACCTTTGCTCAGACAATCATAAGGATATAACTTAACAACATAAACTCTACAGCACATGAACAGCAAATCCTTCCTTGCAATCGGTATCCTCGGCGCGCTCACGCTGACCGGATGCAGCAAGAAAATGAATCCGTTTGCGTCTGACTATTTCAGCGTCAATCCCGATCCGCTGGAAGTCGTCGGCGAGCAGGTACCAGCCACAGTGACAGCGCGCGTACCCGCCAAATTCTTTAAAAAGAATGCTACAGTGACAGTCACCCCCTATCTGACATACGCCGGCGGCGAAGCCGCCTCTCAGTCCTACACATTCCAGGGCGAAAAGGTGCGTGGCAACGCACCTGTAGTCAACTATGAGCGCGGTGCGACACTCACCATCCCCGTGGCCTTCAAATACAACCCCGAGATGATGACCAGCCAGCTCTACCTGGCATTCAGCGTCACCCAGGGCGGAAAGAAATATGTCCTCCCCCGCGTCAAGGTAGCTGACGGCGTAGTAGCTACAGCTGCTTTAGCTACAGCTCAGGGTGTAACTCCCGCTATCGGTGCTGACAAGTTCCAGCGCATCATCAATGAGAAGTATGCCGCTGACATCCTCTTCCTCATCAACCAGGCCAATATCCGCCCCGGACAGCTCACAAGCGCCCAGATGGAAGAGCTCAACCGTGAGCTCGCTGAGGCTAATGCCGACTCTCGCCGCCAGATCGAGGAGATCAACATCGAGTCATACGCATCACCCGATGGCACACTCGAATTCAACACCAAACTCGCTCAGAAGCGCGAGGACAACACCCGCAGCTATGTCGACCAGAAGCTCCGCAAAGACCGTATCACCGACTTCGGCGCTCTGACCGCCAACTTCACTCCCGAGGACTGGGAAGGCCTCAAGAAGCTCGTCGCTGCAAGCAATATTCAGGACAAAGAGCTGATCCTCAGCGTGTTGTCAATGTACAAAGATCCCGAGCAGCGCGAGCGTGAGATCCGCAATCTCTCAGCCATCTTCGATGAGCTCGCCGAGACCATCCTCCCGCAGCTCCGCTACTCCCGTATCACAGCCTCAATCAACGTCATCGGTAAGTCTGACGACGAGATCGAAGCCGCTTATGCTCAGAACCCCTCATCACTGACTATCGACGAGCTCCTCTACTGCGCTACACTGACCGACGACAACAACCGCAAGATGGCCATCTACAACGATGCCGCCAGAATCTATCCCGGCGACTACCGTACATTCAACGACCTCGGCCTGACACAGTATATCGCCGGCGACTACAAGGCAGCCAAGGCCAACTTCCAGCAGGCAGCACGCATCAATCCTCAGGCCGGTGAGCCCCAGATGAACCTCGCGCTCATCGCCATGATCGACAAGGACTACCGCAACGCCAACCAGTATCTCGGCTCAGCAGCCGGTGTCGACGAGCTCGGCGATGCCCTCGGTACCTACTACATCCTGACCGGCGACAATGCCGCCGCTGTCAAGGCTTTCGGCAACGCCAAGACCAACAATGCCGCCCTCGCTCAGATCCTGACTCGCGACTACAGCCGCGCCAAGTCGACTCTCGGCGCTATCACAGAACCCGACGCTACCACCTACTATCTGATGGCTGTGCTCGGCGCACGTACCAACAATGACAACATGGTCAACACCAACCTGCGCCAGGCTGCCCGCCTCGACCGCGAAGTGGCTCGGCGCGCTCTCAAGGACCTTGAATTTGCCAACTACAATATCGGCTCTATCCTCAACTGATCCCGGATCCGATCGAACCAACATAGCGGACGCCCCCTGACCATCCCGTCAGAGAGCGTCCGCTTTCATTTCCGGCCTTATTGACAAAAAAACAATTGTAAAAAAATTTGCAAGCGAAGATATAATCACTAACTTTGCAGAAACTAAACCAACCGATTATCACATTTTGCGACAGTAGCTCAGTTGGTAGAGCATCAGCTTCCCAAGCTGAGGGTCGCGGGTTCGAACCCCGTTTGTCGCTCACTCACGCAAAGCGCTCCAAGTAAGTCCCACAGTCACTTACTTAGTGCGCTTTCCCAATATATAATAGTAGGAAAGATATGACCTTACAGACTGAATTTCGGCTTTCGCCTCGCCGGCGCGGGTGCCATCTCATTACGCGGGAGATCGTGAGCCACCTTCCATCGCCGATGCCGCGCGTGGGGTTGCTGCATGTCTTTGTCAAGCACACTTCGTGTGCGCTGACTATCAATGAGAATGCCGATCCGGACGTACTGACTGATCTGGATGCGATACTCGACCACGTAGTGCCTGACAGTGAGCCTTACTACTGCCACACGATGGAGGGGCCGGATGATATGTCGGCACATGGGAAGTCGACGCTTGCGGGCGTGTCGCTTACGATACCGGTGACCGATGGCCGGCTCAATCTGGGACGATGGCAGGGTATCTATCTATGTGAGTTTCGCGACCACGCCACGGCGCGCACCATCGTCCTGACCGTCATCTCGTAATGTGGTCGGCCGAAAATGGTGTGCGTGTGCGATTCTAATCACGGGTTTTATTGCTATCTTTGCAGACATGTTAGGCCGCCTAAGATATTCTCTGACGTTTTTACGCCTTCGGGCGGTATCGCTCATGGCTACAATCGCGCTGACGGCACATGGCCAGGCGGATGGCTCCCTTCCGAGCGATACTGTGATATCGCGCAGCCTGGAGGAGGTCACTGTCTCCGACCGCTCGGCGCGCAACCGCCTGTCGTCGGTCCGTCTTGGCAGCGAGACCCTTGAGCTCGGCAAGCTGTCGTCGACCCCACGATTTTTCGGCGAGTCGGACATCATAAAGGCTATCACGCTACTCCCGGGCGTGAGCGCCGAGGCCTCGGGCGCCGGCGGATTTGAGGTCCGTGGCGGCAATGCCTATCAGAATCTGGTGATGATGGATGGCATGACCATCTACAATCCGGCCCACATGATGGGGATCTTCTCGACATTCAACGACGATGCCATGGGGCGCGGCGTGCTCCACAAGGGGCCTGTCCCGGCCGGTTTTGGCGGTGCATCGTCGTCGGTGCTTGAGACGTATATGCGGCCGGGCGATATGACCGACTATCACTTTTCGGGCACGGTAGGCCTGCTCAATGCCAAGGTCGCGGCCGATGGTCCGATTGTCAGGGATAAATTGTCGCTGGCCGTGTCGGCACGACGCTCCTACGTCGACCTGCTGCTCAACCTGATGCCGGAATATCGCGGCACGGTAATGAATTTCTATGACGTCAATGCCAAGCTGCGCTACGATGCCGGCCGTGGCCAGATCATCGACGTGGCCTTTTATGCCGGACGCGACAATCTGGCTATCTCTGACCTGATGGTCATGCATTGGGGCAACATAGCCGGGAGCGTCAACTGGTCGGCACGCGCAGGCGACAGCTGGCGATTTACGACCACGGCGGCCGCCACGGATTTCTCCACCGAGATGGGGCGCTATATCATGGATGTCGACCAGACGCTGCGGGAGTATATCCGCACGGTGTCGGTCAATGAGCGCGCCTCATGGGCTCTATCCGACAATCATGTGATCGAATTCGGCCTTAGGTCAGAGCTGATCAGAGTCAAGTCGGCAGACATGGCCGTGGGGTCTGCCCGGCAGAAGGAGATACGCTCCGGCTGTCAGAACGCTCTCTGGACAGGCTATGAGGGGAGCCCCGCGGAGCGGCTCAAGATAGCGGTCGGCGCCCGCATGTCGGCTTTTTCTGCCCTGTCAGGCAGCCGCTTCCATGAATTTTCGGCCGCCAATGAGACGCCCCCCGACTTTTCGTCCAAAACGTATATCCACTTCGAGCCGCGCGCGAGTGTCAAATATGATCTCAACGACTCTCACAATATCAAGGCTGGAGCCGCCGTCACAACTCAGGATCTCCACGGCCTACGCTCGGCTAATACCACATTTCCTTTCGACCGCTACGGGCTGACCTCGGCCGCCCTCCGTCCAGAGGTGGCCACCCTCTACTCGGCCGGATATGCGGGCATGGCGTCCGACGGGGTGTGGGACTGGAGCGCTGAGGCCTACTACAAGTCGATGGACCATGTCTACGACTACAAGGATGGCGTCAACATGTTCTCGCGTATCAACCTCGAAAGCCTCGTCCTCGCCGGAGAGGGGCGCAGCTACGGCCTGGAACTGATGCTGCGCAAGAATAGCGGAAGGCTCAGCGGCTGGATCTCTTACACGCTGTCGCACACGCAGACCCGCATCCCGGGAATCAACGGCGGCCGCTGGTATAACGCCGGCAACGACCGCCGCAACGACCTCTCGGTCGTAGCCTTCTATGACCTCAATCCGCGGTGGAAGCTCTCCGCCTCCTGGATCTATGCGTCAGGTCGCCCGCTTACGGCCCCCGACGAGAAATATGAGATCAGCGGCACGACATGCTATTACTATACCGACCGCAACTCCTACAAGACACCCCCCACGCATCGCCTCGACCTCTCGGCTACCTACACCCGCACAGGGCGCCGCGTGACCTCGATATGGACCTTCGGACTCTTCAACGCCTATGCCTACTACAGCCCATTTGTGGTCTATTTCGAAGACGATCCCGACAAGCCCTCCGGCACTCGCGCCGTGCAGCGGTCGCTTTTCGGCATAGTCCCGTCAGTATCCTACACTATAAAATTCTGATTCATGAGATACTATGCGCTGATTACACTGTTGCTGATGGTCGTTGCGACATCATGTGAGAAAGAGCTTGACTTCCGCTATCACGATGTAGAGTCGGCCCTCGTCATCGAGGGAGCGTTGACCGACCGTGGCGCCGACATCCTCCTGACACTCACCACCCCGATGGGAGAGCCCATGGATCTCACCCCGCTGACCGACGCAGCTGTCACGCTGACCGACCTGACAGCCGGTGAGACACGCACCATAGACACCGACCCCGCGACAGGGCGCTACACCGACACCATCCCCGGCATCCCCGGCCATGAATACACCCTGAGCATAGACCGCAACGGACAGACCTTCACCTCGACCACAGCCATGAGGGAGCCGACGCAGATTCTATCGATCGAGTTTAAGTGGATCAAGATGCCCTACGACTATGTAGCTATCCTGAAGACCACCTTTACCGATACCCCCGCCGCCGATGACTGCTACTGGATCCGCATCTATCGCAACGCCGACCCCTACAAGTGGCTGATCGTCGACGACCGCGGAGCTAACGATGGTATAATCAGCGAGATCACCATGACCTCACGCAAAGACCTCGACGAAGAGGATGAAAAAGACATCCTGCGCGATGGCGATCTCGTCACAGTCACCGTGACCCCCATATCCCGTCAGATGATGGACTATCTGACAGCGCTACAGTCCAATAGCAACGGTCCCGCCATGTTTGAAGGCCCATTCTGCCTCGGCTACTTCCTCGCCTCCCCCGTCGCCACCGACTCAACCACCTACCACCCCGACCAGCTCACCCAGTACCAATAGCCCCGCCCTTAACGCTGCCCACCCTCAGCTGTAAGTATTATATCTTGCATTCAGCCTTAATCGAGACGATCAGAAACAACGTTCGCGAGTGAGATTGAAGCATTAGTCGACATAGTCGGTATGCGTTTGCGACCGCGTAGCAGCTGACCAATGGGAACAACCAATCAATACTCACCGCAAAGCCAAGCAACGTCGCAAAGGGGCTAAAACTTTAATCCAATCTCCGAAAGATTGGTTTTACTTTTCTATCGGATAAGATTTTGTACTTTATAGTCCTCATAATGAAAAAACTATTGGCTGGTATCAAAATGTTTTGTAGCTTTGCAGTTGCAGACCGTCTGCGAAGTCCCGATATGGAGTAACGTGGCGGGTTGCAGACATAATACAAGAGCGTTTATCAAGCGCTTGTTCTTGACGATTCGGAACTTAGCAACTTCTTTTATTGTAGTCAGGAATGAGGCAACGATAGGCGCCTTCGGGGTATGATATACCTATGTCAGAGTGTGTAGCGATACATTCTCCTATCATCATATATATCATACAGCGTGAGGCTCCGCGTTGCTCGTTCTACTACAATGGGCAATGCTAAGGCCTCGAATCGTGGGACGAGTAACAGATACAGACTCTCACGCTCTTTTTTTATATAACATGCTCTAGTATAGGGAGTCTATAAGGGCGCAATTTTACTCTATGAAGAGATTTTCTATCGTAGCCATGTTGTTACTGATATGTATCATGGCTTTTGCAGCACCTAAAAAAGTGGCTGTGTATGTCGATGGTGATGCTACAAAATCGCAAAAAACAATTGTTAGCTCGTGTGTACTGGCTCGGATGTCGGGTAGTAAGGATTATTCACCTTTCGAACGTAATGATGCATTCCTTAAAGCGTTGACCAAGGAGCAGGACTTCCAGTTGTCTGGAGAAGTGCCTGAGAGAGAGATTCGTGCCGTAGGCAAGCGTTTAGGTGTAGATTATGTGCTTGCAGTTAATATAATTATAACTGATGATGGCTACTGCCACATGTCGGGGCGTCTGATTAATCTAGAAACTGGGGCTATCGTAAAATCTGTAAATCAGAAACGTGAGTACGAAAACTCCGAAGTGCTGACCGCCATGGCAAATAATATCGCATACAGACTTCTAAACAAGAACTCTAAATGAGAACGAATTATATTATATACTACATCATCATAGCTATGATGATCTGTCCGTGTTCTATCCTGGCACAGGAGACGGAAATGAAAAAGGTAGCGGTTTATATGACCGGAAGTGAAGTGGATAATTCAATAAAAAAAGTGATAGGTTCAAAAATAGTAAGTGCTGTAACAAATACAAGCGGTTTTGCCGCCGTTGAACGCACCTCCGATTTCCTTGATGCACTCACAAAAGAGCAAGACTATCAAACCTCAGGAGAGGTACGGGATAGTCAGATCGCAAAATTAGGACAGCGTTTTGGCGTTCGGTTTGTAATAGTAGCGGATATTAATGAAGTATTTGAAGAATATTTTATAGATGCTCGTTTGATAAATGTGGAGACAGGTCTTGTAGAAAGAACTGCCGATGTAACAGGTGTGATGAATTCTGCCCAACAGGTTGTAAAAATGGCTCAGACTCTTTCTGCAGACCTCCTTAAAGGGATTGGTGGACATACCCAAAGTAGAGGACGAGAAGCGGTAGATTTGGGACTTTCGGTAAAGTGGGCCACCTGCAACGTTGGCGCCTCATCGCCCGAACAATATGGAGACTATTATGCCTGGGGTGAGACCAAAACTAAAAATACTTATACCGATGCATCTTGCACAACTTCTGGACGCATTATGGGAAGTATCTGTGGTTCTGATTACGATGTAGCTCATGCTAAATGGGGTGGATCATGGCGGTTACCAACGCGAATAGAAATGCAAGAACTAGTAGATTTATGCCAATGGACATGGACTTCGCAAGGTGGTAATATGGGGTATAAAGTGACGGGGCCTAATGGCAATTCGATTTTTTTACCAGCTGCAGGAACTCGGGATTTTTCTTATGGAGGAGAATACTGGAATTGGAAAACTGGTTCGATTGCTAACTACTGGACTGGTACGCCAGATGGTAAATATACATTCGTATTATATTTCTATGACAGCGGAACTCGCGATGTTAATTCAGTTAATCGAGGCCGCGGTATATCCGTGCGCCCTGTATCTGATTAAAAACTGAAAATTGTAAAGGATATGTATTGTCCCATGAGTTATCTAAATTAAGGTATTCAGGTCACGGTATACCTCCTCAAAGAACTTCTTTGAGCATCTGGCGTTCGCATCTGACAGCGTACTTCGTTTAGGTACCGAGTCTATCCCTACATAATGCAACTTACGCACCTCCGCTGTCATGGATATCTTTATTTCTAGCAGTGAGTCGAACCGCTGTATCACTGCGTAGAGCATTGTCAGCAGATGTGTGTAGCCGTCAAAGCTCTTTACATACTTCTCTCCACCGTGTTTGCGGCTAATATCAATTATTTTTTTTCACGGCCAAGTGATTTTATTAGCTGACCATATACCGGCTGTCCGAAAAAATTGCTACTTTTACTCATGGTTATTCGGTTTTGTTTGGGGACAGCTAAATAACCATAAAGGGCTGAATCCTGCAAATGGAATCAGCCCTAATTTTCTAACCGATCAAATTTATAGCAGACAGCAATGATATTTTAACGATTTGAATGTGGTGACCCGGCATAAATTTCGGCTGAGGTCACCACATTTGACTCGCTTAGGCCTCTTCGAGCTAAAGTTTTTACTCCACAATTATATAGTTAAAGACTGTTGAAATTTATTCATCTTAGAGCAGATATCGTTGTTGAGATGTAATGATGGGTGAATTGGGTTGTTAAGTGAGAGAAAGGAAGTATTGATAACTCATTGCGGATTACGGGCTTTGTCGGATGCCATACACGTAGCGAGGCTTAGGCGACTTGCTCAATCTATCTTTACTATCAACATACCGTCAGTCAGATGATGCACGTCAGCTGCCATAAGACTCAAAAGACCTTTATGGACTACATCAAGCTCTCCTCCGACGAATTGAAAATCGGCGAGTTTCCTTAAATAACTAAAATTGCGAGCCAATTCGACGTCAATCATCCACGGCTTAAAATCCGAAGTATTCTGACGACATTCTAAAATAGGAAGGGTCGTAATATCAGAAATTTATATTAATTTTGCACCATGGAAATGAACAACAAGACAAAACTTGTAATATACAAGGCGCCTAATGGTGAAACTCAGTTGGATGTAACTGTGCATGGTGAAACCATTTGGCTTATGCAGCGTCAGATTGCAGAGCTTTTTGGTACGAAAGTTCCAGCCATTTCAAAGCATTTGAAGAATATATTTGAGTCTGGAGAGTTGGTGCGAGATGCGACTATTTCCAAAATGGAAACAGTCGTGAATCGAGGATTTCGTGGAGCATCGGTAGAAGTCGTGGATCATTATAATCTTGATGCAATACTTTCCGTTGGTTATCGTGTAAATTCAAAAAATGCAACCGCATTTCGCATCTGGGCTAATAAAATCTTGAAGCAGTATCTTCTGCAAGGATACGCTATAAATGAGCGCATAGCATCTCAGAAGTATGATGAATTGAGCCAGTTAGTGAAAGTACTTGGTCGTACTATTCAAAATCAGGAGAAACTTACCGAAGATAGTCGCTCTCTGCTTGACGTAGTGGTAGATTATACATACGCCCTCGACACACTTGATCGTTACGACTATCAGGAGTTGAAGATTGAAGATACTACCGGCAAGGAGTCGTTTCATGCGACATACGATAATGCAATGGAGGTCATACGCGAGCTGCATGAGAAATTCGGCGGAAGCACTCTCTTTGGTAACGAAAAAGACGATTCTTTCAAGAGCTCCATCGGTCAAATTTATCAGACCTTTGGAGGTGCTGATCTTTATCCATCTGTTGAAGAGAAAGCCGCGATGCTGTTGTATCTCGTTACGAAAAACCATTCATTCAGCGACGGCAATAAGCGTATAGCTGCTACACTGTTCCTGTGGTTTCTTAACGGTAATGGTATACTCTACAATGAAGATGGCTCGAAGCGAATCGCCGACAATACTCTCGTTGCTCTCACTCTTATGATTGCCGAAAGTCGAACGGAGGAGAAGGACACAATGGTTAAGGTCATCGTCAACCTTATCAATAAAAACAACTAAGAGTGAGGTAATATGTAACGGGGATATCACACAAGAGTAGTTAATGGGTCGAAAGTCGGGGGCGGTCGCGATGTCTTTGGATGCGGGGATGCGATGTGGGGGATATTGTATATCTCAAAAGATTAGCTATAACCATGACAAGGTAAATCCCACCCCTTAGTTACCTAATGGCGCTCGTTCAAAGATGGCTTCACGTGACGTTGTATTTAGGGATGTCTTCATCGGTCAGCTTGCCGCTCTCAATCGATATATAGGGCATGGAAATCTTCTTTAGTCATTATGTAGAAATGTTCTGTACGTTTATCTCCCAATGGGGATGTAATATCTTTGTTGGTGTGATGGTATCTGAATCCGCTTTTCTCGCAGACACGTTTTGATTTGAGGTTGCCATCGTAATAGCCACACCATACGGTATCAATGCTCAACTTATTAAAACACCGTGAGAGCAACGCTTTTACTGCTTCTGGAATCAATCCTTGTCCCCAATATGGTTTACCAATCCAGTAGCCAATTTCAGCTTCACCGCTTTTCATTTCCGCTGGATGAAGACCATTGTAGAACATGATTCCGCAACTGCCAATGGCTCATTTGTCTCTGTAAGCACAACGGCATAAGTCTCAGGCGCAGCAAATACTGTCCGGATTATTTCCAGACTATTTTCCACGGAAGTATGCGGTGGCCACCCTGCAATCGGACCCACATCCGGGTCTTGCGCATATTTGAAAAGAGACGTTGCATCGTCTTCTCGCCAAGGTCTGAGTAACAGTTGTTTACAATCTACTATTTTGATATGCCGGTTAAATTCATTACCATTTCAAACTGCTTATTCACCAGAGGAATATTCTTGCTTTTCAGGAGAGCAGGCAACGAAGAATTATCACAAGGAACATTAATTACTTTGACAAAGTCAGTACACATCCGCCTGATTACCTCATAGAGAAGCCGCGAGCCAATACCCTGCCTTCTGCACTCTTTTCTAACTGCTATTTGAGTCAGATCACCGCATTTACGGTCAAATACACAGAAGCCTACCAATACATCCAATTCAAATGCTCCGATACAAGTCAGGTCAGAGGCACCTCGCTCTATAGACTCTATGCTATTTTGCCATGACGGATAGAAATCACAGAATGACTGAGCTTGTCTGACGATATCCGTACCAATCAATTCGATTCTGAGATTATCGCATAGCCGGGCGCTTTGATGATTATTGATATTGGCAATCGATTGCCTGAAACAATCGAAATCCCTTGTCGATTCAAATTGCATCCTTCGGTATACGCCAATTGCCTTATGATTATTTTGCAGAACCTCCAAAAGATACTGACTTATACCCGCTTGCCTTAAAAAGGGTAGTGAATGTCGGAAGATTTCTACGGCTAAACCACGTCCCCGATATTCTTTTACCGTTCCTGTGCCGGTATCATAAGCCGTAAGGTTGCCGTTAAACATACCGATTCCGTTCAACGTGAATGCAACCATTTTCCCTCCATCATAAGCCGCAAACGAGAGATAAGGAACATATCCACGCCTTATCAGCATAGACTGCACCTCGCTTTTGTCAAAAAGAATCTCATAGTCTGAGAACGCATTTGAAAAGCCCTCAAATAACTCATCAAAACCGATAAGCTCTAAACTTCGTATTTCCATAAAACAGTTCGTTACTATCTCTTACTTTCTTCTTGCTTTGATCTTTTTGCGAGATAGGTGTGTTATTTTAGTCTTCCGCTTAGACTGTTGGGGTTCATTGTCAGATCCGTTTTTTACTTGAGATGGGGTTTGTAGACACTTAGATTTATACTCCTCTAACTTCTTATTATAATCGCTTCCAAAATGACTTGACATTTTATGATCATATCGCTCAGAGTAGTCCTCTATGCATAGATGATAATCATTATCATCTTTAAAACTGTTACGATCCGGTTCTTGCTCGTAGAATAATTTAGACCTATACCTGTCATATTCTTCAATAG
>JAAVFS010000054.1 GCA_014800605.1 Bacteroidales bacterium | reverse complement strand
CCCTCGAGCAGACGGGCGGCATAGGCCGAGACGCGAAGACACCACTGATACATGAGCTTCTGCTCGACGGGATAGCCGCCACGCAGACTCACACCCTCGCTCACCTCGTCGTTGGCAAGCACGGTGCCGAGTTTGGGACACCAGTTGACCATCGTGTTTCCGAGATATGCGATGCGATAGTTCATGAGCACGTCGCTCTTCTGCTTTTCGCTCATAGCCTTCCATTCGTCGGCGGTGAAGCTGAGATCGTCGGAACCGGCGGCATTTATGCCCTCTGTTCCGTTTTTCTCGAAATGGGCGATAAGATCGCTTATAGGTATAGCTTTCTGAAGAGCAGTGTCGTAGTAGCTCTCGAACATCTTGATAAATGCCCACTGGGTCCACTTGTAATACTGCGGATCGCAGGTGCGTATCTCACGCTCCCAATCGTAGCAGAAACCAATCTTGTCGAGCTGACTGCGATAGCGGTTGATATTCTGAACAGTGGTGACCTCGGGATGCTGGCCGGTCTGGATGGCATATTGCTCGGCGGGCAATCCATAGGCATCATAGCCCATAGGATGAAGCACATTGAAACCACGCAGACGCTTGTAGCGCGAATAGATATCAGAAGCTATATATCCCAGCGGGTGGCCTACGTGAAGGCCGGCACCGGAAGGATATGGAAACATGTCGAGCACATAGAACTTCGGGCGTGAATTGTCGATAGAGGCACGATAGGTGTGATTGTCGCGCCAATACTTCTGCCAGCGGCTCTCAATGTCGCGGTGATTATATTCCATTATTTATGAAAAATGTTGATTGTTTTTTATTGTTAGCAGGCTCAAACTCCCAGACGGTCGCTGATCTCCAGCATGCGGTCGATAGGGCGACGGGCTTTTTCGGCTATATCTGGATCAATCTCGATAGCGGGCTTCATGTCGCGCAGACAGTCGCGTAGCTTTTCAAGGGTGTTGAGCTTCATATATCCGCACTCATTGCATCCACAAGTGCTGTCGTCGGGAGGAGCGGGAATGAATTTGCGGCCCGGACAGAGGCGTTCCATCTCAACCAGAATACCGCTCTCGGTGGCCACTATCATCTCGCTGCCCTCTGGAAGCTGACGGGCATAGTCGAGAAGGGCGGCGGTCGATCCTATCTTGTCGGCCATGAGGCGCACCGGCTCCGGACATTCGGGATGAACGAGCACCTTTGCCTCGGGGTGAGCAGCCTTGAGTGCGGCGATCTTCTCGGGCGAGAAGCGCTGATGAACATGGCAGGCACCCGGCCAAAGAACCATATCGCGGCCGCTAACGGCATTTATATATGAGCCCAGATTGCGGTCGGGCCCGAATATTATTTTCTCTCCTTCCGGAAGGCTGTCGACGATTTTGCGGGCATTTCCCGAGGTCACTACTATATCTGTGAGTGCCTTCACTGCGGCCGAGGTATTGACATAGCTGATGACGGTGTGGCCCGGGTGTGCCTTGATGAAGGCAGCGAAATCGTCGGGCGGACAACTGTCGGCAAGCGAACATCCGGCGTCGGTGTCGGGCACGAGCACCGTCTTGCCGGGACAGAGCAGCTTGGCCGTCTCGCCCATGAAATGCACGCCGCACATCACGATGACCGGCGCGTCGGTGCGGGCGGCCGCCCTGGCCAGTGCCAGCGAATCGCCGATGCAGTCGGCTATCTTCTGGATCTCGGGACGCTGATAGTAGTGGGCCATGATCAGGGCGCCGCGTTCCTTCTTGAGCCTTTCTATCTCTTCGACCAGAGAATTCTGCTTTTCTACAGTCTTGGGCATGCTTATAATCTTATTAGTATATTCAGTTAAGAAATAAAAATTAAAAAAAATAAAGAAGATCAATAAGAATTGTTGAAAGCGATTAAAAGTTTATAGCCTGAATGTTGCATATTTCATTATCAACTTTGCAGGGTCGCCGGTCAACAGTTTATCATCATGCGTCTGTTCAGACACACACGATTTTAGCATCCTTATCGACACTGTGTCAATATCGTGCAAAGTTAATAAGTTTGGATGATATAAACGGCTGGTGAGTGTAAAAAAACGGGGTGATAACCCATTCATAGTTATCAGGCGAATGATTTGGAGGGTTAGAAGAGGCCGGGCTTATCAAAAAAGCGGATGAATCCAACTTTATTTCTTCAATAATCTTCAACCCTGTTTCAACAATAATCGACAGCTTTGTGAACAGAAACAGAAGAAAAACCGTCGGGAACGTGATCGAATAAGGCTGTTTTTGTTGTTTACAATCTAATTAACATGTTATCTTCAGCTCAAATTGTTGTCATATAGTTTGATAGCGAATTTATATACATTATGTTGACAAAAGCTATAGAGACGATTGTTTATATAGTGAGGGGGTTGACAATAACATAATCATATATTATGAGGAAGTCTGAGTGATGAAAATCGATATGGAGGGTCGCTATATCGATAAGTGAGAAATAAACGGACTGTAGAGTTTTATTCAACAATAATCGACAATCATTGTCGACAGACGTGTCAGTATCTGTGTGCTCGCCGGGATGGTGTGGACGGTTAGATCCGTTATCAACCTGCATCAACAGCTTATTAAACATTTATCGACATTGTTTGCTATTGTTAATCACACATTTAATTTGATTCCTTACATTGTGTTAATAATGACATTATAAGATAATGTTGATTATAATCTAAAACGAATATTGAATACTCCGGAAATTTGTGACCTGACAAGGCAAGCTTCAGAATATCGGTATTGCTCCAAGTTTTATGATGAAGAAATCATAAGTGAATTCTACATGTTATTATCATAGTTTATTGTTGTTAATCAGCATATTTATGTAGATATTTACAATATGTTGATAAGTCGTTCTCAAATAATGTTGAAAGTTGCCGACGCGAAAAATATTGAATCCGATGCCGGCGTTCGAGTTTTTCGACTATGCCGTTGAGCCCGAGACGGGTGTGATATACGTGAGTCATGGCCCCGACTCACTGATCTACCGCTACGACCGCGACTATAACCTTATCGGCAGATTCGGTCTCGAACCACAGGGAACCGACCGCAGCTATACACGTGGATTTGAAAAAGAGCCATACGTTGCTTTCAGGGAGGATATTAAGCATGTGGGTGCCAACACGGGTCTGTATTATGATCCGACCGACAGAATACTGTTCCGCACCACCATGACCGACTTTCCCACGGGACGCACTATCCTTCAGGGCTACCGCGGCGACGATATGATCATGGAGCAGGAGATGCCCGCTTATTTCAAGATGCTCGGCCGCTATGGCGACCGCTATTACGGGGTGCGCTTCAAGCCTGCCGAGGATGAGGATAATCTTTATTTCAATCTCTACAGCTTCAGGCTGAAATAAGAGTTACGGTAGAGACATAGGTATAAAAAATCAGCGTGCTCATGCCAAGTGGCAAGCACGCTGATTTTGTATTTACAGGAATGTCGATAAGGCCCAGTTCAGTCGAATGAGGCAAAAGCCAGCGGAAGCAGCGAAGCTACACTCGGAGCTATCACCACGTTGTCGGCGCTGCAGAGCATCACTCGCACCGGTGCGCCTGCCAGGGTTTCATATTCGAGCAACGCCTGGCGGCATGCGCCGCACGGAGCTGTGGGTTGAGGGGTAAGTTCGCCGTCGGTTCCTCGTGCGGCTATGGCTATCGCCTGGAAAGCTATCTCCGGATAGCGCGAGCCGGCATAATAGCACGCCGACCGTTCGGCGCACATGCCCGACGGAAAGGCTGCGTTCTCCTGATTGGCTCCCTCTACTATCGTACCGTCGGCAAGCCTTATGGCAGCGCCGACATGAAAGTTGCTGTATGGGGCATAGGCGCGGTCGGTGGCGGTTATGGCGGCCTGACACAATACCATGTCGTCGGCATTGAGCTCGGCGTATCCGGCCACTTCGAGCCTCAGCGGTATTTCGATTGTTTTCATCGCCGTGTGATGATCATTCCTTATCCTTCACGCGCAGACGCTCGCCGCCGTCAGGATCGTTTACTATTGAGCGGAAATACTTTTCATCATATCCGCCATAAACAGGGCTGACGGGCATACCTGTTTCCGTGCGTTGAAACTCTCCGTCTTTCTCGCGCTTGATATTTCCGTCGATATACTTTATGAGCAGATATTCGCCGAGCTGCTTGTAATCGCTGGTGGCCTTCTGCGCCCAGTAGGCAGATCGGTCGGTGAGCAGTTTCGATGCCTCGGAGGGTGACAGCGCTGCGACCACACCTTTCAGCGAGTCGGCTTCGGCCTGCATCGCTGTTTCGAGAGCCTTCTGAACCGGGCGGATATCCTGGATCATCTTGTCATATTTGTGATAGGCCTGGTTTGCAACCCAATTGTTGACCCAGAAATTCGCATCCCATGACAGGTTATACAGATCACCGTTGCCGACTGCAAGCTGTCTGGGCACTTCGGTAATGCTGCAGTATATGGGCATATACACGCATGTGTTGGCATCGTCGGTACCGAACCACAGTATGCCTTTCATTGCGTCGGGATGAGCATTGTTCATCTGCGATACAAACGAGAACCCGGTCTGCTGGGTGGCTATGGCGCGCTCGTGCAGATATTCCTTGCCGTCGACCTCAAAAGTCATCGGGCGCCAGCGGTAGGGCACCTTGTAGGGACCGGCACCGATATCCTGGGTCATATCCATCGGTGTATTCTCGAAGTGATCGCGCATCATCCACTGTATGTCGGAAAGAGAAACGGGTTTTTCAGGTTTCATCCACAGTGGCATCGGTTCGCCCTTGGCTTCGAGCACCCAGGGAAGATATTCATCCATACCGGGCACGAACTTATTGTAGAACGACCACACACGGCCGTCACAGCTGCGTGTGGTGCTGGGATCGACAGGATCGTATGCGTTTGAGAAAGAGAAATCCTCATCCTTTCCGTTGAAATAACCTTTCTCGCGGGCAAAGCTGATCACATCTTTCGAATAGCGGGTCTCGCCGCTCTTGTCCTTGAGCGGAAACTGATGTATGCGGCTCTGGTTGGCATGGGCGGCTATACAGTCGTCGGGCACACGGCGCGCTACCCATACGGCTCCTTTATCGTCCTTGCCCTTGCCGGTCATCTCCATGATCCACACATTGTCGGGGTCAGCTATAGTAAACGATTCTCCGCTGCTTGCATAGCCGTATTTTTCCACAAGTTCAGTCATCACATTCAGTGCTTCTTCGGCTGTGCGTGCGCGCTGCAGGGTGATATATATAAGCGAACCATAGTCTATGATGCCCGAACCTGTCAGCTCCTCGCGGCCGCCCCAGGTGCTCTCGGCCATAGCAACACCGTTTTCGTTAACGTGGCCTATGCGCGAATAAGTATGCGCCGGCTGCGGAATCTCGCCCAAGTAGCGGCCCGAATCCCAGTCAAAAATCTTGCGCATCTCGCCCGGACGATGGTCTGCGGCGGGAGCCGACGGCATATCGCCATAAAGCGTGTGGCTATCAGCGGCATAAGTAATCATTACGCTGCCATCCTTCGTTGCGCCCTTGGCCGCAATCAGACTCGTACACGCCTCGGCGCTCAGCCAGCCCATTGCCGCCACAAAGCTAAAAGCTATAATCTTCTTCATAAAATCAATTCCATGTGTTAATTTCTACCGCAAAGTTACCACTTTAATTAGAAATTTGCAATCCCCGCCCTGATTTTCGCACATAAAATCCGCGCCGCGTTCAGAAAGACGTTGAAATTTCGTTATTACCCACCTAAAATTTGGATAATTAATAAATTTGCTTTAACTTTGGCGTCGGTAAACAAATTTATAAACGCTTGTATTCATCTAAATTATGTCAAGGCTTAGATTTTTGGTAGTTTTATGTAGTTTTATTGCTTGTTTTTATGCAAGTGGCGACAATGTTATATCATTCGGGCCGGAAAAGGGGAAAGTAACATACTCGTTCAGTGTTGTAGATTCCATTACCGGGCGGAATGTGAAGGATCTTGAAATTTTAGGATTCGTGCCCGGTGATTCTGCGGTTATTGCTAAGGGCTTTAGTCTGAACGTTATCATGGGCATGATGAAGAAAGAACTCACCTATATTAAGACCAAGGCAAAAAACCTCTCTATCATTTTTGGTGAAGCCTTTTAAAAACTCATCAGTCGGATTG
>JAAVFS010000053.1 GCA_014800605.1 Bacteroidales bacterium | reverse complement strand
CGGAAGAGGGACTGACAAGCGTAACTCACTACGACACGCGCCTGAGCGAGGAGATCGCTCTCGGCTATTACGCTACTACGCTGTCCGAAAGCAAGATCGGCGTGGAGGTCACCACAGCTCCGCGCGCGTCGGTCTATCGGATCAGTTACCCCTCGGAATCTGAGGTCAGAGGTCTGGCAGTCGATGCCGGATTCTTCCTCGGCGAGACCCCCGTGCCTGATTCCCGCGAAGCCCAGCAGCTTGTCGGATCGCAGATCGAGATTGTAGGGGATCGAGCTGTCCGCGGATACTCACGAATCCGTGGTGGATGGAACAATGGCCGCGCATACACAGTCTACTTCTACGCAGAGGCCTCCGAGCCGTTTGTCCACACCTCGACATGGCGCGACGATCAGGTGACAGATTCCCGCGCGCAGGTCGACTTTGGCACCAAGACCGGCGCGATCGTGACCTTCCCGTATGCTACCCGCGAGGTTACGCTCCGGATCGGCATCTCGTTTATCAGCGAGATGAAAGCCCAGGCTAACTGCGCAGCAGATACTTACGGGAAAAACTTTGATCAGGTCAGGGGCGAACTTGTCGACGCCTGGGAGAAGATCCTCGACCGCATCGAGCTCTCCGACCGTGCCACCGACGCTCAGAAGCGGATGTTCTACACGGCTCTCTACCACACGATGCTGATGCCCGTGGATCGCACCGGCGAGTGCCCGCTTTGGAATGATCCCGTCCCATACTATGATGACTACTACGCAATCTGGGATACATACCGCACATCGACTCCACTCATCACCCTCATCGACCCAGACCGACAGCGCGACATCGTCAACTCGCTGCTTGTCATAGCCAAGCGTGACGGCTATATGCCTGACGCCCGAAGCGGCAATGCTAACGGCCGCACGCAGGGTGGCTCGAACGCCGAGATCATGATAGCCGACGCTATGGCCAAGGGTCTGACCGGCATAGACTATGAGGAGGGGCTGCGTGCGATGATCCGCGATGCTGAGGTCTCGCCCGGCGGCGACCATGAAGCTCATGGACGCGGCGGCCTTGAAGAGTACAATCGGCTGGGCTACATCCCCTACGGAATAGCCCGCGCAGGCAACCGCACTGTCGAGTATTCATTTGACGACTGGGCGATAGCGCGTGTGGCCGAGCAGTTAGGCCACAAAGAGATAGCCGACCGCTATTACCGTCAGGCCGGAAACTGGAAAAACCTCTGGCGCGCCGACTATGAACATGATGGCGCACGCGGATTTATCATGCCGCGAGATGCCGATGGCGTGTGGCTCGACTCCCTCTCATTCGGCCACTCCAAGGTGCAGTCGCCGAAGTTCAGATATACCCCCGTCACATTCGAGGGACCCTGGTACACCCCGTGGTGGAATATGTTCTTTTACGAAGCCTCGTCGTGGGAATACTCGCTCAGCGTGCCGCACGATGTGCCCGGCCTGATCGAAGCCTGTGGCGGCTCGGACGCAATGCTTTCACGCCTTGCGACATTCTTCGACCGACCTTATTATAATGTCAACAATGAGCCGTCGTTTCTGACGCCCTGCCTCTATCACTGGCTCGGGCGCCCGGACCTGACGAGCGACCGCGTCAGAGAGATTATTGGCGAGAATTTCAGTGATACCTCTGCCGGACTCCCGGGCAATGACGATTCAGGCGCGATGTCATCGTTCCTTGCATTCCACATGCTCGGCCTATACCCCAACGCTGGCCATGACTACTACCTAATCCATAGTCCGCTCGTCCCCGGGGCTACGATCAATCCCCCCGCCGGGCAACCATTCACCATCACAACACGCAATTATTCACCTAAAAACCGATATATCGTAAGCGCTCGACTCAATGGCAAGGAGTATCCCTACTCGGCCATCAGTCATGCCGACATCCTGCGCGGTGGCACCCTCGAGCTCACAATGGGTCCGCGTCCGATAGGGTGGGGCACGGAGATGCAGTAATCGATACTGACAGATATATGAAACGTCTACTATATTTAGCGCTTCTGGTCCTCAGCACTTTGGCTGCCGGAGCACAGGAATTCGGCGACACTATCACGCTGACCTACAAACTTCACGGCCAGACCCGCCGCTTCCGCACCTGCTATACTGAGCGGCCGTCGGGAGCTGTCGTCATGGACTGGTCGATTGTACGCAACCTGAAGTTGTGGCAGGGGAGCTATACGATGTCCCCTGCGTCAGTCGCCGACGGGACATCGCTATCCTACCTGATGCCCGAGGATGGCAATCGTGTGGTGCTCCCCGATGGGACTACCTTTGCGATGCTGTCGCGATGCTGTCATAAAACCCTCGCAGAGGGGCACGCCGTCACAATCGATGGTGTGGTGTGGACTCCGACAGCTGTGACCAAGGAAGCGATAGAGTGTGTCAGCAGCGAAGGTGCTCGCATGAAGGTCGCCAACTCGGGAGCGTTACCTCTGATTGTGTCCATGCAGAACAATCCGCTGGAGATCAACTGGACGGCATCCTGGCACAAAATGGCTGTCAAGCCGTCACCTCGCGAGGAGATCGCTGCCAACACGGAGCGCTCCGGCGGCATCTACTATGCCTACCCTTATACCTATGATGTCATGCCGGAGATCCCTACGGGATATAGAGTCAGCCACATAAGCCATTACGGGCGACACGGTTCGCGCTGGGTGATCCGCGAATTTGAGTACGGACTCTTCCTTGACACGATCCGCGGACTCGCACTGACCCCCTACGGCGAAGATGTCGTGGAGCGCGTGAAGCTTATTGCCGACCATGCCCGTGGCCACGCCGGCGAGTTGACTCCTCTCGGTGAGCGCCAGCATCGCGGCATTGCCGAGCGCATGTATCGACGCTTCCCGCACTTGTTTGCCGATTCATCGAGGGTATGGGCCCGTAGCTCCATGGAGCAGAGATGCATCATGAGCATGGCCGCCTTTTCCGAGCGCCTCAAGGAGCTGAATCCCTCGTTGCGAGTGGAGCGCCACGCTACCCCCTCCGATATGCACATCATCTCCTACTCAAGCCCGGAGGCAAAGAGGGTAAATGCCGACTCGGCAACCTGGTGGAAGGATCTAAATGCCTATCGCGGCGAGGTAGTCGATCCCGAGCGGCTGATGTCGGCGATGTTTGTCGACTCCATAGGTCATGACCATGGCGTGTACCTGAGCTGGCTGCTCCACAATATTGCTGTAGATGTACAGGATGCTGAGCCGGGAGTGGAGCTTATGGACATATTTACACCTGAGGAAGCCTACGTCCACTGGCTACCACTCAATTATAAAATGTACTATCTGCATGGCAACAATCCTCGAACCGACGCAGCCGGGCCACACTCGGCGCACGCGTTGCTCGACGATATCGTGACTGATATGGATAGTGCGATCGCAGGTGGTGCGCCGGCGGTGACGTTGCGTTTCGGCCACGACACTGCTCTGCTTCGACTCCTCGCCCTGATGGGGCTGGAGGGGGCCGACGCTCAGGAGGACGAGCCTGACAATTATAGCGAGGTATGGCAGGACTACCGATTAGCGCCGATGGCTGCCAATCTGCAACTGATTCTTCTGACGGGCGACGAGTCGCACGAGCCGCTCATCCTTATCCGCCATAACGAGCGACCCGCAAAGCTGAGCGGTCTCACCCCCCTGCCCGGAGGCTATTATCGCTGGAGCGACCTCAAATCCCTCTGGACCGCCCGCTGACTGCAAACCTGACCATACATGTTTGGGTCTTATCTATAGTTTCTTGGGTGCCCTATCCACTTCGTCCGTTTCAAGGCAATTTCAGGTTATTTTGTTCCTGCTGTGGCCGGCATGGCACTGTTGATATCTTGCTCAAAATCAAATGCCGATCTGATCAAGGGTAATGAGAAGCTTTGCAAGGAAAACGTTGAGGCTACTAAATCAGGCAACTTTGAAAAATTGGCTACACTCTCTGAGAAAGGTTAAGAAATAGAAAAGGAGTTTGCCGGCCGTGACCTCGCTGTTGAGGGAATGGTGCAGATCAGCGAGATTGTAGAAAAAGAAGCTCTCACCGATGCTACCGACAGCTTCTTCTAATGGTCTTCTTTATTAACGTGAATTCCTTATATCGAACTCACGTTAATTACAGTTGAAGATGGGAAGAACGTAACCTCTTTAAGGGTTATTGTCTCGTAAAAAGCTATACCACTGGTTCTTGCGCCATCAATTGAGAATGTGGATTCGGGAATAGTGATTCTAAAAAATGAGTAGAGAGACCCGCGGCGGTGGCTGCGAATCTCTCTGCTTATATAGGATTGGGAGTCGTTAACGGATGATGACTTTGGTGGCGTGGGTGCCTTGGCGGCGGATGTAGAGACCTGATGTGGGATTGTCGACACGGACACCCTGCAGGTTGTAGTATTCTACAGGCTCATCGTCAGCTTCTACAGAGTCTACACCGGAAGTCCTGCCGACGGTAAAGATGATGGCTTGAGATGAAGGGGTGACCTGTGTCTGGCCGTCGAATACGAGTGCAATATAGCGTTTGCTCGGTTCGCCGGCTGCAAAGACACCACCGGCGGTGAAGGAAGTCTCCTCTCCCTCTGCGATAAAGAGGTCGGGCGATGTGAAGAATCCTACTGATGACACTGTGCCTGAGGTGTAGGGGAAGATTACGACAGAGAGATTGCGTCCGAAATAGCCCTCGGTGCAGCTTACCTTGGCTGAAAATTTCATCGACGAGGGGTCGATGTTTTTCAGGTCGCCATCGAGTGTGAAGTCGGAGACAGTTATGGCGGTATTCTCGGGCACGTCGTGGAGCTCAACCTCGAGCCCCTCGGAGATGATCTCGTTGGTGGCCTCCTTGACCATATATAGTGTATATGTGCCTGCCGGGGGGAGGGTGTTGGAGCTGAAGTGATTGAATATGCCTGTGAAGTCGATGTCGTAGGACTCGCCGGGGAGGAGGTCGACGGAGAGGGGGTCGGCTTTGGCTATCGGGGTGTGGCCGGAGGCGAGGGTGGGGACGATCTTGCCGACAAACTCGGTGTCACCGGTGTTGTAGGCTGTCGCGGTGAGGCGGAAGAGGTTGCCCAGATAGATGGGGGTCTTGAGGTCAATATCCTTGACTTCGAGCGATCCGTCAAAGGCCTGCTCAAATGTGCAGACACCCCCCTTGACGGTCATGATCGATTTCTGGACGGCTGAGAGCTTGACAGGCACGTCGCGCCAGATACCGTCGGTGCCACACATGACGGGGGTCAGCGTGTAGGTTCCGGTGCGGAGTCCGGCCGGGATCTGTACGGTATAGTCGGCGAGGAGCGACAGGTAGGGGATGCTGAAGCGATAGCCGACGGTGCAATACTTGACTTCCTCGGTCTCATTGTTGACGAACTTGACGCCGAGTGTGCCGGAAGCGTCGGCGATGGAGTAGTTGATGATACGGCCGGAGACCTTGACGTTGTCGCCGGGCTTGGTGGCATTGGTCTTGACCGGCTCGACGAAGAAGCCTTGGTCCATCATCAGATTGAGATACATCTGGGAGCCGTTACGGGGCTTGCGGATGTTGGCGATGACGGCCTGGTCATAGTTGTAGCCGGAGGCGGCTCCGCCGATGCCCTGATCCGGGGGATTGAGAGCCGTCAGCTGGAAATAACCGTCGGAGATGCCTCCCCAGCCCCAGTTGAAGTGGAAGAAGCCGTCGGAGCTGTATCCGTCGCAGACGAAAGAGTGGCCGCCGGCAGCTCCCGAGCCGGAATACTGCACAGGGCCGTAGTCGCGGAGCTGGCCGTAGATGAAGTCTTCCCAGTCGAGGAGGCCGAAATAATCGCGCTCGGCATAGCGCACGCCGCGGTCGTAGTTGAAATGGTCGACAAGGGCGCCGGCCACGAAGACATCGGCAGCGCCGCTCTCGATCGGTGAGTAGTTCATGTCGACGCTGACACCACAGGCATACATGAGCTCGGCGACAGCCTTTTTCTGAGCTTCATTGCCGGCACCGTTGGCGTAGGAGGGGAGCATGTTGGTCCAGTCGAAGTTGATCTTGGAGAAGTCGAGCGAGATCCAGGCGTTGTTGTAGAAATACTTATAGGATCCCACGCCGGTCGCGGGCCACTGGTGATAGTTGACTACCTGGGCCATGGCTGTGGCGACGCAACCGGTCACGGAGCGCTGGCCATTGTAGACGGGGCACATGGCGTTGTAGGGGGCGTCCTGATTCCATGTTGTTGTTACCATCGGCTCGATGGGGTCGCGGTCGGGTCGCTCGATGGCGAGGGTGGCGGATGAATGGCGGGCGGCCTCTATCTGGCGAGAATACTCTGACAGCCACCACTGCATGGCGGGGGGCATCTCGTCGGCAGAGAAGGGAGCAGAGGGGGAGTAGCCCAGGATCGGCTCGGCGATATCGTCGGCGGGGAGGATGAGGTAGCCGCTCCCTCTCTCAGGGGTGAAGATATAGAGGGAGTTGAGTTTGGAGTCGGCGTCGACCACGGTGTGGGAGAGGGTGTAGGCCGAGGCGCTGGTCGCGGAGGCTGTCGTCACGGTGCCGATGGCGCGAGAGAGGGCTTCAGAGGGGGTGAGCATCTCAGCGCTCAGCGATGGTATGGTTGACAAAACGGCAACGGCCGATAATGCCAGTGACGTGAGAGTCTTGTGATTCATATTTGATTGGAAAATGTGTATAAATTGCTATAATGCAGTTGGAAATTACTGCAAAGATAATCTAAAAATACCAAAATCACGACAAAGAGCTACGAAAATTGCGGAGGCAACCGGCACGGTCGCCACGCATTTTTGGATTTGGGATGTGGAATTTATGATAATTTTGAAATAATGGTGGAAACATAATCGGCCTACCTACGGCACGCCAGGCTGGGAATTGGCTTTTACCGGGCACGTCGGGCGCAGTGAGACGTGCCCGGATGAGATGGATTCTTCACCGCAGGTGTCCCTTTTGGGGAATGCCGATTAAAGGCGCAATGGTATTGGTGGGGTGGGTTATGAAGTACGGTGGGGGGATTAGAAAGCGACGGTGAGGACGGCAAGGGCGCGGTTGGCGTTGCCATGGTCGCCACTGCAGTTCATCCTCTTGCCGGCGAGATATTCGAGGCCGGCTGAGATGCGGGGCGTGATGTTGTAGACCAGATTGGCTGACAGATACTGGCCATACTTGTAGAAGTCGCCTTCCGCACCCGACTTGGGGAAGTGGCGGAGGGTGGAGAGGCAGACGGTGCTGCTGAGCTTGGAGGTGAACTGGGCTTTGGCGCCTGCTGTTACGCTGACTGTGGTCGGTGCATACAGCTCGCCTGAGACTTCGGGGGTGGGGAGGAGGTCGTTATGACCGTTGGACAGGTCGCCTGTATAGGAGGCGATGCCCTGGCCGACCGACCCCATGGCGTAGAGGGTCAAGAAGTTGCCGGCTCGCACTACTGATGAGAGCTGGATACCCCAGCCGACGGTGTGGCGGTTGTGCTGCGAGATGAGGTCGCGGTAGGACATGTCGCGGAGAAGGGCAGCCAGGCGCACATGGCTGAAGCCGCGGTCCCACTGCAGCTGGCCAAACGTGGCGATATCAGGCACATAGTCGCGGACTTTCTTGGTCTGATTGGCGATCTCCATGGGCTGCGAGTTGGGAAATTCGACGGAGGCGGCTACGGTCCAGCGGTTACGCCAGGTCTTCATGTAGCGGACGAGGATATTGCTCTTGCCGATCTTGCCGTTGGCGCCGGCGGGGTCCATCACGTCAGGTTCGGCTGCCGCGTCGGAGAATGTAGAGCTGGCCAGGCCGACGGTGAAGTCGGAGATCTGAAACCACGCCTTTTCAGCTGGAAGTCGCGCTGATTGTAGCCGCTGAATCCGGCCTCGATATATGCGCGGAAGTTGCCGATCGGGGTGTGGCGCCCCATGATATTGAAGAAGAGCTTCGTGCCCGAGACGCCTGCTCCGAGGTTTTTCATCGCCTCGGGGGTCTTGGGCATCATGATGTTGTAGACATTGAAGTTGCCACCCTCGACCATGCCGTTCCAATCAAACCATCCGCTGACCACTCCGATACCACCGATACCCATGGCGAGGTTGGCATCCTTGCTCATGAAGGTAAAGATAGGTGCCTCAGGGTCGTGGGAGCTGCGGAACTGGTCATAATAGAATTGGGCAAGCATTGACTCCACGGAGTCGCGGTCGGCTCGGGAGTCCTCGTCGCCGTTGACGAAGATGACTTTCGACGAACGGAGCAGGTCGGCACGGTCGCGCTCTTCCTGATATAGTGATGCAGTCGCGTCGGACTGTACGTCGGTCTGATTGTTGGAGACTGCGGCGCCCGTTCTACTCCAGGCCGGAGCCGAGCCTATGATAGCCATGCCTAAGGCAATGGCGGTGTGTACGAAGTGTTTGCCCATAAAAATAGATTTATGAGTAAAACATCTGCCCGGCGCTAATAGTTCATCCGGGCTTCAGAAGGTATGGCGGCCGCGCAGGTAGTAGGAGGTCAGGATGTTGCGGCGGCAGTCGGGGCTCGATTCGAGCAGGTCGATGTCGGGGTGCTGAGTGTAGCTTTTGCGCATGCGGCGGAAGTCACGGTGGGCGCGCAGGATGGCGCCGGCATTGCTGAACTGGAGCTTGGCGACGAACATCGCCCATGCGAGCGAGTCAAGCAGCCGGCGACGCAGGAGCTTGCGTCGGCGCGTGCGGTCGGGCAGGTTCTTATGCAGCATCAGCAGGTTGTTGCGGAAGTTGAGATAGGTCTTGCGCGGATTGTCGGCCGGGAGGGAGCCGCCGCCGAGATGGTAGACGCAACTTGAGGGGACGACATAGTTCTTACGCCCCGCGAGCAGCATCCGCCAGCAGAGATCGATCTCCTCCATGTGGGCGAAGAATTCGGGGTCGAGTCCGCCGGCTTCGAGATAGGCCTCGGTGTCGACAAGCATGGCAGCTCCGGTGGCCCAGAACACTTCGCACGGGTCGTCATACTGTCCGCGATCCTTTTCGAGTGTGGAGAATATGCGGCCGCGGCAGAATGGGTAGCCGTTGCGGTCGATGAATCCGCCCGAGGCTCCGGCATATTCGAAAAATTCGGGGTCAGCTACCGAGCGTATCTTCGGCATCGCCGCCCCCATGTCGGGGTGGGAGAGGGCCCACTCGTAGAGCGGGCGGAGCCATCCCTCGGGAGTCATGACGTCACTGTTGAGCAGCAGCGTGTAGGGGTAGCGGGTCTCCCGGATAGCACGGTTGTAGCCGGCGGCGAATCCGAGATTTTGGTCAAAGGCCAAGACTTTGAGGTCGGGGTATTCGCTTCTGAGCCAGGCGAGTGAGCCATCGGTGGAGCCATTGTCGGTGATGATGACATCGGCAATGTCGGACGGCGTATTGCTGACGACTGACGGCAGGAAGCGCTTCAGAAGGCTCTCACCGTTCCAATTGAGTATTATGACGGCTACAGGCTTTTTCATCTCACTGATTTTGAGTCGTAGATGGGGGTTCCGTCTTCGGCAAATTTGTAGGGGTATTTCCAGCGCTTGTGGCTCCAGAGCCAGATGGCCGGGTCGCGGTCGATGGTGGCCGACAGGAGCTCGAAATAGCGGTCGGTCAGGTCGGTGACGGTCATTAAGGCGGCATCATCGGTGATGTGTATCATGTCAATATGATAGTGGCCGCGCGAGAGTTTGCGGATATCCCAGTAGACGGCTCCCATGTGGAGCTTCGAGGCCAGCTCGGCCGAGCCGAGGAGGGTGGGGGTGGGATGATTGAGGAAGTCGATGACGTGGCGTACATCGCCGTAGATCGGTTTCTGGTCACTCATGAAGCCGGTGGCGGTGTGTATACCGTCGCGTTTGGCCGTCAGGAGCTCGCGCAGAACCTGTTTCATGGGATAGTTGACGGAGTTGAATCTCGAGCGGATGCGGAGCATCAGGGAGTCCATCCACTTGTTTTTGAGCGGGCGGTAGACCTGTCCGAACTGCATCTTCTGCCCGGGCTTATGCTTGAGCCAGAGGGTCACAGACGGCGCCCACTCCCAGTTGAAGCAGTGGGAGAAGAGTACCATGATCGGGATGTCGCGGTCGATCAGCGTGTCCATCGCCTCCAGGCCGGAGAATGTGAAGCGGCGGCGCATCTCGGCGTCGGAGATATGGAGCAGCTTGACGGTCTCTACGATATAGTCGGCAAAGTTGCGGAAGAAGCGCCTGGCTATCAGCTTTATCTCCCGGGGTGTCTTGTCGGGATATGCGTCTGTCAGCTGGCGGATGACGACCTTCTTGCGATAGCCGACGACATGCCAGACGAGGAAGAAGATTACGTCGGCAAAGCGATACAGCACCCACAGCGGCAGGAGCGCCAAGGCCTTGAGGAGCCATCCTAAGGGTGTGTAGAGGATACGTTTCATTTTGTGTCAGTCTGGAGGGTGCCGGTGATTTCCTCCGAGTCGTCAATCATGATGTCGAGCGCTACGGGGACTATGTGATTGTCAAGTTCGGCAGGTGCTGAGAGGTTGACACGTAGATAGTTGTCGGTAAATCCGCTCATGGTTTTTCCTTTGTTCGGGTGCTCAAGCAGGACGGGGCGCACGGTGCCGAGGAAACGGCGCGTGAAGTCGGCGAGCTTCTGCTCGGAGATGGCGAGCATGATTCGGGTGCGACGATGCTTCTCGGCGGGGTCGACGATGTAGTCGATGTCGAGGGCGCGCGTGCCTGGGCGCTCGGAGTAGGTGAAGACGTGGAGGCGGCTTATCGGGAGCGACTCGACAAAGCTGCGCGAGGTCTCAAACTCTTCGGGGGTCTCGCCACGGGCTCCTACAATGAGGTCGACACCGATGAATGCGTCGGGTATGTAGCGGCGTATCATCTCCATCTTCTCGCGGAAATGGGACGTGTCGTAGTGGCGTCGCATCAGGGCGAGCACCTTGTCGCTGCCGCTCTGGAGGGGCACGTGGAAGTGGGGCATGAACCGTTTGGAGGTGGCTACGAAGCGTATGATCTCCTCGGTCAGCAGGTTGGGCTCTATCGACGAGATGCGGTAGCGCTCGATTCCTTCGACATCGTCGAGGGCGCGGATCAGGTCGAGGAATGTCTCGGATGTGCCCTTGCCGAAGTCACCGATATTGACTCCGGTGATGACTATCTCCTTGCCTCCTTCGCGAGCTACTTCGCGGGCCTGCTCCACGAGCGAACTGATAGAGCCGGAGCGGGAGCGTCCGCGGGCACGGGGGATCGTGCAGTAGCTGCACCAGTAGTCGCAGCCATCCTGCACTTTGAGGAAGTAGCGTGTGCGGTCGCCGCGCGAGCATGAGGGGACAAACTCGCGGAGCTCGGCCGACGGGGTGACGTCGAGTCGGGCGGTGCGGTCGGCCATCCATGAGCGGATGTAGTCGACGAGCATGAGCTTCTGGTTGGTGCCGGCTACGATTTTCACACCCGGCAGAGCAGCCACTTCGGCGCTCTTGAGCTGTGCATAGCATCCGGTCACGACGATCGCAGCGTCAGGGTATCGGCGCGCAAAGCCGCGGATGGCCTGGCGGCATTTCTTGTCGGCCAACTCAGTGACCGAGCAGGTATTGACGACAATGATGTCAGGCGTCTCGCCACGCTGCACGCGGCGCACACCCTCTTCGCCGAGGAGGCGGGCTACAGTCGAGGTCTCTGCAAAATTGAGCTTGCAGCCAAATGTGTGAAACAGGGCTTTGGTGCCTGAAAATGTGGTAGTGTCGATCATATCTGCAAAATTACACAAAATTGGCATAACTCTCCGACCTCGACGCTAAATATTTGTCGGCGAGGTCGCATATTTCTCCCCGAGGCTGCAGTTCTGATACTTGGCGCAGATGCGAAATTTTGGTAACTTTGTGCAGAGTTTTAGCTATAAATACGTATGGAAAGTGTATCTGCAAGAAGTAAGGTGGCGAGCTGGGTCGAGGCTATGAGGCTTCGGACGCTGCCAGTGTCAGTGGCCGGCGTGCTGGCCGGAACGGGATGTGCCGTCGCTGTCCGCTCCCCGCGCTGGGGAGCCGCTGCTCTCTGTCTGGTTTTCGCGATTCTTGCTCAGATAGCTTCAAACTTTGCCAACGAATATTTTGACTACAAGGATGGCCTCGACCGCCCGGGGCGCGTTGGCCCCCGACGCGGAGTGACCGAGGGCGACATCACTCCGCAAGCCATGAAGCTTGCCGTGGGGTTGACGCTCGGTCTGGCGTGCTGCGTCGGTCTGGGACTCGTGGTCTACGGCGGCTGGTGGCTCATAGGCGCCGGGGCTGTGATAGCGTTCGGAGCCTTGGCCTATTCAGCCGGACCCTATCCGCTGTCGCGCCACGCGCTGGGTGAGGTTGCTGTGATCCTGTTCTTCGGGGTAATACCGGTGAGCCTCACATACTATGTGCAGACGGATCACTTCTCGGCCGACGCGTGGCTTACGGGGGTAGCAATCGGCTTGATGGGTGCTAATATATTGATTGTAAATAATTACCGTGACGTCGACGATGATGCCGCCGTGGGGAAAACGACGCTCGCTGTGAGGCTTGGACGTCGGCCGACAGCCGCACTCTATCTGGCCAATGGCATAGTGGCGTTGGCCCTGATGTGGGAGCAGTGGGCGCGATTGCCCCATGCCGCGATGACAGTCCCCGGCGCGTATTTAGCGCTCCACCTTTTCTTGTGGAGCCGACTCATGCGCCGGCAGGGGCGGAGCTTGAATCCCCTGCTCGGGATGACCGCCATGCTGATGGCAGCCTACGCCTTGGGATTTTTGCTCTTCGCGTGACGGCCGCTACCATAGTCGTTGTGCAGCTTGATTACGGTGATGATCAGCGACGCAACCGTCGTGATGAGATTGGTGATTACCAGAGGCCAGTTGGCGAGCAAAAAACCTTGGATTACAAAGAAAATGCTTCCAAGCCCGAGCATGATAAACGTCGGGAAAGCAATAGCGTCAGTCTGGCGAGTGCGAATAGTGTGGTAGGCCTGCGGGACATAGCCGAGAATCATGCAGATAGCGGCAGCCGTGCCCACGATAGTAATCCAGGTATCCATATTTCAGATGAATTTTAGTTAAGAGTTTTATCTCGAGATTATAATGCTTAATTCACTTATTATTTTAGTCGCAATGCTATAATAGTTGGTCGTAGAGCTGTATTATCAGTTACAATAATATAACGAAATCCCCATCACAATAGTTTAATTCCCTCATCACCCCAATTCAAAATTTCAGATTCAGAATTATCCGAAGTTCAAAATTTATTTATGAAGTCATCTGAACTTCTTGATCTGTGAAATTTTTTTAAGGAAAACTATAGCGAACGCCGAAAAGCTCCACCCCTTCCAACTGGATACGGTTGTATTAAATCTGCACAGAATGGATCTGAGCATATACGGCAGATGCTATCACTGACAACCGGTCTTGAGCTTGAAAGGTATAGCTATGATAATCGACATAAGGTCGAATTTACGGGTGAATCCTCTTTTGGCAATGCTCAGATGGGGCATAATCTCCTTTTTTTATTCAGATATCCGGATAATGCGGCTCTCGCCATTTTGGTTTTATATACATTAATATATTGGGGTGGATTTCCGAGGGGGAGTGGGGTAGGACAGCTACTTTTAGGTCGTTGGGGCGAAAATATTTTGAACAATCAAAGATTTATGTTAACTTTGCGCTCTAACCGTATAATGTTTTAATTTCTGAATTTTATTATCACATGGCAACCAAGGATAACACCCCTGAAAACCAGAATTCTATCGATGTGCTCAACGAGCGTCTCACTGACATGAGCACCAAGGTAGAGGACAACAAGAAAATCATCACTATCGTAGTCGTAGTCCTCGTGGCTATTATCCTCGGAATCCTCGGCTACATATATCTCGTACGCAATCCCAAGGCTGCTCGCGCTGCTGAAGCTATCGGTACCCCCGACGTACAGCTCGCTCTGGGCAATGACTCTGTAGCTCTCATGGGCTATCAGGATGTAGCTGATTCTTACGGCTCTACTGTGGGTGCCCGCGCTGACGTGATGGCTGCCGGCATCCTCTATGAGAATGGCGATTATGAGCAGGCTATCGCTGCCCTCGACGATTTCGACGCTCCCGAGGAGCTGACAGCGGCGGCTGCTCTCGCACTCAAAGGCGACAGCTATGCCAACGCCGGCAATCTCGCTGAAGCTGCAAAGTGCTACGAAAAGGCTATCAAGGAAAGCGACAACAACCCTTACTATACTCCCTACTTCATCCTCAAGCTCGCTCGTATTGACCACGCTATGGGTGACTATCAGGCTGAGGCTGATGCCTATGAGAAGGTCAAGGCTCAGTATCCCAGCTATGCTGCATCAGCACAGATCGATGTCGACAAGTATATCGCTCGTGCAAAGGCGCTTGCAGCACAGAAGTAATTGAAATTTTAAAAGCTTAGATAGAGAGCACAGGCCTGTCGCACGGGCTTTGTGCTCTTTCTTGTGATAATTATGGCTCGAACGGATAATCCCACCGCGCAGCTCGCCACTCAGAGTGTTGGGCGTCTGCTTTGGACATATAGCTTGCCGGCCGTCGTCGGTATGCTGGTCATGCAGCTCTATAACGTAGTCGACCGTGCTTTCATCGGTCAGGTAGTCGGCAAGGAGGCTATAGCCGGACTGACTATTACATTCCCGGTAATGAATATCACGACAGCACTCGGTGTGCTCATAGGAGCCGGCGCTGCAGCCCGCATTTCGATCCACCTGGGAAACTCCGACGACGCCGGTGCTCGCAGAGTGTTTGGCAATGCTCTGACTCTCACTACGCTGATCGGTCTGGTCTATCTGTCGGTGTTCTTCTTTTTCCTTGACGATATTCTGCGACTCTTCGGCGCCACCGATGAGACGATCCCTTACGCTCACGACTTCATGGTCTGGATCCTGCCCGGCCTGATGATGATGAACCTGACCTACTCGTTTAATAACGTCATGCGCGCGTCAGGCTTCCCGACCAAGGCTATGATCACGATGTTTATCGGCGCCGGGATGAATGTAGTCCTCGCTCCGCTCTTCGTCTACCTGCTTGACATGGGTATCAAGGGAGCCGCTATCGCCACCGACATCTCGATGGCTGTGACCACCTACTTTGTGCTCCGACACTTCGCTTTCACGCAGAGTCCTGTGCACTACGCCCGCGGCATCTACAAGCTCAATTGGCCGACCGTCCTCTCCATCGTTGGTATCGGCGCAGCTCCAAGTATCGTCAACGTGGCAGCCTGCTTTATCAACATCTTCATCAACCGCAATCTCACCGAGTTTGGCGGATCGGACGCAGTAGCTTCGGCAGGCATCTTTGTCACCTATACTACGCTGCTGGTCTGTGTGATACTCGGTATCTGCCAGGGTATGCAGCCCATCATAGGCTACAACTATGGCGCCGGGCTCTATGATCGCCTCAAGAAAACCTACTGGCTCGCCGTCGGTGCTTCTACAGTAATTTCAATTATCGGCTTCGCGCTCGGAATGCTATGTCCGCGAGCCATTGCCCGTGTGTTCGTCAGCGACGCAGGGCTGGTAGGCGATACGGCCCACTTCCTGACGATTTCACTCGTCATGTTCTGGATGGTGGGGTTTCAGGTAGTATCTACTACATTCCTCCAGTCGCTTGGACGCGTGGGGGCGTCAATCCTCCTGAGCTTGAGCCGACAGGTGCTATTCCTGCTGCCGATCCTGTATATCATGGTCGACCGCCTCGGCCTTGATGGCATCTGGCTCTCATTCCCGATGAGCGACCTATGTGCAACGATCGTGGCCGCTATCCTCATAATCATCGAGATGCGCTCCCTCAACCACGCCCGCACTCACCGCCTCCCCTCACCACTTAGCTCTTAAAATTAGTGAAAATAGATTAGGATTATTCGACACAATATCGTATTTTTGTGTCAAAATGATTTAAAATGGCTTATAGAGGCTTTGTTATTGTGACTTCGTGATGTCAATATTTTTGTCGAATGGTCAATAACAAAGCAAAATGCAAGATAATATATGACACTTCCGGAAAAATTGTTGACAAAACTTCGCAATAAGTTCCTTCAGACATGGATGGTACTGTGCTTGGATGTAGTATCCTCAGTTTGTGCTACAGGTATGGTCCTCCTGTTAGTTGATCTCCTGCTTCCAGGCGTAAGATTTGAGCGAGGGTTCAGTATAAGTCTGCTTGTAGTTTCGCTTATTGTTTCCGGTATAATATTCAAGATAGGTGGTGTCTACAAGGCTGTAATACGTTACTCCACTCTTCGTGAACTCAGTCGTATATGCGTGCTCTGCTTAGGCAAGGAGGTACTCCTTTGGAGCGCGATGGCTCTGTGTGGCGAGCTGCCGGGAGTCGGCCTGTTGAGCGGATTTATCCTTCTTGATTACTGCATGACCATCAGTATGCTGTTCATTATCCGCGTGGCAATGGTGGTAGTGTATGAGCGCTTCAACTCCAAGGGGCGTCTCCCGGAGCAGTATCCCCATTTAGGCGGTTGTAAGCGTATCCTTGTCTATGGCACATCCGACAAGTCAGTTGCTACTGCAACAATTCTTGAAGATAATCCCCACTATCATGTCGTAGGCTACATCCTCCCTTCCAAGATGGTCAATGACTATCAGCTTGCCGGCAAAAATGTCTACCATTGCAGAAATACCGAGGAATTGGCCCAGATTATTGGTAAAACCGACATAGCCGGCATACTCTTCCCTGACGAGATATCGGCTCGCGCCGAGCAGGACCGCCTGATCACTTTCTGTAGAGAGACGGATCTTCGTACGTATATCGTGCCTCGCATTGACGAGATGGGCCCCAACGCTGCTGTCAGCAATTATGTCCGCAATATCCGTATCGAGGATCTTCTTGGCCGTGAAGAAATCAATATCTCTATGAATGAAATTATAGAGAATTTCCGAGGCAAGGTCGTGATGGTGACCGGAGCGGCCGGTTCTATAGGCTTTGAGCTGTGTCGTCAGTTGGCCACTTTCGGAGTCAAGAAGCTTGTCCTATTCGATAATGCCGAGACCCCTCTGCATAATATCCGCCTCGAGCTCGAGGATCGATTCCCTGACCTCGACTTCGCACCTGTCATCGGCGATGTGAGAAGTGAGGCGAGATTGGATTACGTATTCCGTGCCTATAAGCCGCAGATCGTCTTTCATGCGGCTGCCTATAAGCATGTACCGCTTATGGAGGAGAATCCTTGCGAAGCGGTATGTGTCAATGTAGCCGGCTCGCGTCAGGTAGCTGATATGTGTGTCAAGTATGGAGTCGAAAAGATGGTGATGGTGTCGACCGATAAGGCTGTCAACCCCACCAACATCATGGGCTGTACGAAGCGACTTGCCGAGATCTATGTGCAGTCGCTTGGCCTTGCAATCGAGCGTGGCGAGATCAAGGGCGTCACTAAATTCGTTACTACCCGCTTCGGCAATGTGCTCGGAAGCAATGGCTCTGTAATACCTCGTTTCCGCGAGCAGATAGAGCATGGAGGGCCTATCACCGTGACACATCCGGAGATCACACGTTTCTTCATGACAATCCCCGAAGCTTGCCGCCTCGTTATGGAGGCTGCTACCTTTGCTGATGGCACTCAGATATTCGTCTTTGATATGGGTAAATCGGTCAAGATCGTTACTCTTGCAGAACGAATGATCAACCTTGCTGGTCTGGAAGTAGACCGCGATATCAAGATAGAATTCACAGGACTTCGTCCGGGTGAGAAACTATATGAGGAAGTGCTCGCCACCAAAGAGAACACGCTCCCAACCTGTCATGAGCGCATCTTTATAGCAAAGGTTAGAGAGTATCCTTATAATTCAGTCCTGCAGGTTATCGAACATCTTACAGATCTTGCCACAGCGGTATGCATTCCTGAGATGGTAAAATTGATGAAGCATACGGTTCCCGAATTTAAGAGTAAGAACTCTATTTTTGAGAAATATGACGAGCCTGAGACTGAGTCAGAAGCTGACTCTGCTGAATAATCTTCCGAATTATCTCACATGATATATGTAAAAGTGCGTCTATATGGCGCTCTTTTGTGTTTTAATGTGTGTACGGCTGATTGTCTGCGTAGGCCGGGATAGCGCTTGTCATGGTGCTCGTACGTGGCTTTCTGGGCTTACACTGAGACCTTGATACTCTGTCTGTGTGCCTCAATATCAATACATAGGGTGCTGGGATATATGTGATCCCGGTGTGAGTCTATGGGGGTAAAAGGGAAGCGGCTATGCCTTTGGGTGGCATAGCCGCTTGTATGGGATGTGAGTGTAATAGATCAGCGGATGGGGTGATATTCTACGAAGGCTTCCATAGCTTCATAGCTTGCGAGGCCGAGGTCTTCGTAGAGTTTTGCGGTGGCGCGGTTACGCTCCTCAGCGCGCTGCCAGAAGAGGCGGTCGTCATCGCCCAGGAAGGGGGCGTTTTCCATCTGTGACTGGTGCTTGAGGATGGAGTTGCGCTTGAAGCGGAGCTCTTCGGGGCTGATAGGTACTGCCATCTCGATGTGGTCGATCTCCCATTCTGCCCAGGCGCCGCGATACATCCAGATTCGGCAGTCCTGCATCCAGGGCTCATCCTTGAGTTCGTCGACAGCTGCAAATACGGCGTCTGTGCAGACGCGGTGTGTCCCGTGGGGGTCAGCGAGGTCGCCTGCTACGAAGATCTGGTGGGGCTTGACATCCTCGATGAGTTTCTTGACGATGTTGACGTCGCGCTCTGAGAGGTCGCCTTTCTTGATTGTGCCGGTCTCGTAGAAGGGGAGGCGGAGGAAGTGGATATTGCCGGGTTTAACACCGATGAAGTTGCAGGCGATGGTAGCTTCTGCCTGGCGAATCATGGTCTTGATCTCACGGATTTCGGGGAGGTCGACTTCGCCGTCTTTCTTGTTGGCAACGAACTCGCGGACTTCGCGTGTGAGTTTCTCATAGCCTTCGGTGTCGAATCCGAATTTGGGGGCGATCTTATCCATCATCATGAAGTAGCGCATCATGTCTTCGTCGCCAACGGCTATATTACCTGATGTCTCGTAGGCTACATGCACGTCGTGGTGCTGGTCGACAAGACGCTTGAGTGTGCCACCCATTGAGATTACGTCGTCGTCGGGGTGGGGGCTGAATACGATCACGCGCTTGGGGTAGGGGTTAGCGCGCTCGGGACGATATGTGTCGTCGGCGTCGGGCTTGCCGCCGGGCCAGCCGGTGATAGTGTGCTGGAGTTCGTTGAAGACTTTGATGTTGACGTTGTAGGCCGATCCGTAGAGAGCAACGAGCTCGTTGAGGCCATTCTCCTTATAGTCTTTGTCGGTCAGCTTTAGGATGGGCTTGTTGATGGCCTGGCTGAGGGTGACGATAGCGCGACGGATGAGCTTGTCGGTCCATTCGCAGGTCGTCACTTTCCAGGGCATGCTCAGGCGGGTCAGTGCTTCAGCTGAGTCAAGGTCGAGTACGATGCGCGCGTGATTGTGCAGCTGGAGGAATGAAGCGGGGAGAGCCTCGGTGACGGGGCCTTCGATAGCTTCTGCTACGACTTTGGCGCGGCTTTCGCCCCATGCCATAGCCATTACGCGGCTTGAGCGCATGATATCGCCGATACCGAGGGTGATGGCTGATGTAGGTGCTTCATCTACGCCATAGTCTTTGGCGATAGCCTGGCGTGTCTCGCCTGAGAGGAGCACGAGACGGCAGTTGGTAGATGAAAGCGATCCGGGTTCGTTGAATCCGAGTGAACCCATGGCGCCGATCTCGCAGATCGTAAGGTCAAGGCCGCCGGCTGCTTCGATCTCCTGCTCATAGCTGCGGCAGTAGTCGTACATAGCATCCTTGGTGACGCCGGGATTGAAGGTGTGGAGATTCTCGGCGGGCACGTTGATGTGGTCGAAGAGGATCTCTTTCAGTCGCTTGAAGGTTGAGGGTCCATCGGCCTTCAGTGGGAAGAATTCGTTGAGGTTGAAGATGATTACATTCTCAAACGATACTTTACCCTTTTCGTAGAGGGCGATGAGCTCTTTGTAGACAGAGTGTGTGCCACGTCCGGCGCCGAGCGCTATTACGCAATGTCCGTGTTCGGCAATTGCCTTTTCGATGCGTTCAACGATGTGGATGGCGAGGTATTTGCTGCCTTCAGTCGAGTTTTCGAATATGCGGGTATAAGTTTTCTCTTCGCGAGTCAGCGCTGCTAATTCGATTTCGCCTGTAGGAGCATAGTATCGACGCGGAATACGGTCGAGTTTGATTTGGGAGCTAAGGTTAGTTTTCATTGTGTAATAATGATTTTTCTCTACACTGCAAATTTAAATAAAATTATCCATTGATAATTAAGTTGTCACCAAAAAATGCTCTTGTTCTGAAAAAAATTAAAAATGGTCGAGGTTTTCGCGCGACCTTCTTGCCGGTACTTATAAAATAGAAAGGGGCGCGATCGTGTCGCGCCCCTTTCAGGAGGGTTATTATTCTCGGATGAGATTATTTGTTAGAGTCTTCGATGGTCTTCACCTCGGGATCTACGCCCCACTGAAGCTGAGCGAGACGGCGATAGTTGTTGTAGCGCCACTGTGCGTTAGCCTTGGCAGCTGCGAAGAGCTCGGCAGCTTCCTGAGGATACTGCTTCCAAACAGAAGCGTAGCGCACTTCGCCCTTGAGGAAGTCGTCGAATGCGTCCCAGTCAGGAACTTTGCTGTCGAGTGTGAAGGGGTTCTGACCCTGCTCCTCAGCAGCGGGGTTGTAGCGCCAGAGGTGCCAGTAACCGCATGCTACAGCGCGCTCTTCTTCCTGCTGTGACTTGCCCATGCCGGCCTTGATACCGTGATTGATACAGGGGGCGTAGGCGATGATGATAGAGGGTCCGTCGTAGGCCTCAGCTTCGCGGATGGCTTTCAGTGTCTGAGCCTGGTCGGCGCCCATTGCTACCTGAGCGGCGTAAACGTAGCCGTAGGTTGTAGCGATAAGGCCGAGGTCTTTTTTACGTACACGCTTACCGGCAGCAGCAAACTTGGCGATAGCGCCGACGGGAGTTGCCTTAGAAGCCTGGCCACCGGTGTTAGAGTAAACTTCGGTGTCGACTACGAGTACATTGACATTCTTACCGCTTGCGAGCACATGGTCAAGACCGCCGAAGCCGATGTCGTAGGCTGCACCGTCGCCGGCGATGATCCACTGTGAACGTTTTACGATGAAGCCCTTGAGGGTCAGGATGTTTTTGCAAACCTCGCAACCACAAGCTTCGCAGAGGGGGATGAGGGTGTCGGCGATGCGGCGTGTAGCTGCTGCGTCGTCGCGCTTTTCGAGCCATTCAGCTGCGAGAGCCTTGATCTGGTCGTTGCAGTCGGCACATTCGGTAGCTGCCTTCATGACTTCAGCCAGACGGGCTGTCATCTTTTCGTTGGCGATGGTCATGCCGAGTCCGAATTCAGCGAAGTCCTCAAACAGAGAGTTAGCCCATGCGGGACCGTGACCGGCTGCGTTGGTGGTATAGGGGGTAGAGGGTACTGAGCCGGAGTAGATTGACGAGCAACCAGTAGCGTTGGCTACCATCTCGTGGTCGCCGAAGAGCTGAGAGATGAGCTTGACATAGGGGGTCTCACCACAGCCTGAGCAAGCTCCGGAGAACTCGAAGAGCGGGGTAGCAAACTGGCTGTTCTTGACGTTAGACTTGATGTCAACGAGATCCTGCTTAGAGGCCACCTTGGCTACGCAGTAGTCCCATTCTGTCTGCTTGTCGAGCTGAGTTTCGAGAGGCTTCATTACGAGCGCTTTCTCTCCCTTCTTGCCGGGGCAGACGTCGGCACAGTTGCCGCAACCGAGACAGTCGAGAACATCGACAGCCTGAACGAAGCGCATGCCGGCGAAAGTCTTGCCGATAGCTGCGAGTGTCTGATCCTCGGCCATGGGAGCTGCTTTCATCTCGTCGGCGTCGAGAACGAAGGGACGGATGGCAGCGTGGGGGCAGACGTAGGCACACTTGTTACACTGGATACAGTTGTCAGCGATCCATTCGGGAACGAACGCTGCAACGCCGCGTTTTTCGTAAGCGGCAGTGCCCTGATGCCAGGTGCCGTCTTCGATGCCCTTGAAGGCTGAAACTTTGAGAAGGTCGCCGTCCTGAGCGTTGATGGGGCGAACGATTTCGTTGATGAATGCGGGATCGTCGTTGGGGGCCGGAGCTTCGATCTCGAGCTTAGACCATTCGGGATCGATGTCGAGCTTCTTGTATTCGCCGCCGCGATCTACGGCTGCATAGTTCTTGTCGACAACGTCCTGACCCTTCTTGCCGTAGCTCTTGACGATGAATTTCTTCATCTGCTCGACAGCGAGGTCAACGGGGATGACCTCTGTGATGCGGAAGAATGCGCTCTGGAGGATGGTGTTTGTGCGATTGCCGAGGCCGATTTCCTGTGCGATCTTTGTGGCGTTGATGTAGTAGCAGGTGATGTTGTGGTCGGCCATGTATTTCTTCACCTTGTTGGGGAGGTTCTTAGCGAGCTCTTCGCCTTCCCAGATGGTGTTGAGCAGGAATGTGCCGCCGTCGCGAAGGCCGCGGAGGACATCATACATGTGGAGGTATGCCTGTACGTGGCAAGCTACGAAGTTGGGGGTGTTGACCAGATAGGTTGAGCGGATGGGCTCGTCGCCGAAGCGGAGGTGAGAGCAGGTGAAGCCGCCTGACTTCTTGGAGTCGTAGGCGAAGTATGCCTGGCAATATTTGTTGGTGTTGTCACCGATGATTTTTACGGAGTTCTTGTTTGCGCCTACTGTGCCGTCAGCACCGAGACCGTAGAACTTAGCTTCGTAAGTGCTCTTGCCACCGAGCGCGATTGCGGGGAGGAGGGGGAGCGATGTGAAGGTTACGTCGTCGACGATGCCGATTGTGAAGTGATCCTTGGGAGTGGGGAGGGCGAGGTTCTCGAATACTGAGAGGATCTCGCTGGGGGTGGTGTCCTTCGAAGCAAGACCGTAGCGGCCACCGACGATAGTGGGAGCGTCGGCTACGCCATAGAAGCAGTCCTTGACGTCGAGCAGCAGGGGCTCGCCGTTGGCACCGGGCTCTTTTGTGCGGTCAAGCACGGCGATGCGCTTCGCAGTCTTGGGGACAGCGGCGAGGAAGTGCTTGGCTGAGAAGGGACGATAGAGGTGTACGGCTACGAGACCTACCTTTTCGCCTTTCTCGCGGAGGTAGTCGATAGCTTCCTGAGCGGCCTGGGTCACTGAGCCCATAGCGATGATTACGCGATCGGCTTCGGGATCACCGTAGTAGTTGAAGAGGCCGTAGTTGCGACCGGTGATCTTAGAGATCTCTTTCATGTAGTTTTCGACGATCTCGGGAACGGCTGCATACTGGCTGTTGCATGACTCGCGGTGCTGGAAGAATACGTCGCCATTCTCGGCCATGCCGCGTGCTACGGGTGCCTCGGGGGTGAGGGCGCGCTTGCGGAAGGCTGCGATGGCTTCGTGGTCAACGAGGGGAGCGAGGTCTTCGTTTTCGAGCATCTCGATCTTCTGGATCTCATGAGATGTACGGAAGCCGTCGAAGAAGTTGACGAATGGGATGCGGCTCTTGATTGTAGAGAGGTGAGCTACGCCGGCGAGGTCCATGACTTCCTGTACGGAGCCTTCAGCGAGCATTGCGAAACCGGTCTGGCGAACTGACATTACGTCCTGATGGTCGCCGAAGATCGAGAGGGCATGTGATGCGAGTGTACGGGCCGAAACGTGGAATACGCAGGGGAGCTGCTCGCCGGCGATTTTGTACATATTGGGGATCATCAGCAACAGACCCTGTGAAGCGGTGTAGGTGGTGGTCAGGGCGCCGGCCTGGAGTGAGCCGTGAACGGCACCTGCAGCGCCACCTTCTGATTGCATTTCCTGAACGAGAACGGTCTCGCCGAAGAGGTTCTTGCGACCTGCCGCAGCCCATTCGTCGACATATTCAGCCATTGTCGATGAGGGGGTGATGGGGTAGATGGCGGCTACTTCGCTGAACATGTAGCTGACATGCGCAGCGGCCTGGTTACCATCACAGGTCAAGAATTTCTTTTCTTTACTCATAATGTTGGGATTATGTTTAGTGATTATGGTTTTGGTCCTAATTGGTTGAGTATTAGTGTTGCAATGTATGAGGCGCGAGGTATGGCCACATAACGATGCGAAGTTACTGATTTTTTGGCAACCTCCCGCAATTTTTCGGCAAAAAAATACGAAAGGTCCTGCCCGAAATCTCTCGGACAGGACCTTTGAAATTGGTTATGCTATTGCAGCTGTGGATCAGCGTACAGATAGCTTGACAACGGTGTCGGCGGCTTTGACGATGTAGATGCCGGGCTGGACATTGAAGCGGTTGACCGCGAGACCTTTTTCGGCTGCGATGACTTTGCCGTCGGCTGCTACGACTGTGATGTCGGCTCCTTCGGCACCGGCTACGGTGATGACGCCGGCTGAGGTGCTGATGGTCACAGTGTCATAGCCTACTGCATCTACGCCTGACTTGGTAGAGTCATAGACTACCTCGTTGGAGGGGAGTGACTCGGTAGCGTCGTAGAGTGCGCTTACATGATACTTGTAGGTTGACTTGTGGTCGATGGTCTCGTCGATGAATGTGTTGGCGGCTACCGGCTCGTCGTTGAGCTTAAGGCCGTCGCGATAGATGTTGTAGGCGGCGGGGGTTACGCTTTCGGTGGCAGCGTTCTTGGCTACATATTTCACATCGTCGATGAAGAGCATATACTGGTTGTAGCTTACGCAACGGATAGCGAAGTACTTGGTGCCTTCGGGTACGTAGGCCTTGTATTCGCGCCATGTAGCGGGGATCTTGACATACTCCTCGATGAGTGTGAAGCTCTCGGGATCGGTGTCGGTTGTAGAGTAGAGGAGCTGGAATGTCTCAAGATACTGTGTCTCGCCGGGATCGCTCTGGAAGCTTGAGGCGTAGAGGCTGATTACCTGGGGCTCGCCTGAGAGTTCGGGTGTGATAGCCCAGTCGTCGCTCTGTACCATGTTGTCGCCGATGGTAGAATACATCGAGCATAGGAACTGGTTGCCTGAGTGAGCTGCGAAGGCAGCGATGTTGCCGTTCTGGAGGGCGGACAGCGTGTTGTTGAACACAAAGAATGACTGGCGGCCTGAGACGGGGAGCTGTTTGCTGCCGATACCGCCGATGAATCCGCGGTCGAGGTCAAGGAATGTCCAGCCTTCGATTTCTGACTTCCAGCCTATATAGGCTGCATCGAAGTTTTCGGTGGTGGCTACTTTGGCCTTGGCGCCGGTGGGTGCTGACCATGTGAGCTTGGCTCCATTGTCGGCAGGCTCGGCTGCGAGGTCGGTGACGGTCGGGAGGGTGTTGGTGCGAACGACTACTTCGAGTTCGGCGCTATTGTCAGTGTCGAGCATATCGAGAGCGTAGTCGAGTTCGACAGCGAAGGCGTGTGTGCCGGTCTCGAAGATGCTGAATGAGTGGTTGAATGTCACGCTGGTCTTGTTGTTGGTAGCCAGCAGGGCGATGGTCTTGGTGTCGACGATGTCTTCGTCGCAGAGGAGGTTGACCTTGAATCCCTTGGCATCCTCAAGACCTACATTCTCGATCTCGGCTGAGAGGGTGAACTCTGCGCCGGGCTCTACAGATACGGGAGCTTTGAAGGTGTTGACAGAGAGGTTGTGTGAGGCATTGGATGTCACCTTGATGTCGTCGATATGGGTCCAGCTGTATTCGTTGTTGTAGGCTGTGAATGCGATCTGTACGGTCTGGCCGGCGTAGTCGCTGAGGGGAACGATGACTTTGGACCATTCCTGCTTGGGACCTACTTCGCTGATCTTGGTTGAGAATATCTTGGTGAACTGGGCATCGCCGGTGGCGCGTACGGAGACTTCGAGGATGTTCTCATTGGTAGCTCCGCTGCCGAAGTTGTAGACCTGCATGCTGACAGCGGGCTCGAGGACGTCGGCGAGGTCGATTTTGCCTGACATGAGTGTGCAGGCAGCGCGGCCGTAGCCTTCGAATGCGATCATGCCGCCGTCATTGTCGGCGGGCTTTGTGCCGAAGTCGTCCTCGGCAGCCGGGCGCCATACGTCGGTGCCGCTGACGGTGAGGTTGGCGAAGATTGATTTGGTCTTGCAGTCGGCGAATGACTCGGCCCAGGGGGCTGTGTATGACTTGCCGACGGGGGTGTTGAGAGAGGGGACGATCTTGGATGAGCCGCCTTCTGTGACAGCCTCGATGAGTGTCTGTACGAAGCGCTGGCTGCCGTCGTGCTCGAAGTCTTCGAAGGGATCATACTCGTAGGTGGTGCCCTTCACATTCTGTGCTACGGGATATTTTTCACCGGCGAGGTATTTGTAGACATTGTAGGTGACATTGTCGGCTGAGAGGGTGCGTCCTTCGACGTCGGCGGTCACAGGCTCCCATGTAGCTATGACATGGCCTTCGGTGGGTTCGGTCATTGAGACGGATGCCACGGCTACGGGGGCTGCGAAACCTACGAATGTCTCGGCTTTGGCTTCGGTGCCTTCGCCATGCTCGTTGGCGCAGACTACGGTGTAGACGTGTTTGCCGCCTGTGAGGCTTTCGGCTTTGTCAGTGTAGGTTATGACTTCGCCGGGGGTGAGTCCGGTAGTGAGGGTGGCGATGGTGTCGGTGTCGCGGAGGATGACAGCGCTGGTGAGTGCGTCAAGTGCGTCGCCGCTGAGGTCTGCGGCGGGGAGCTTGAATGAGAGCTCTACGGTGTGGGTGCCATCGGCTGCTGCTGTAGCTGTGAATTCGGTGGCTGCGCCGGGTGCGCGCTCGCCCATGCCTTTGCTGATCTTGATCGACTTGATGTAGAGATAGCCGCCATTCTCGGGGGTTGTGGCGTGGATGGCGAGGTAGCAGGTGCCTTCGGCGGGCGCGGTGAGGGTACCTTCGTAGGTGAGATATTCCTGATTGTAGTTGCCACCAAGTACGCTGGTGTTTTCAATTACGATCTGGGTCAGGGCTTCGACGGTAGGTGCTGGACCGGCTACAACCTCCATGGTCTCGGAAGTATAGCTTGTGCTATAAGCGGCGGCTTCGATGACTACAGGATAGGTCTCGCCTGCCTTGAGATTGAGCTCGGGGAGGACGAGATAGTTGTCGGCGGGCCTGGAATTGGTTGCTACGCGCAATACTTTGTCAGAGTCGAATTCCCATTTCTTTGTGTCTGTGCCGGCATTGAGTGTGGTGAAGCCGAAGAAGTCGACGCTCGAGTTGAATTCAAGATCGCCGGGAGGAGTGATTGGGCCGAGTGCGAACTTGGCGCTCTGTGTGGTGGGCGACTCTACGTCACCGATCAGGATTTTCGCTGTGTAATAGTAGTTGGTGCGTACATCGGGGAAGCCGATTGAGTCAACAAATGATGTGGTCTTGTGTCCTTCGGGAGTTACTACGACACCATCGGGGTAGCGAGTCAGGATATACGTTGCGTTGGTGTAGTCAACACGTCCGCCATGCAGACCTGAAGATGAAGCAGCTCCCCAGCTTACAGTCACTTTACCGTCGGTGTAGTTCTTGGCCTGACATGAAGAGGGGGCTTTGGGTGAGTCCGGACCGAGGAAATATGTATCAGAGTATGTGCGGGGACCTGTACCGGCTTCGTTTGTGAAGTCGACGCTGAAGCAGTAAGTGCCGGGCTCGTCTACGGTAACTGAGATTCTCTTTGAGCTTGTGTAGGCTGATACGGTCTCTGTGCCGCTGGCTATTTCTTTGCCGTTGGCGTAGACATGGTATGTTACTTGCTGGCCGGTAAGCATATCTCCGCTCACGGTGTAGCGAGGAAGATAGTAGGTCAGATTTTGAGTGAGGTTAGTATCGTAGATAGACATCGATGGAGCTGATGTGGAGGCTCCGGGTGCACCGTCTGCATATTTCTCGGAATCGAGATAGAATCCGCAGAGCTGCTCGGCGTTGTCGAGATCATAGATCTTGGTGGCTGCGGCTGTCTCGAGGTTTATGCTGTAAAGGGTAGCTTTATCGTCGGTCTTGGTGGCGTAGATGAATGCGTTGGTCTCGGGGTCGACAATGGCGCCTGTATTCCAGGTAGATGTGAGACCGGTCTGGCCGACGAGGGTCATTTGGCCATTGGAGGGATCGACGGTGTAAAGCGCGCCTTCGGATTCGATGGCGTAGAGTGTTCCGTTCTTATCGAATGCGCAGGCACTCCATGGCTTCTCGAGGTCGGCTATTTTAGTCTGATAGAACCCCTTGATGGTACAGAAGCGAAAGGTCTCTCCGTCGGCATTGTAGTAGCAGCCAACGTATAGGCCAAGGTCGCGATATGATGCAGTAGCCGTAGCTATGTTTGTGACATCAGCAGTATATGGACCGTTTTCAACTTCCCATGTCTTCATATCGTAGGCTGTGTGGTTGACACCTGTAATACCGGCTACAGATACATACTGTGTGGCATAGTAATAGCCATCCTTATAGATGTATCCCCCGCCATTGGCATTGATGCCTTTCTTGATGAGCTGGGGATCATAGCTGTCGGTGTCGTAGGAGTAGACTCCGGCCTGATGGTCAGGCCACGACACGACGGCGTTAAATTTTACTCCGGCAGAGGCAGTCGTGGCAAGCAGAAGCGACGCAAACACTGACGCGGAAAGTCGTGTAGAAATTTTTCCCATTGAAAATGTGTTTAAGGATTTGATTGTATAAGTAATTGTTGATAATTAAACGATATTATGTGCAAAGTAGCTGTCAAATTTAATCTTTCATACTATCTATGGCTGTAAATTGGTCTATATCAAAATATTTAATCGGTCATGAAGCTCGCTTCACTCCCTCTTCATCTTTTGATATATCCTCAATTTCCATCTCATATATAGTATAAATTAATTTTCAACAGTTACTTATGAAAAATTGGTTGCAAATTTAATATTTTTTCCTTTAATGTGTATCGAATTTATAAGAAAAAATAAAATAAATGCATTAAAATGATAAAGGTAGATGGTGGTATGGATGTAAATCAGAAGTCGAGGAGGGGGTCGTCGCCCTCGCTGCCTGACGGAAGCAGGGGCGCTGTTGGTGCGGGCTTGGAGGGCACGGTCGGCTTGGGAGCGGGCTTTTCGGCAGGCTTTTCGGCAGGCTTTTCAGCGGGAGTTGGAGCCGATGTCGGAGTCGGCTCATTGATTTCCGGTGTCTCGGAGGGTTCGTCTGACGGCTCTTCGCTGACGGCGGGTGCTTCGCTGACGGCGGGTGTATTGTCGTCATATGGCTCTTCGTCGGCGGGGAGGCCGAATGATGGGCCGAAGATTTCCGGGTCGAGTACGCTCTCTTCGGTGTCGCGATAGGTCTTGTCGCGTGCGAATTCAAAGTATTGCTCGAAGGATGCGCCGTGTGACATCATTGTGGCGAAGTTCTTCTCGCTGATAACGACGGGGATGACGCCGGCGGGTATGCTGAGGTCGGGGTTCTGCTGCATGAGCGAGCGGTAATGGTTGATCTGTGCCAGATTGTCAAATCCGCGAATGAGCAGGAGGCCCAGCTGGCCGTAGTTCATGGTCTCGAGGTCGAAGTCCATGATGGAGAATGTGGAGAAGTTGTGGCGCGCGATGTTGAAAAGGAGCGCATTGGTCGAAATGCGGTCGGTCGGGTAGAGGAGCACGAGGATCTGCTCGTCGTCGGGGTTGAGGTCGAATTCGAGCTGAGTGGGGTCGCCGTCGAATGCTTTGGACTCGTCGCCAAGGTGGATGTCCCAGAACATACCGCGGAGATTTTCGCCCGAACCGGCCTGGAGTTCGCGCCCCTTGGCGAGTCCGCTCAGCCATGCAGATGCGTAGGTGGATAGGTCGGTGTCGGGGTAGCGCTGGAGCATCTCGTTGAGGGTGGCCTTGAAGTCGTCGGGGCGATTGTCGGTCACATAGGCGAGGGCGTGGAGGAACATGAATCGCGGCATGAGCTGGCTCATGGGGTATCGGACGGCAACGCTGTCGTAGGCTGCATGGACGTCGGCATTGCGATTGTCCAGATAGGCCTCAAGAGCGCGGTCGTAGAGGATGTTTTGCTCTGACTCCATCTTGCGGAGATTGTCGATATAGTCGGGGTCCTTGAGGGCGATACCCTGCTTGGAGTCTGGGAAGTCGGAGATGATGAGGTTGCGGTAGCGTTCCATGTCGGCAATGTCATTCTCGCGCGCATACATCAGATACATATTGAAGTAGGCGTCGAGGCGATTGATGTTGTCGGGATAGCGTGTGTTGAGGGCTATGAATTGTTCGCGCGCGGCGGGGTAATCCTCCATTTTGTCCTTGAGGATGACTCCCATGTTGAAGAGTCCTTCGCGGATGAGGTCGTGGCTGAGTGCGCGCGATGTGGAGTCGGTTGGGATTGACTTGAGGTAGTATTCGGGAAAGTGGGGGTCGGCCTCGCGCTTGGCTTTTTCCTCGTCGACGGGCTCTTCACCTGCGTCTTCGGAGGAGCTGTCGGCATCAGAGGTGTCATCATCAGAGCCATCGTCGGAGTCGGAAGACTCGTTGAAGTCGTCAAATGAGAATGCTGCCTTGTTGCGGCGACGCCAGTCGTCCTCGAGTTTGCGTGAGCCCCATCGGCGCTGGAATTCGGTCTTACCGGCGCTGACTGTCGAGGGGTTGTAGAAATACCAGGAGTCGGAGGTGTTGGCGGTGTATGAGGCGGGAGCGTTGGAGGAGTTGAGTTGCGACCCGTTGGCGTTCTGATTGGCAAGGAATTCCTCGCGGGCAGCCTCTTCGGCTTCCTCTTTTTCCTTTTTATTAAGCTCGTCGATGATGCGGTCGATGATGGCGAGCTGCTCCTCGGGTGTCAAGTAGGATAGGCGGAGGAGGGAGTCCTGGAGGGTGACGTTGTGTGAGAATACGGAGAGCTCGTCGAGGATGTCGGAGCGGCGCTTGAGATTGCGGTAGTCGGGGTAGGTCTCCGGGAGTTTGGGGATCGCCTCGGCATAGCATGGCTGGGCTTCGTCATACTGGCCGCGGTCGTAGTAGAGCCCGCCGAGGCGTACCTGGGAGATGGCTTTGTCGATGCCGTCGCGGGTCGACTCCTTGGCAGCGAGCCGATAGTTTTCGATAGCGTTGGTGGTGTCGCCGCGCGAGAGGTAGAGGTTGGCGATGGCGTAGTAGATCTGGTCGCGATACTGGCGGTTGCGGTCGTAGCGGATCATGCGCCGGAGCGACTTGACTTCCGGCTCTATGTCTGAACCGTCGAAGACCTCTGACTGCTTGATGCGTGCATTGAATTGCGTGCGGTAGTCTGACGAGGCTGCCCCGGCCACTTTGCCAAAAGCCGAATAGGCTTCGGCTTTCTCGCCGGCGAGGGCAGCTATCTGTCCGGTCAGGAATGTGAGGCGCGTCTTCTGCGCTCCGGATGCGAGCTTGACTGCCTGGCGGAGGTATGGGAGGGCGTCGGCATAGCGGTGGGAGCGTATGAGGAAGTCGGCGTAGGTGGAGTTGTAGAGTGAGCGGAGGGTCTTGTTGGTCAGCTCGTCCTCCTTGATGCGCACGAGTATCATCTCGGCGTCAAAGAGCCAGTCCATGGCGCAGTAGCTGCGCGCCTGCCAGAGTCGCGCCTCGGTGACTGTCTCGGGGAGCCATGAGAAGTGGCGCGATATATAGAAAAATGTGGCAGCGGCGCCTGTGAAGTCGCCGTTCATAAACTGCGAGCGGCCCATGAGCATCCAGGAGTTGTGGAGGAATGGGTTGTATTCGTCACGTTTCATCCATGCCTTGTAGGCGGGGTCCGATTTTTTGCCCGGCTTGGGGGCGGGTTTTGCTTTTATCGAGCGGAGCTGGATGGCTTTCTGGGCTTTCTCGATGGAGCGTGTGAAGTCGCCGGAGGGCTGTGTGGCTTTCTGGTCGGCACGCGCCTCGGCGGGATGTACGTAGAGGAGGCGGGTGAAGTCATCCTCATATTTATTCTCCATCTCGGAGAGGGTCTCGGAGTAGTGGGTGTCGCCGTTATACTGTATGTTGTAGCGTGTTATGAATGCCTGATAGCGGCGCGAGGCGGCTGTATTGCGCTTGACCGAACAGGCTGAGATGATGGCGGCCAGAAGGGCCATCAGCAGAAGACGTGTCGAGAATGAGCGCAGTGACATCATAATCGTAAAACGTTGCGCTGTGGCTTTTTATTGCTTTGTGCTAAAAAAGTCGACGGTGGCCTCGCGGTCGGCGACGAGCTGTCGGCGGAGTGAATCCACGGAGTCAAATCGCTGTTCGGGCCGCAGGTGGCTTCGGAGCGAGAGGGTCAGCGTCGTGTCGTAGAGGTCGGCGTCGAGGCCTATGATGTGGGCTTCGATGGAGATGGGGGCATCGGGGCGGTCGACGGTGGGACGGTGACCGATGTTGAGCATCGCGGGATAGTCGCTTCCGCCGGTAGTGGCGATGGCGGTGTAGACCCCCGTCGGAGGGAGTAGCAGGGAGGGATCGTCGGGGAGGATGTTGGCTGTCGGGAATCCTATCGTGCGGCCAAGCTGACGCCCTCTGATGACGCGGCCTGCGATCTCGTAGGGGTAGCCTAAGAGGGTGTTGGCGGCGGCGATATTGCCTTGAGCAATGAGGGCGCGGATGGCTGAGGAGCAGACGGGACGGCCGTCGATGGTCAGCTCGGGGGCCTGCTCGATAGTGATCGGGAGACCTTGTGCTGCGACCTGAAACTCGGGGAGTGTGCGCAGCCCGTCGGAGCCGAAGCGGTTGTCATGGCCTACGATGAGGAGTGCGACCCCGTCAGCTACGAGCCGCTCGAGATATTGGCGGGCTGTCAAGGTGCGGAGCGCGGCGAAGTCGTCGATGTGCAGGTCGTCGACCCCGGTCTTTCGCAGCAATTGCTCTTTATGCTTGAGCGAGAGGAGTGGAGCCGGGGCGCGGCCGGGCGCTATGGTGGCGAGCGGGTGGCCGGTGAAGGTGTAGATGCGTGTGGCGAGTCCGGCTTCGCCGGCGCGGCTGAAGAGCCGGTCGATGAGGTAGCGGTGGCCGCGGTGTACGCCGTCGAATGTCCCGACTACTGCTGCATAGCCTCCGGAAGCTGCGACTCGGGTCGAGGTCATTTGGGTAGCTGTTTTGATATGATGGTTATGAAGTCGGTCTCGGGGGTGACGAGGGCGGCATGGAATCCGAGGCGACGGGCGGCTTCGACATTGGCCTGAGAGTCGTCGAAGAAGAGGGTCTCTTCTGGGTCGATACCGAGGATGCTCTCAGCGGCGCGGAATATTGCGGGCTCGGGCTTGTAGGCTTTGACCTGAAATGATGCGATTATGCCGTCGAAGTAGTAGTTGATGTCGTGGCCTGCTTTGGTGAACTCCGGGAGGATATAGCGGTCCCACATCAGCGCGTTGGTGTTGGAGAGCAGGTAGAGCTTGAAGCGGCGGTGCAGCTCCTCGAGTGCGCGGAGACGGTGTTGGGGGATGCCGCGCAGAAACTCGCAGAAGGCGCTGTCGATGGTCTCGTCGTCGACGGGTCGGTCGAAGTAGGTGCGCAGCTCGTCGCGGAAGGTCGCGGGCGTGATCTCTCCTCTCTCGAGGGCGAGGAAGGGGCCTTTCTGGCCGTAGTCGCCGAGCAGCTCTTCGGGCGAGCGCATGCCGGCAGCTCGCAGGGCCTCGACAGCTTTCAGACGGTCAATGTCGAGGATCACGCCTCCGAGGTCGAAAAGTAGGTTTTGTATCATAGTAGTGCGGGTGTGGCTGTGTGTTGGTTAGTCTAATAAGTGTATCATTGTCAGACCGTCGCGCAGGGGGAGGATGACGGTCTCGACGCGCGGGTCGCGGGCTGCGAGGTCGTTGAAGGCTCGGATGCCGAGGGTCTGCGGATCGCGGGCCGAGGGGTCGGCTACCTTGCCGCCCCAGAGGGTATTGTCGGCCAGGATATAGCCGCCGGGATTCATCCTAGGGAGGATGGCTTCGTAATAGTCGACATAGCTCCGCTTGTTGGCGTCGATGAAGGCCATGTCCCAGCCGCCCGGGAGGGTAGGGATCACCTCTTCAGCGGGGCCGATGTGGAGGTGGACTTTATGGCCGTGGGGGGAGCGGTCAAGGCGTCGGCGGATGAAGTCTTCCATCTCGTCGTCGGCCTCGATGGTGTGTATTTCGGCATCCTCGGCGAGCCCCTCGGCGATGGAGAGGGCGGAGTAGCCGGCGTAGGTACCGAGTTCGATGACGCGCTTGGGGGCGATCATGGAGGTCAGCATCTTGAGGATGCGCCCCTGGAGGTGGCCGGAACACATGCGCGGGTAGAGCAGGCGGACATTGACGTCGCGCTCAAGCTCGCGCAGGTCGTCAGGCTCGGGCGATATGTGGCTGAGTATGTAGTCGTTGAGCTCTTCGGTCATTTCATAGTCTCTTTACGGCCTCAAGGGCGATGCGGTAGCTGTCGAGACCGAATCCGGCTATCGTGCCGCGGCAGGCGGGAGCTATGAGGGAGCGGTGGCGCTCCGGCTCGCGGGCTGCTGTGTTGGAGATGTGGACTTCGATTACGGGGACGCTGATGGCTCGGATGGCATCGGCCAGGGCAAGCGATGTGTGGGTGTAGGCTCCCGCGTTGAGTATGATGCCTTTGACCTCGGGGTCGAATCCGCGCTCGTGGAGCTTGTCGATGAGCGCCCCTTCGTGGTTTGACTGGAAGGTGGTGACGGTGATGTCAGCCTCTTCGGCGGCGAGCTCGGCGAGGTAGTCGTCAAGCGGTCGAGTGCCGTAGATGCCAGGCTCGCGGCGCCCTGTCAGATTGAGGTTGGGACCGTTGATTATCAGTACTTCAGGCTTCATCTATCAGTGTTTGAGTTCGACTTTGGTGGTCGGCGGGAGGTCGCTGTTGCGCTGATTGACGGCGTCGACTACCTCGTGGGCGAGGTGGATGAAGGCATGCGCTGCCAGGGTGTCGCCAGTGGCAATAGGCTCGCCGCTGTCGCCGTGGTCGCAGATGCTTTCGGTGACGGGTATCTGACCCAGTAGCTTGACGCCAAGCTCTTTAGCAAGCTCTACGCCACCTTCGCGGCCGAAGATGTAATAGCGCTCGTCGGGATGTCGTTCGGGGGTGAACCATGCCATGTTCTCTACCAGACCGAGGATGGGGACATTGACTTTGTCGCCCATGAACATCGCGATACCCTTGCGGGCGTCGGCCAGGGCCACCTGCTGGGGGGTGGAGACGATGACCACGCCTGTGATGGCGAGGGTCTGCACGAGGGTCAGATGGATGTCGCTCGTGCCGGGAGGCATGTCGATCAGGAAGTAGTCGAGCTCACCCCAGTCGGCGTCGGTGATGAGCTGCTTGAGGGCGTTGGAGGCCATGCCGCCGCGCCAGAGGACAGGGGCATTCTTATCGACGAGGAATCCGATTGACAGGACCTTGACGCCATAGCGCTCGGCGGGGATTATGAGCTCGCGGCCGTCAACGCGGTGCATGTAGAGCTCAGCGTCTTCGAGACCGAGCATCTTGGGCATCGAGGGGCCGAAGATATCGGCGTCCAGGAGACCCACTTTGTAGCCTTCGCGGGCGAGGGCTACAGCCAGATTGGATGCTACGGTCGACTTGCCTACTCCACCCTTGCCTGATGAGACTCCGATGATGTTCTTGACCTTGGCGAGCGGCTTCTCGGCGGGCTGCGGAGCCTGGACACGGGTCTTGACGGCGATATTGCCTTTGATGTCGACCCACGGGCCTATGTAGGTGGCGATGGCGCTCTCGGCAGCTTTGACTATCGACTTGATAAATGGGTCGGTAGGGCGGTCGAAGATGAGCGAGAAGCTGACGCGATTACCGTCGATGCGGATGTCGTCCTCGACCATCTCGCCTTCGACGATGTTTTTGCCGGTGCCGGGATAGCGCACGTTGCGCAGGGCATCGAGTATAAGGTTGGGATAGAGTCTCTGTTGTTCCATTATCAGTGAGTATATATACCGCGAAGTTACGAAAAATTTCCTACTTACGAAATGTTAAAAATCTCTTATCCCCCAACTCCCAAGTATGTAGATTTGTTACAAAGTTATTACAATCCTCAAGAAAAACACGCATCACACGGGCTCTTAATCTCCGAACACTATGAAACGCATATTCATCACTTTGGCAATCGTCCTGAGCTGGGGAGCGGCAAGGGCTACAGTCGACCCCGAGGAGTTCTACTCTATCGGCTATGTGGATGTCGACGGCGACATCGACGATGACATCCGCGATGAGCTCCTTGACGAGCAGGACTATGAGACTGACACTCTGCCCGGCCCGGAGCCGCGACAGACAGCTGTCCCGGCGCTCAAGGGAGGGAAGCAGCCGTGCATCTACGATATGCCCTACTCGCTCTCAGGTAACTATCCCAATTATCGACGCTTGGCTGCCAATACGGCGGTGCTCTTTGCCGGCGGATTTACCACGCTTGCTATTCTCGACTTCCTCCCCGAGAACTCTACCGCCTGGAACAAGAAGGAGGAGGCCGAGGTGCCGATGGCCGAGCGCTATCTCAACCATGTGATGGATGGCCCCCATTGGGATCATGATAAGGCTATCTTCAATTATGTCCTGCACCCCTATGCCGGTGCCGCCTATTTCATGTCGGCACGTTCGCAGGGACTGAATTTCTGGTATTCGGCGCTCTATAGCTTCGGCGTGTCGACTATCTTCTGGGAGTATGGCATCGAGGCGTTTATGGAGATTCCGTCGATACAGGATCTGATCATCACGCCCGTCGTGGGGTCGCTCCTCGGGGAGTGCATGTATCATGGCAAGCGCTATATAGTGGAGCATGACTACCGCCTGCTCGGGTGGAAGCCGCTGGGATATGTGGCCGCGTTTCTCTGCGATCCGGTCAACGAATTCCTCGGCTATTTCCGAGGCAACGACGCCTACGGGTGGAGCAGCCGCCATCCGCAGAAGTCGAAGGTCGACATCTCCTCCGGCCTGGCGCTCGTCCCTGACGCCACGGGCCATGCCGCCCCGACCCTCTCAGTCTCCCTGACGTTCTGAGGCAAAATAAAGGTCGCGGCTCGGGGGAGTCGCGACCTCTGTATGGGGCTGGGTGGTGTTTCGATTATTTCACGAGCACTTTGGTGAGTTTCTGACCGGCTACGCGGACGTATATACCGGCTTTGAGTTTGTCGGCTGCTACGCGGAGGCCGCTCAGGTCGTAGTAGACTGCCTCGCCGTTGTTGATCTCAACTTCGGCTACACCGGTGGTGACTTCGTCGAGTTTGTCTATGTCGTTGGTGTAGTAGGTCTCTTCGATGGGTGATACTACGCCGTTTTTCTCTGTCACGAGGGCCAGTACGCCATGCTCACCGCTGAGTGTGATCTCGCCGCCGGTGTGCTCGGTGAAGCCTTGGGGTGCTTTGTTGGCAGCCTGCTTGGGAGCGTTGGCAGTGGGGGCAACGCTGACTTCGGTCACACGATAGTGGATCTTAGCACCTGCAAGGTTGCTGAGAGTGATCTTATGGTCGCGCTGACCTGCGGGGAATACGAGTACTGCGTGACCTTTGGTGGCTTCAGATGCCTCCTGGATGGTAGCGTTGCTTGAGCAAACTACGCCGCTGTTGTTATCGGTGATGAGTACGGGTGAGTAGACGTTGAGAACTGTGGAGAGTGAGCCGTCCTCATAGTTGAGATCGCCCGTCCAGCTCATCGTTACGGTGTAGCGGCCGGCTTCTTTAATCATGACTGTAGCGAGGTAACCGTCTACATCGTAGTAGAATTCAGAGCTTTCTGCGAGGACTTTGCCGTTGGCATCTTTCACTGCGAGTGTAACATTACCGGTCAGGTCAAGTTCATCGCCATCTTTTGTATATGCACCTACGAACATTTCAAACTGCTCTTGAACTGAGTTCTCGTCTGCTTCGAGGTAAGCGCCGGTGAGCTTGGTGCGGGGAGAATCCTGGACACGACGGTAGTTGATCGTAATGTCATCAAGGTAGACTACGCCGGTTTTTGTGGGATAGAGAGCGAAGTAGCGATAGTTCTTGGTGAAGTCCACAGATGGTTTGGAAGCACTTATAGTACCTACAAATTCACCGGTTTCTTCAATTGATGCCTTGTCAGATGTGTTGTTGGATGTCTCAGTGGTAGAAGCTGTGAACGGGGTGTTTGAGCCACGTACATTAAATTCTATTTTAGAGTTTGAATCGTGGTAGTTAAGTGATATGCTGCTTAAAACCCATTCGATACCATCGCCGACAACGAATCCTTTATTGTCGCTCGTCTGAATCAAATAGCAGAAGCGAGAGCTGTTGTTGTTCATCTGGATACCTTGGGTAGAATTATGCATACCTACCATCTGGTAGTCTACGCGGTCAATGGTACAAGTATGAGCTGGTAGATAAGAGTTGCCACCGTCTTCGTGGTTATCGGCGGTAATTACATTGCAGGACGCATCGAAGATGTGATACTGACGCGTTGCTACAGGTGATTCAAACATTGAGACGTCGGAGCCGGTATAGTATGCGCGAGCCTTAACGGTAAAGTCGACTGCGTCTTCAGGAAAGTCGATGGGACCGTTGTATACAGGGGAATCTTCGGTGGGATCTTCGCCATCGGTTGTGTAGTGGATTTCTACGTTGGAGGTCGCACATGTGATTGTTATATCGTCGCCGGGCATAAGCTCACGATGGTTGGGCGAGATTACGGGAGTTCTTACAGTGGGAACGGCGAATCCGCTTTCAGCTGCAACAGGAACTAACTGTAAGGTCTTGTCTCTTACCCAGAAAAAGCCTGTCACTTTGAAGTCATCGCCTTGGGTCAGCTCGATACCAAAAAGATTGTTAATTGGGAGCGTTGCTCCGTGAATGGTTATATTGGCTAAATCTCTTGAAATTGTACACCCTAAAAGTGCTACTTCGTTCATAAGATGTGAATCGACTGTGACATCATCTATTGAGATGAGTTCAGTAACGTTATATTCGGCGCCATTGCCTCCTTCTTCAATGAGGGTGATGTCAGTTAGTTCAGGAAGACCGTGGTATGGAGCATAGGATGCAGAAATTACTGAAATTTTTGTGCCTACAGTGTATTCTTCAGAAACTCTGTATAGTACGAGATTGGTCGATCCATCTGTAAGTATAAGGTAATCGCCTGACTGGTAGAGTACCTGGAAATTACCTAATAGATTGACCTGATCTTTGTCGGAGGCATCGTCAATGAGTTCTTTGAATGTGGTATATGGAAGTGCTACACTCAGTTCGCTTGTTCTGCTTTCATCTGAGCCAAGTTGAGCGTAGGCGAAAATTGTACAGTTTTCAGTGATCTTGAATGGAGCTGAGTACTGATTTGTCATCGCATCGGCAGCGAATCCGTAGAAGATTGTGGCACCTGCAGTGGGACATGTAAGGGCTACTTCTGCCGTTTTGAAATCATAGTTAATCTCAACTCTTTCTACGGCCGCTGCAGGAGCTGTGTAGGTGAAGACCATTTTCTGCAGACGACAGGTGGCACTAGACGTTAAAACGATTTTTTGTGCATTACCACTCCAGGTAGAAGTTGCATTAGACACGGACAGTGTTCCTAAATCTGTTGTTCCTTTAACTGCATAGTTGTTTGCTGATGCTGTGAACACAATATTGGTAATGGAATAACCGTCAGGAACTGAGATTGTCATTTTATTTCCTGAATACATACGTAATCCAGTTCCTGTAGTATAGTATTTTGGTGGATTAGAGGAAGTTCCGGAGACAAGAGAAAGCGAAATAGGGGAGTCCGGAACTGAAACTGCCGTGATATCTTCGGCATTATTGTAGCCCATTTTTGAAAATTCGACTGTTGCGGTGTCGGCGCTCATCCTGAAGCAAGCGCAAACAGCTAAGCCGAGAAGTAGTAAAAATTTTTTCATTGGTGTATGTGATTGATGGTTTTGGATTGATGTCGAGTATGATGGATAGGACAAAGGTAGTAAGTAATATGTATATAACATATATTTTTTGCGGAAATGTTTGAAAATTAACATTTCGCGTTTTATCTCCAGGCGCAAGCACGCCTGGGGTTGACCACGATGTCGCGCCCTCCGTGCGCTTTGTGCGGGCGCTGATGCTCCGAGGCGTGGGGGACGTCGTGGGGCGGAGGGGAGCGTACCTCCGGCACGCGTGACGGGGTGAGCTCCGGGGGATAAGGAAGCCGCCGGCAGCGGGGGCTGTCGGCGGCGTGAATAAGTTGTAAGTTCTTAGGCTTATCAGAGAGCTGAAGCGAGGGCGGCGTTGGTCTTGCGGACTGCTGCTGCGCTTGCTGCAAAGGCTTCTTTCTCAGCGTCGTTGAGGGGGAACTCTACGATCTTTTCGATACCGTTCTTACCGAGGATGCAGGGAACACCGATGCAGAGGTCTTTCTCGCCGTATTCGCCGTCAAGGAGTGCTGAGCATGAGATGAGCTTCTTCTCGTTGTGGAGCACAGCTGCTACTACCTGAGCTGAAGCTGCACCGGGAGCATACCATGCTGAGGTGCCGAGGAGCTTGGTGAGGGTAGCACCGCCTACCATGGTGTCGGCTGCAACCTTAGCGAGGGTGTCAGCGTCGAGATAGTTGGTAGCGGGGACGCCGCGATATGCTGCGAAGCGGGTGAGGGGTATCATTGTGGTGTCGCCGTGGCCGCCGATTACGATGCCTTCAACTTCGGTGGGGTTAGCACCGAGAGCGTTGCTGAGGAAATATTTGAAGCGAGCGCTGTCGAGTGCGCCACCCATACCGATGATGCGGTTTTTGGGGAGACCTGATGTCTTGTGGATAAGATAGGTCATGGTATCCATGGGGTTGGATACGCATACAATGACAGCGTTGGGAGAGTATTTGAGGATGTTTTCGGTAACAGATTTCACGATACCTGCATTGACACCGATGAGCTCTTCGCGGGTCATACCGGGCTTGCGGGGAATACCTGATGTGATGACTACAACGTCGCTGCCGGCGGTCTTCTCATAGTCGTTGGTGACACCTGTCAGACGGGTCTCGAGGCCGAGGATATTGACGGTCTGGTTGATGTCCATAGCCTTACCTTCTGAGAGGCCTTCTTTGATGTCGATGAGAACTACTTCGTCAGATACCTGGGTGGTAACGAGGACGTTTGCACAAGTTGCGCCTACATTTCCGGCGCCTACAACTGTTACTTTTGACATAATATTATTGTTTAGGTTTAGGTTCGTAGTTTACTACTGATACAAAATTATAGAAATTTTTCCGTATTGATGCTTTTTTTTACTAAATTTTTTTCGCATCGGCGTGATAGGCGATCAGTCCGGGCATCGGGTCTGGGCAGATCGCGGGTAGGGGGTGGCGGTGAGCCGCTGCTACGGAGCGGAGCCAGGGACTGAAATGATGGGCTACGGAGCCGGTGAAGCCCAGGGGGAGATCCGGTCGGCCGTAGCGGTCGATGTTGCGGGTGAAGTAGCGGTCGAATTCGTCACGGATGAGGTCGCTGACCGCTTCGATGCGGGAGGCTTTCTTGATAAGTGGCATCAGGGAAGCAAGGAATCGATTGGCACCCGGGCGACGGTAGACCCTCTCGATCACTTCGCCCATACTCAGGGCGTTGTCATCCTGCCATAGCTCTATGACTTCGGCGGGGAGTAGACCCTTGAAGAGGTCGGCCACGAAGCGCTTGCCGATGGATGCTCCGCTTCCCTCGTCGCCGAGGATGTAGCCTAACGGAGGGATGGAGCTGACGATTTGGGAGCCGTCGTAGAGGCAGGAGTTGGACCCGGTGCCGAGGATTCCGGCGATGCCCGGCTTATGGCCGAGCAGGCTGCGCGCTGCGCCAAGCATATCGCTTTCTACCACAATTGTTTGGCAGTGGATGGCCGAGAGGGCGGAGCGGATAGTGTCGCGATGCAGGTCGGTCACTACCCCGGCGCCATAGTAATAGATAGCTTCGACAGTGTCGGAGGGGAGCACGGGGAGTAGCTCGGCGGCGATTATCCCGGTGATGGCGTCCGGGGTCATAACGGCGGGGTTGAGCCCGGAGGTGCGGGCCATGATGGTGGAGCCATCGTTGCTGTCTGTGATTGCCCAGGTGGTCTTGGTGCTTCCGGCATCGGCTATGATCGTCATATAGAGTGGTTTTCTGAGGAATCTGTTGCTATAGAAAGCGCCCTGAGGGCGCGTTATTGTGGTCAACCCCAGGCGTGCTTGCGCCTGGGGAATGGGTGGATAACTCTGCCGATAAGCGTCGGAGACGCGATATGGTGTTCTACCGCATATCATAGCTTGTGAGCTGCTGATCTGCGCGGTGATATAGTTCGGTCAGTTCTTCATCGAAGGCTACCTGGTTGTGATGGGTTTTCTGATTTTTGATATACTCGATCACGGCATATTTATGCTCCGGAGAGACTGTACTTGCAAAATACTCCTTCGCCCACCCTGTAAAGTATCTAAACCGTATGTCGCTTTTCATCCATCCGCTTGAATGTCCCTTTATATCCTGCACCAATTTGGCTAATGATACTGTCTGATGCAGGTCGACAAGCAGGTGGACATGATTCTGAATGCCGCCTATTCTGAGGAGCTTGCATCCGGTGTCTTCGATTTTCCGCCAGATAAAGCGGTAGAGGTCTTCGAGATGATCGGGTGGTAGAACCATCTCGCGGGCTTTTGTGCAGAACACGATGTGATATAATGCGGTCACGTTGCTCATAATTGCAAAGATAGCATCTTTTTTCGTGACACCAATCTGTTTTTCACAATATCGCGTCTCCGACGCTCAGTTATGAGTGTATTATACTATCCCCCAGGCGCTGACGCACGCCTGGGGTTGACCACAATGACGCGCCCTCAGGGCGCTTGTTGCAAGCTATGTGCGAAAGATATCCCATTATGCGGCACAGACGAGTCCGAGACGTGTTGCAAGTGCCAGAGTTGACGATGAGGACGCGCCCTCAGGGCGCGTTAATTTTCCGTTAGAAAATAATTTGCTTGTACTGTATGTGTGGCGTATTAACGTATTTTGGGTGTTGCAAAGGTAATAAACGGGTGGGAATTGTCGTTAGAAAAGCATGAAACATTTTATATATTATATAATGTGTGTGTTGGTCGGCGCCACTGCGCTGACGGGGTGTATCGAGGACTCGATCTCGACATCGCCGTCGGATCAGCCCCGCTTTGAGGCTGATACACTGTCGATGGGTACCGTCTTCACCGGAGAGGGTACGCCGACGATGCGTTTTAAGGTGTTCAATCCCGGCAGCAAGGTGATCAGCATCGATCGTATTGCCCTCAGAGACAACTGTACAGATGCGCAATGGCGCTTTAATGTCGACGGCATAAGTGGAAAAGTCTTCACCGACGTGGAGATCCGCCCTAACGACTCTATTTTCATATTTGCCGAAGTGACTCTCCCCGATATGCGTGGCACGGAGCTCCGCAGCTATGTCGACCATCTGGACTTCACCACCCGTGGCGTGACTCAGAGCGTGACGCTGACGGCCGAAGGGATGGATGCCGAGCGGCTGCACGGCGTGACGCTCGACGCCGATACTCACCTGACGGCCGACCGACCCTATATCGTATATGACAGCCTTGTAGTGGCTCCGGGAGCTACTCTGACTCTGGAGCCTGGGACGCGACTGCTCTTCCACTCCGACGCGTCACTGATCGTCGACGGAACTCTCCGCTCGATAGGCACGGCTGCTCAGCCTGTGGAGATGACGGGCGACCGCCTGGGCACCGTCGTAGGGCGCGTGGACTATGAGATCATGTCGGGTCAGTGGCAGGGTGTGTTCTTTTCGTCGACAAGTCAGGCTAACGAGATGGAATACACCTCTGTACGCAATACTACGTGGGGAGTCAATGTGATGGAGACTCCATATACCGATGATGTCCCGTCGCTGTCGCTTTTCAACTGTCAGCTGCGTAACTCCAAGGATTTTGCTCTGCTGTCGCTTCACTCGTCGGTCAAGGCTGTGGGGTGTGAGCTGGCGGATGCTTCGGCCGGAGTGGTCTATCTACAGGGCGGCCGGGCGCTGATAAGCAATTCGACGATAGCTAATTATTATCTGTTTACGGCGGTTGGCCCTGCTGTCCAGTTCTCTCATGCTTTCGCTGACGAGGAGGGGTGGGACGCTGAAAGCGGACTGCCTATGCTTGTGGCGGAGTTTCACAACTGTATCATCTATGGCAATGGCCAGGATCTGTCGCACGGCGATCTGACGGGATCGCAGATATTTATGCGCCGCTGCCTCTTCAAGAGTGCGGGCAGCGATGATGACAACTTTCTGGAGTGTATCTGGGGGGAGGATCCTCTCTACTTTACTGTCCGCGAGGATTATCACTTTGACTATCGCCTGAAGCAAGGGTCGCCCGCTATCGGAGCGGCTGCTCCGGAACTGATACCGGTCGATCTTACGACCGACCGGTATGGGATTTCGCGGAATGACCTGACGCTGGGTGCCTACTCGTTTGACCCTACGGTCAGCGAGTGAGCAGGTCGGGGCGCAGGCGACGTGTGCGCTCGAGGGCTTGCTCCTGTCGCCACTCGGCAATGCAGGCTTCATGGCCCGAGAGGAGTATGTCAGGCACTTTCCAGCCGTTATAGTCGGCAGGGCGTGTGTAGACCGGAGGCGCGAGGAGGTTGTCCTGATAGGAGTCGGAGAGAGCGCTCTGCTCGTCGCCGATGACTCCCGGTATCAGGCGCACGATGGCGTCGGAGATGACGATGGCAGGCATTTCGCCGCCGGTCAGGACATAGTCGCCGATAGATATTTCTTTTGTAATCAGATGTTCACGTACTCTGAAGTCGACTCCTTTGTAGTGGCCGCAGAGTATTATTATGTTCTGTAGCATCGACATGGAGTTGGCCATGGGCTGATCGAACTGCTCACCATCGGGGGATGTGAAGATGACTTCATCGTAGTCGCGCTGGCTCTTGAGATGGCTGATACACGCGTCGATGGGCTGCACCTGCATGACCATGCCGGCCTCGCCTCCGAAGGGGTAGTCGTCGACCTTGCGATGCTTGTTAGTGGTGTATTCCCGAAGGTTGTGTATGTGGAACTCGACCAGACCTTTGTCCTGAGCGCGCTTGAGGATGGAGCATCCGAGCGGCGAGTCAAACATCTCGGGGAGTACGGTCAGGATGTCGATGCGCATCAGAGATTCTTGACTTTGGTGACGAAATCATGCATTTTGATAGCTGCTTCGGCAGCCTCGCTCCCTTTATTGCCGAGGGAGCCGCCTGCGCGGTCGAGCGCATCCTGCTCGGTGTCGACTGTCAGCACGCCGAAGATTACGGGGATGTCGCAGTCGGCATTGAGGGATGTAACTCCCTGAGTCACACTCTGGCAGACGTAGTCGAAGTGGGGCGTGCCGCCGCGGATGACGCATCCGAACACGATGACGGCATCATAGAGTGAGGCCTCGATGAGCTGCGAGGCTGCGAATGTGAGCTCGACGGCACCGGGGACGGTGAAGACGTCGACCTGATCCTCGGCGAAACCTTCGCGATGGAAGATGTCGAGGGCGCCATCGGTCAGGGCCTGTGTGATGTGGCCGTTCCATTCGGCGCGCACGATGGCGACGCGCATATCTTCTACTTTGGGAAGAGCTCCGTGGGGAGCAGCTGTGGGTATGGCTGTAGACATTATGTATCTATGTGTTAGTGATTATTTTACTGGCATTTTTTCGATGCGGCGTGAGTGGCGGCCACCCTCGAAGGGGGTAGAGAGGTAGATGTCGACAAGCTCAATGGCTTTGACGGGCTCAATGAAGCGGGCCGGGAGGACGAGGAAGTTGGCGTCGTTGTGCTGACGGGCGAGCGCGGCGAGCGCGGGGAGCCAGCAGATGGCAGCGCGGATACCCTGATGCTTGTTGAGGGTCATGGCGATACCGTTGCCGCTGCCGCACATAGCTATTCCGCGGGTGCACTTACCGCTTTCCACGGCTGCTGCAGCGGGGTGGGCGAAGTCGGCATAGTCGCAGCTGTCAGCACTGAATGTGCCGAAGTCTTCGAAGGGTATTTCCTGTGATTCGAGATAGCCGGCTATGATGGCTTTGAGTTCGTAGCCTGCATGATCGCTGCAAAGGGCAATTTTTTCCATAGTTCGTAATAGTATGTAGGGTGTTAATCTTGTGAGCGTCGGGTTGTAGCGTTGATTCTGACCCATAGCCAACGCGGGATGAGTCTCCACCCCTTGACGAGAAGCCACCAACGTCGGTCAATGATGGCTACGCGACGCCTGCTCTCGATGGCGCGGACGATCTTGGGGACGGCATAATCTTTTTGCATCAGCATGGGGTAGGAGTCAGTCGGGTCGAGCAGGTCGGTGGCGATGAAGCCGGGACGGATGTCGCAGAAGTCGATCTTGAGCCGGCGGATGTGGGCGAGCTGCTCGAGGGCAGTCAGGTAGACTGTCTGATAGGCTTTTGAGGTGCTATAGGAGGGGGCGACTCCGAGCCCCTTGGTGGCCGCCACGGATGTGATGGCCGCGATCAGTCCGCGGCGTGGGGAGGTGGCGGTGCTGAAGTAGCGGAATGCGGTGTCGACCATGGCGGTGAAGCCGGTACAGTTGGTCATCACGGTCTTGCGCTCTATGTCGTCGGCAAGCTGAGTATTCTGACTTCCTACGCCTGCTGCCTGAAGGAAGATGTCCATCCCTCCGAGCCGGTCGATGAGCTCGCTGAGGCGGTCGGGTGCCTCCGGGGCCGAGGAGTCAATCAAGGCATACATGATCTGTCCGGGGAAGGCGCGGCTCAACTCGATGAGCGGCTCTTCGCGGCGCGCGGCTACTCCGACTTGCCACCCTTTGCGGGCGAAGGCTTCGGCGACTGCACGGCCCAGGCCTGAGGATGCTCCAATGATGACGATGCGGCTCATGGCTGTGGGATGACAGGGTTGCTCTCCTTATGCAAGGGGATGGTATAGAATATGGAAAGGGAGGCTGAGAGGGGGGAGCCATAAGTGCCGAAACCGGGGACATACCACGGCTTGCCATGCTCGGTGGCTGAGCGATGGATGACGGAGTGGAAGCGTGCGGTCCATCCCATGGAGATGTTGCGCCAGATCCGGACTCGGAGGCCGACGAGGAATTCGAGATAGCCGGCGGTGGCGCTGACGTTAGGGAACTGCATCGGTGATGGCGCGCCCCAGTAGTCGCCTACGGGGGTGACATTCCTCAGGGTCCAGGTGAAGGGTGAGAATCCGTAGCGCACTCCGGCAAAGAGCTGATAGGCGGGGTTGGAGTTGTAGAAGAAATTGTAGTTGAGACCTATCTTGAAGTAGGGGGCGATGGGAGAGTGGTATGTGAAATTGTTGTCGGCGGGAGTGTTGTCGGCCGATCCGAGTCCTGCTTCAAACACGGCGATGTAGCGATTGTGCATATTGAGCTCGGCCGAGAAGCCGACAGTCCCGTAGTCCTGACCGAAGAGTCGCATCAGAGGGTCCCAGACGTTGACGCCGATGGTGGTCTCATATATCAGGGGATAGATCATCGGGGGGACTTTGCTGATGTTGGTCGAGTCAATGATCTCGCGGCCTGAGACGGTATCGACGAGCACGACGTTGCCTTTGTCGTCTTTGTATTTGATAAGTTTGGAGCGGTCGATGGTGTCGTTTTCGTTGCGGTTGGTGTTGACAGCCTGAGTTGCGGTAGCGGCATTGTTGACCGGGGAGATACGGCGCTGAGCAACAGTAGCGACTGTACCGACTGTGAGGGCTATGACGAGGATGGCGAAGAAGCGTTTCATAGGGGTGGAAGTCGGGCGTCGTGCGGGGTTAATCGGTTAGGAAGTAGATGTGCATTTTCTGCATATCGGCATTGTTGATCAGCGAGTCAAGGAGGGTGACACGGTCGATGAAGTGGGTGGTATATTCAAGCGACTTTATCGAGTATTGATAGATGGCGCCACACTCCTCGGAGGCGAAATATGGGATGGAGGAGTAGGTCAGAGTGATCGTGTCGAAGTTTTCCGTCAGGTCAACGTCGGAGTTGAGGTATCTGATGAAGAATGACGTTGAGGAGTCGGTATGGCGTAGGGGGAGGTAGACTTCGGAGGTAGACTCGCCGGCCTCGATGATGAGGGAGTCGTTGGGGGCTCCGACGCCGCCCATCTCAATGTGCTGCAGAGAAATAGCCTTGTCTGATGCCGAGTAGAAGCCGGCAAGCAGGAGTGAGCTGCGATTGTCCATGCATCCGGTCGTATTGCATCCGGCGAACAGAAGTGTCGCCGGAAGGATGGCCGGGAGCAGAAGGAGTTTGTTTCTAATTGCAGGCATCGTTGATTTCTGTTTCGATTTCATACTCGTTGCGGCGTGAGGAGTTGCGTACGATCAGTTCGCCGATGAAGCCTGTGAGGAACAGCTGTGTGCCGAGGATCATCGTCACGAGCGCAAGATAGAAGTAGGGGGAGGCGGTCACGAGGGTGTAGCTGCTGCCGTGGTGCATGGCCCAGAGCTTGCCGAATCCGACTGCCATGACGGCTACCAGTCCGATGAAGAACATCAGGGACCCGAGCAGGCCGAAGAAGTGCATCGGTTTGCGGCCGAACTTGGATGTGAACCAGAGGGTCATCAGGTCGAGGTAGCCATTGACGAAGCGGTCGAGTCCGAATTTGGTTTTGCCGTATTTGCGGGCCTGGTGGTGGACGACTTTCTCACCGATGCGGGTGTAGCCTGCGTTTTTAGCAAGATAGGGGATGTAGCGGTGCATGTCGCCGTAGACTTCGATCGACTTGACGACCTTGTTGCGATAAGCCTTCAGACCACAGTTGAAGTCGTGGAGATTGTGTATGCCGGAGACGCGGCGCGCGGTGGCGTTGAACAGTTTTGTTGGGATGGTCTTGGAGAGTGGGTCGTAGCGCTTCTGCTTCCATCCTGAGACGAGGTCATAGCCGTCGGCTGTGATCATGCGGTATAGCTCGGGAATCTCGTCGGGAGAGTCCTGGAGGTCGGCATCCATGGTGATGACTACATCGCCCTTGGCGCGTCGGAAGCCTTCGTTGAGGGCGGGCGACTTACCGTAGTTGCGTCGGAAGCTGAGCCCTCTGACGGCCGGGTTACGGCGCGCGAGCTCCTGAACGACATCCCATGAGCGATCGGTGCTTCCATCGTCGACGAAGATGATTTCATAGGAGAAGTCATTGGCTGACATTACCCGTGCTATCCATTCTTCGAGCTCGGGTAGAGATTCAGCCTCATTGTAGAGGGGTATGACGACCGAAATATCCATGATGAGAGTTAAAAAGCTGGGGGAGTGTTGCGAAATCTATTGGCTCTGGCGCGGAGGAATGCTGCCATTGCGATTGATACGACCGAGCCTGAAAGGACTGTCGAGACAAAAAGCTGGAGAGACAGCTCGGCTGAGGTCGGGAAGCCGTTCTCCTCGATGGCTTTGTTGATTTCAGCCAGTTTCTCTGTGGCTTCGGGGGTGCCGAGCTTGGTGTATGCCTCGTTGATTTGTTCGATCATTCCGGACATGAAGTCAGGGTCAATCCATTTGAGTATGACAAATGAGATTATGGCGAGGATAAGGCCTCCGGCGGACATGGCCAGAGTGCCTGTGCGCCATAGATGGGCGAATGAAGCTGTGCCCGCCGTGAGGTCCATCACTTTGGAGAGCGCTCTCCATAGGATCACAGGGACGCCGACAAATCCGATGATAGCTAAAATCATTAGCATCGGCGTGTCAATAGAATATAGCGTTGCGAACATGGCAACAGCAGCGGCTATGCCGATGAAAAGCCCAAAGCGAGCCGCGATCTGCAGGAATGCCGATGGTTGTATTGTGTTATTGTCCATATTACCGACAAAAATAATAATTATGGATTAGTTATGCAAACCGGACTTGTTTTTGGCGTGATGGAGGTGCAGCCGGCGGATGCGGAATCCGGTCCAGGCCATCGTCAGCGACATCAGCGGGCTCAGGAAGTTGAAGATGCAGTAGGGGAGATAGGTCAGCGTGGCTACTCCAAGCACGGCTGACTGGGTCACGCCGCACGAATTCCAGGGGATGAGGACAGAGGTGACCGAGATCGAGTCTTCGAGGGAGCGGCTCAGTAGCTTGCTCTCGAGCCGATTGCGATTATATATTTTCTTGTAGAGGTTGCCGCCGATGATGATAGAGAGATACTGGTCGGCGGTGCAGCTGTTGAGGAACAGTCCGCTACCAACGGTGGCGGTGACGACTGAACGGGGGCCATCGAGCTTGCGGGTGAAGGCTGACGTGATGCTTGTCAGCATCCCGGACCCCATCAAGGCTCCGCCGAACACCATGGCCGCGGCTACGAGCTCGACGGTCGGGAGCATCCCCTTCATTCCGCCCGTGGCCACGAGGTCGTCGAGGAGCGGATGTCCGGTGGCGAGTGCGGTGTCGGTCAGGAAGATGTGGGCGGCTGCTGTGAAATTGCTGTGACCCATGTCAATGAACGCGGCTACGACCTGCGGCTGGAAGATGAATATTGCCGCCAGTCCGGTCATGGCGCTGATGGCAAGGACTATGCAGGTGTTGAAGCGGATGGCGATTGCGGTGATTGTGATGGCGGGCACGATCAGCAGCCATGGGGTCAGATTGAAAGTGGCGTGCAGGGCATTCTCCATCTCGAGAGTGTCAGTGCGACCGACATGGTCGGCAGTGAAGCCGGCGATAAGGAATACAGTGAGGGCTATCAGCATGGCCGGGACCGATGTGATCATCAGGTAGCGGATGTGAGTGAAGAGTCGGACGCCTGTGGAGCTGCTGGCCAGGACGGTAGTGTCGCTCAGAGGTGACACTTTGTCGCCGAAATAGGCTCCGGAGATGATGGCTCCGGCAATCCAGCCGGGACTGTAGCCTATGACGGTGCCTATACCCATGAAAGCTACGCCGATAGTGGCAATCGTGGTCCACGAGCTACCGGTCAGGACGGAGATTATGGAGCAGACAGCGCATGTTATGAAGAGGAATAGGGTGGGGTTGAGGATCTCAAGGCCCCATTCGATCAGCATAGGGACGGTGCCTGAGAGCATCCATGTGGCTGATACGGCGCCGATCAGGAGCAGGACGGGGAATGACGGGATGATCTGGCGGAAGCTCTTGATCATGCCGAGCAGTATTGCACGCCATGGACGGTGGTAGCAGGCCACTGAGATGGCTACGGATAATGCGGCGGCTGAGAGGAGGATTGGTGCGCTCCATTCGTTGACGGCACCCGAGCCTTTGACGGCTATGAGGGTGATGAGCCCGACGAGCAGAAATATGATGGGGATTAGTGCGACCCCCAAAGGAATTGACTTGGGAAGTTTCTTTGACATTAATCTATAAAATAATTTGCAAAGTTAGCATTTTTCAAGATAAGGGTGGCGGTGGAATGTGTCAAAAACATATAAAACAGATATTGCTTTTCGAGTCCGATGACGAAAAAATGTTGAAAATTAGGCGGGATTACAATTATTATTTATATATTTGGGAGCTAAATGAATCTCGGCTGTGTGCAGTCGAGCGCTTAATAATCTAATTATCACTTGAATATGGAAATGCGTGAAGAGTCAAAGAACGTTGCAACCGAAGTGCAGCCTGACTCAACCCTCAATGAGCAGCAGGCCACTGCGCCTGTTTACGAGAAAGAAGAAACTGTTGAAACTGTAGACGAGGCGGAGGCATCCGCCGAGCATGTGCGCTATGCTACCATCGAAGATGTAGTGACAGCTCTGCGTTCACTGGCTGCTGAGGATGCTGAAAATGTAAGTCGAGAGGCTATCAACAGCCTGAAACAGCAGTTCTACGCATTCCGTAAGGCCGAGCAGCAGGCTGAGCGCGAGGCATACATCGAAGCCGGCAATGATGCTACAGGTTTTGAGCCCGCACAATCGGCTGTCGAAGAAGAATTCAAAGCGCTGCTTGCTGAAATCAAGGATAAGAAGGCTGAACAGGTAGCTCGTCTGGAGGCTGTCCGTGAATCAAACCTCAAGCTCAAGGATGAAATCATAGCCCAGCTGCTTGAGATGTCGGCTGATGCTGACAATGTCAATCGCGAATTTCCTCGCTTCCGCGAGCTCCAGCAGCAGTTCAAGACTATCGGCGAAGTGCCTGCTACGGCTGCTACCGACCAGTGGAAGCGCTATCAGGACGCTGTGGAGAAATTCTACGACCAGTATCGCATCAATAAGGATCTGCGTGACTACGACTTCAAGAAAAATCTCGAAGTAAAGACCCTCCTTTGTGAGGAGGCTGAGCGCCTGGCTGCCGAGGAGGATGTTGTCCTGGCATTCCGTCGCCTGCAGGAACTCCACGACAAGTGGCGCGAGACCGGTCCCGTAGCCAAGGAGATGCGCGAGGATATCTGGATGCGATTCAAGGACGCATCTGCTATCGTCAACAAGAAATATCAAGCCTTCTTCGAGGAACGCAAGGAGCGCGAACAGCAGAATGAGCAGGCTAAGACCGCACTCTGCGAGCGTATTGAAGCCATGGAGGCTACCCGCCCGACCAGCTACAAGGAGTGGGATGAGCAGACAGCTAAAGTGCTCGCCGCTCAGGAGGAATGGACGTCGCTCGGATATGCATCCAAGAAGAACAACAACAAGCTTTTTGCCCGCTTCCGCGCTGCCTGCGACCGATTCTTTACCGACAAGGCTGAATATTATAAGAATGTCAAGGATCAGATGTCGGAAAATCTGCGTCTGAAGACTGAACTCTGCGAGCAGGCTGAGGCTCTCCGAGAGAGCACCGACTGGAGGAAGACGGCTGACAAGCTGATGGAGCTCCAGAAGAAGTGGAAGGCGATCGGCTCTGTGCCCAAGCGCCAGAGCGATGCTATCTGGAAGCGTTTCCAGGATGCTTGCGACTACTTCTTCGAGCAGAAGAAAAAGGATCTCTCCGAGACGCGTCATGCTGAGCAGGCAGCTCTCAAAGCTAAGAAGGCTATCATTGGCAAGCTGAAAGAGGTGGCGGAAGGTTTTTCTGCCGATCAGGTGTCAGAGCTTCTCAAGGCTTGTGATGAGGAGTGGCGTCAGGCCGGGCATGTACCTTTCCGTGATAAGGATAAAATCTACGACGAATATCGCGGTGTCGTCAAGGCTCTTCAGGATAAGTTTGGACTCTCTCGCGCAGGACGTTCGATGGCTCGCTTTGAAGCTAATCTCGCCGAGATTTCGGATTCACGGTCCCTCAACCGCGAGCGCGAGCGCCTCGTCCGCGCATTCGAGCAGAAGAAGAATGAGCTGAAGACCTGCGAGAACAATCTCGGGTTCTTCACCACCAAGAGTCGTTCAGGCAATGCAATGCTTCAGGAGCTGGAGCGCCGCATGGCTGCAGTCAAGGAGGATATCGAGACACTGCGTAACAAGATCGCCCTCATTGACCAAAAAATCTGATATATCAGGCTCAGCCATCTGACAGAGCATGAATAAGCGAGTGCCACACGGACGATACGGTCATTTTGTGCCGTATCTGCTTCTGGCATGCGACCTACTGGTCATCAATGCCATTTTTATCATCATCTTGCTGCTCAACCGCGAGGATGTCCCCCGCGGCGAGGGTCGCATGCTGATGATACTCTATAATGTGGCTTATATACTGATCGACCGACGGTCGTTTGGTGTCAGGGGAGCGCGTACAGTGACGATGGATAAACTCGTTGCCAAGGCGCTTTCGATGGTTGTGCTTCAGGGGGTGCTTTTCTTTGCACTCGTGATGTTTCTCGGCGACACGCAGGTCGGATGGAGTTTCTATGCCGAGCTATTTGGAACGCTTTTCGTAGTTCTGCCTATTAGCTGGATTGTCACCCGACTGATTGTCAAGAAGATGCGCCGGAGAGGCCGAAACACGGTCAACGTTGTGTTCTTCGGGGCGAATGATGCTGCAGCCCGACTGGCTCGCGAACTGCAGGACGATGCCGGATATGGATATGTCATCCACGGATTCTTTGATTTGGGGCGCCCGGAAAATTATTCGGCCGGCAAATATCTCGGCAATCTCAACCAGTTTAAGGAGTATATTGACAAGCATCAGGTTGATGAGATCTATTACACCCTCCCGGGCGACGATGACGAGACGCTCAAGCAGATAATCAAGATAGCTGACGACAACATCATTACGTTTTATTACGTCCCTCAGCTGACGCGCACTGTGGCCCGCACATTCCACCTCGACCATGTCGGCCTTTCGCCTGTGCTGCGTGCTCATCGTAATCCGCTTGAGAATCCTGTCAACAGATTTATCAAGCGAGGATTTGATATCCTGTTTTCGGTATGCTTTCTGCTGGTGTCACCGATTATATTCATCCCGGTGGCAATTGCTATCAAGATGTCATCAAGCGGGCCAGTGTTTTTCCGACAGAAGCGCACCGGCTATCTCGGCAAGGAGTTTACTTGTCTGAAATTTCGTACGATGAGGGTTAACGATCAGAGTAATACCTGCCAGGCGGTGCGCGGCGATTCCCGCACTACAAAGATAGGTGCTTTCCTGCGACGAACATCGATCGATGAATTGCCTCAGTTTATCAACGTACTGAAGGGAGACATGTCGATCGTAGGCCCGCGACCACACATGTTGAAGCACACCCATGACTATACGCAGCTTATTGACCGCTATATGGTCAGGCATCTCATCAAGCCCGGAATTACGGGGTGGGCTCAAGTGCTCGGATATCGGGGTGCTACTGAGGAATTGTGGCAGATGGAGGGGCGCGTCGAGAAGGATGTCTGGTATATCGAAAACTGGCACCTAATGCTCGACATTAAGATTATCGTCCGGACTGTTATTAATGCTATCCGGGGTGAGAAAAATGCCTATTGACCTATTTATAGCGCTCGGCGAAGTCGTAGATTGACTGGAATATGTGGCGGTCGGCCTCGGTCAGTTCCTTGTTACGGCGCGCCATCATGCGAGATGCTATGTCGAAAAATTTTGTCAGCGATACGTCAGTGAAGCCGGATGCTCCGCCCTCGCTGAATGATGGCACGAAATTACGTGGGAAGCCTGAGCCGTGGATGTTGACTCCCACGCCAAGCACGGTCGCTGTGTTAAACATCGTGTTGATGCCTGCCTTGGAGTGGTCGCCCATGATGAGACCGCAAAATTGCAGCCCGGTGCGGCTGAATCTTTGTTCGCGGTAATTCCAGAGCTTGATTTCTGTATAGTCGTTTTTGAGATTTGATGCCACGCATCCGGCTCCGATATTGCACCATTCGCCTATGACGGCATTCCCGAGGAATCCGTCGTGCGCCTTATTGCTGTAGCCGAACATTACGACATTGTTGAGTTCGCCGCCGACTTTACACCATGGGCCGATGGTAGTTCCGCTATAGATTTTAGTTCCCATATTGACAGTCGCGTGCTCGCAGATTGCAATTGGTCCACGCAGACATGACCCCTCCATGACCTCGGCGTCTTTACCTATATATATTGGGCCTCTCCGGGTGTTGAGTGTCACCCCCTCGACTGAGGCACCTTCTTCGATGAACAGGAGCGATTTGTTGCCGATTAAAATGCTGTTGTCCGGGAGCGGTTGGGATGTTCTCCCTTCGGTCAGCAGTCGGAAATCAGTTTCGATGGCATCGCCGTTTTTGAGGAAGATGTCGTAGAGCGAAGTGATGCGATCGGCTTCGGGAGCGGCGCCACGCTCGAGGTCGGCGACGACTGATGGGGTGGGGATTATGTTAGCGTCGATGATATAGTCGGCCGGGGTGCTACTTGCAGGGTATTTATCTGTGAGATAGTCTGATGTCTCCCATGAGTAAGAGCCGGGAAGCAGTCGCTCCCACTTTTCGCGGAGGGTCAGGATGCCGAGGCGAATTTCTGAGACGGGGCGTGTGAAAGTCATCGGGAGAAGGTTGATGCGGGCTTCTTCCGGGTCGCGGAGTGTAATATGGGGGAGTTTCATGATTTTCTGTTGACGGGTGGTTGGATTCCGTGCAACAAAAGTAATAAAAGAACGTCAGTCACACAATCTCGTCGTAGATAAATCCACTGATGATCGAGAGATTAGATAAAAAATCACTCAGTGAAATATTTGGATATTAGAAAATTAAGTTGTAAATTTGCAGTGTTTTAGAAGCATCAGTGTGCCATGCTGCATCTAATCCTTTGAGGGGTAGAATGTTAGCTGGCGCGCGAAGTGTGTGTAAAGAAAGCAAGATAATCACAGAAAAGAGATAAACAATTAGTAACAAAACCAAAAACTAAGATGCCTACTATTCAGCAATTAGTAAGAAAAGGACGTGTGGCTCTTGAGGATAAGAGTAAATCGCCTGCTCTCGACAGCTGTCCCCAGCGTCGTGGTGTTTGCGTGCGCGTTTACACTACCACTCCCAAAAAGCCTAACTCGGCTATGCGTAAAGTAGCCCGTGTAAGATTGACAAACGGTAAGGAAGTTAACTCCTACATACCCGGTGAAGGTCACAACCTTCAGGAGCACTCAATCGTGCTCGTTCGCGGTGGTCGTGTGAAGGACCTTCCCGGTGTTCGTTATCACATCGTGCGCGGTACTCTCGATACCAGCGGTGTTAAGGATCGCACACAGCGTCGCTCTAAATACGGAGCTAAACGTCCCAAGGCCGGTGCT
>JAAVFS010000052.1 GCA_014800605.1 Bacteroidales bacterium | reverse complement strand
GGCGAATTCCTTAATTTCTGCCCGATCATCGCTGTTGAGGGAAGCCGGATGAAGCAGCTCAATACAGAACATATGCTTCAGCAACTTAAGCGCGTATATGTGGAGCGCGTGGTGCAGAACGGTTTTGAAGACGGTTATCTCTACAATGATGAGCTGATGAAGCTTTCCGATGTAGACATCAGGGAGTTTGACGAATTGAAGGGCATCATAGGCCAGACCAAAGCCATGGGCAAGAGCAATGACATCACAGTCAACGACCAGGGCCTTACAGATGAGGAGTATTCAGAGAAGGAGAAACTCGAAAAGAAGAAAAAACGCGAACTGACACCGGAGGAAAAGGAGCGTCTGGAGGAGTTGAAAAAGAAGAAAAAAGTAAAGGAAGACGCCATTTCGATTCTTAGGGGAATCTCCATCCGCATGCCGCTTATGATCTATGGAGCGAAGGTGGAGAACGAAGATGAAGAACTGACTATCGATAATTTCACACAGCTTGTCGATTCCCAGTCGTGGGAGGAGTTCATGCCTCGTGGAGTGACGAAGCAACGGTTTAATGCCTTCAAGAAATACTATGATCCGGACATCTTCACCGCAGCTGCCAAGCGGATACGTCAGATGGCGCGTGCGGCAGACAGACTCTCGATTGAAGAACGTATTGAACGCATCACTGCAATCTTCGCCACATTCCGAAACCCCGATAAGGAGACTGTCCTCACTCCGTGGCGTGTAGTCAACATGCACATGAGCGACTGCCTTGGCGGCTATACCTTTTTCAATGATGACTTTTCGGAGACCATTGAGGATCCTCGTTTTGTAGACCGTGGCGAAGTCACTGCCGATGTGTTTGATCCGGACACGGTATTATTGGAAATCAATTCGAAATCCGGTCTATATCCTCTTTATCTTGCATACAACGTCTATCGCGCGCGGCTTCGCAACGCCATGTTCTCGCCTGAGACTCTTGAAGAGCATCAGTCTATCTGGGATTCGGTTGTAGCGGAGTGCATATTCGTCGTCTGCAAGACACCGATGGCCAAAGCCATCACCCGTCGCACCCTCCTCGGCTTTCGCAAAGGCAAAGTCAACATGTGGGCTCCCGACGACCTCATCAATAAAATAAAGAATCAACCGGAACTCTTCATAAAGAAGGTTCATGACTTAGTAGGAAAGAACGTGAAGATAAAAGCAATAGTCGGCAATCCGCCGTATCAAGAAATAGATGGTGGCGGTGGATCGAGTGCTAAGCCTATATACGATAAATTTGTAGAAATCGCCTCATCATTAAAACCGTGGTTTCTATCTATGATAATGCCTTCACGTTGGATGACTGGAGGCAAGGGTTTGGATGATTTTAGAGCTTCTATGCTTGCCAATCATCATATTCGGATAATGCACGATTATTTAAATGCATCCGATTGTTTTACAAACGTGGCTATAGAGGGCGGTGTTTGCTATTTTCTGATTAATGGCATAAAAGAGGGCAGATGCCAATTCTTTTCTCATACATCTAATGGCATATCATGTGTAGAACGTTATCTTGATGATAATGCTTCTGATGTTGTCGTTAGGGATGCCGGAGCATTGTGTATTCTTACAAAAGTCCTCGAAAAAAGTAAACATTATATTTCCGAGAAAGTACAGCCTCGTAATCCGTTTGGGGTATCGAACAACGAACCGGAAATATTAATGTATCCGATAAAAAATGGAATTAAAGTTTTTGGGCGTTTTGATGGAGGCAGAGATATCCGATTTCTTCCATGTGATTTCGTTTTTACCAAAGGAACTAATATCCTTAAAACTTGGAAAGTTTTCTTATCTAAGGCTGATGGTGCAGCTGGACAACTAGGTAATCCTATACCAGCTAGAATTATTGGACAAGGAGTTGTCGGTGATACTAATACTGTATGCTCAGAAACATTTCTCGCTATTGCTCCTTTTTCAACGGAAGTGGAGGCAATCAATATGGTTACCTATTGTCGTACAAAATTCTTCAGATTTATGGTTGGGATTAGGAAGCTAAAAAATATGACAAGAGATACCTATAAATTTGTTCCCATACAGAATTTCTCAGTCAGTAGCGACATTGACTGGAATAGGAGTGTGAAGGAAATCGACGCTCAGCTATATGCCAAATACGACCTTTCCGATGAAGAAATTGCCTTTATTGAGTCAATGATAACACCTATGTGATAGCAATCTTTAGCATCAGCAGGAGGCGGCCAGCGTAGCGACGCCGCCTCCTGTGCCCTCCGCTTCGAATGACATCGCTCGCAGTGGCATACGAATTCCTCCTGCGTTCTCCGCTCCGCCGCTCCTCTGCGTAATCGTTATGCCGAATGGATATCCGTAAATGAATGAGCCGTGTCTTCAAGCTTGGTTTTTATGCTAAACCTCCTGGTAGAATTATATGGTTAATATCAAATATTTTATTAAGTAAGTCGTAAAAATTAATTTATACTAAGCCGCATGGGCAAAATTGATATTGAGTTCAGATCCAAGAGCAGCCAGAGCACGATTGGTTGCGTACAGCAGGGAGTCTGTGGAAAAATAATCCACAGGCCTGAGCCATTTGCTCTTGAGGATTCGCCACAGAGTCTCCGCAATATTCAGATGAGGACTGTATGGCGGAAGAAAGAAGAGGAACAGCCCCCGCTTCTCCCATATCGGACGAAGTCCCTTCATGAGCTTACACCTGTGTACGCTGGCATTGTCAAGCACCACGAATGTATTCTTGCGGATACGCATCGACAGTCTGTCCAGAAAGTCCGCGATTTTGTCAGCCGTCATGTTCTCCGTTGTGGAGAACCCCTCATATCTGTTGTTTCGGTCAATCATACCGAAGATATTGAGCCTGAGGCCTCTTTCAGATGGAATATATACATCCTCTCCACGGAACTGCCAGCCATAAGGCACATAACCTTCCTCGCAGATGTGGCTTTCATCTCCGTAGTAGAGGTCTATCTGACCGGCAATTGCCTGTCTTTCGAGTTCTTGCAGCTTCTCGGTCTTATACGCATAGAGCAGCGGCGAGGGCTTACCCTTGGGACGTTTCCTTATACGTCTATATCTCGCGCCAATGCGGATAAAAAAGCCCTGAAGGTGCTCTCGCTCGCCTCCATGCCTGAGGCTTGCTGCCAGGCTTCCTTGGCTTTCATCACGCTCTGCCTGTCGTTTTCCATGGCCTTGCGTACAGCCTCTTCGTCCGAACAGTCCATGATGGGCTTGCGTCCACGTCCGGGGCGTGTCTCCAACCCATTGATGCCCTCGGCTTCGAAGCGCTTCACCCATGAATTGACGGATATGTGTGTCATTTCTGTCTGCTGTCCAACCTCTTTGGATGTCAGACCCTTGGCCTTCAGCAATATTGCGCGGCAACGCATACGGAATGCGTGGCTCTTGCCTTGGCGAAAGCCCTCTTCCAGTTGCAGACGTTGCTTGTCTGTCAGTAGTATAACTTTGATCTTTGCGATAGTCGTAAGTGTTAAGGTTCATACCTTTAACGGACCAACTACTACAAAAATTATAATATAAACTAATTTTCAACATCTACTTAACTTTGCATTATAAAAATAATCATCAGTAATGGCGAAGCAAAAAGATAAAGAACTGACCCCTGGCGAATATTTCGTTCAGACAATGGGCAAGATATTCTCATCCGAAGTCGAGAAGGACGGACGCGCACCATACAACATATGGAGGAACAAACTTCCATTCATGGTAAGTATGCCTACATTCAGAAGGATATACGAAGGCAGCACAAGCGTGAACGTCGCCGTGTTGGCCAATGTGGCTGACGCTTTCGGATATGAACTCAAACTTGTAAAGAAATCAAGCGAATCAGAGAATGAAGAACTGTTGAAACTTAGAGAGGAATTGAAGGCGATAGCATCGGAGATAATGAAAATCACCAGTAACATACCAAATATGTCGACAGGGCAGTAAAAATATATATAGCGAGTAATCGCAACGCGGTCTAGCATAGAACGATGATGTTGATGGATTCTGAAGTTATCTTGAGGAGTATTCGTATTTTGATTTAGCTTAAGCGGAGTGTTTCGACACTGAAGCAGAGAAATTGGCGTTGACGTGGAGCGACTACAATCTCATAACCGCTAAGCTCCTGTTCGAGCGTTTTGCGCAGCTCATACAACTGCGTAGGTGTCAAACTACCGCTCAATTTAGCGATAGTGTTATCCAATAGTTTGTCTTTCATCTTATTTGAGTTTTAACAAACTATTATACACAAAAAACACTGAATAGGATATACTGACGTAGAACTCTAACTCTATGCCATTACTTCAACAGGAATATGATTCAATCCTCTTTTTCTTAAAATATCTTCTACCTCGTGCTTTTGTTTGTCTCCTTTGACATATACTCGCTTTAACACAGAGATTGGCATAAAGATTTCACGGAAGAAATTGCCGTTATCAGGCCGCTGTTTCTCTTCATCAACAAATTTCTTTACCATCTCTACCATTGCCTCAAATTCCACAGGATATGGCATATTATCAAAAAGGCTATTGTATTTTTTCTTTGGAGAGGCAATAATAATTCTAGTCTCTTCTTCTTTTATGAATTTATCCTTCTTAAAACGAGGAGCTACAAAGGCTAATAAATACATTGCTATGAACCTGACAAACTCTACTGGATTATCTCTCAATAACATATATGCAAATTCTTTATTTCCCCCAAACATAATAATCGCCATCTCCATATACTTTTCTTTAACCAGTTGCTCCAATTCTGATGAAGAAATTTTGCAATCGTAAAGACATGATTCTATTGAAAATAGTGCAGCTTCATAGATACCTCTTGAATTTGGAAATTCGAGTTCCATTACGACACCTTGGCTTTTATCCGCATAATTCTCCCACATATACTCATTGTCTTTGCGCTTTGAGATGGAAATAACATAAGGTACCGGCAAACCAAAAGCCCTTGAAACATCTTCCGGACTAAAGAATTGAGAGATTCTTCTATCTTCTTGTAATTCAGCTTCTGACTCAAATGTTTCCAGTACAGGACGAAGTTTATCAATCCCATGTATATATTCTGCTTTATCCTCAAAACAGTCAATACGGGTTGCCCAAAAGCAAATCTCTTTATCCTTGGTCGGATTCTTCTGAAGGATACTTGAAAAAGCCTTCAATGGTGTGTAATGGTAGTATATCATACTCAAAGTTAGTGAAAATATTGCAGATAGCCAAATATAAATCGCAATTTACCTCAGGCGGCATAACCGACACCTGACCGTTCATTAGCAGCGGCAGCAACTCGTCACGTTTCTTAATCAAAAAATCTATTGTTTCATGGGATTGCATCCATTCTTTCCAGATTGGTGAAACAATTTGAGAGAACTTCGATATTAGTGCTTCAGCGGGATACAATACATTGTGATTCGACAAATTAGCTTGACTTATCTTTTTCTGTATTGAACCAGATTCAATTTTCTTAGCTTCAATTCCTTTTAGCAGAAAATACAAGAATACTTTATGGCTCCTATTCTTTGGAAGTAAAATATGAGCATGATTATTTACCCACACTTTCCCCCAAACATATTGGACTATAGGATGCCCTTCATTATCTGACGTAGAACCATCTTCGGCTAACAAAATAATCTCATCATCAAACAAGAAATCATTTACGTAATCCATTATACCAGTAGCCCCATAATAAGGATATTGTCCTTGCTTTTCTTTTCGTTTTTTTCCTGATAAGGGTACTCTTATTGAATCAAAGACATCTAATAATTCCACCTATCTTATTAACGGTCCATTTCTCTGGGATTTCTCGTTTCAGTTTTTCGTTCCATACCATCTTGCCGCCGGAAGATTTGTATGGTCTACCGTTCTCGTCGGGGAAGTCGAACTGCACGAACCAGTAGTCGTAGAGCTGACGCGCCATCGCCTCTAAATTGCGATTTATTATGGAGGCGGCCTTATCATTGTGATGTCCATGTTAGTCATCTTTACACCACCATTGATCTCGATGATCTAAACATCTGGTTTCATACTCGAGTCCTTCTTCTTCGAAGAACGGTTGACCACATTCTGAACAGATGTGGATTTTTGGAGTATTGTATCTCCTCATATTAAATATGGCTCATTAGAGAACCTCACTTAATATATAGTAAGTTGAAGAAGCAATTGGGAATGTAATTAAGATTTTTTTACTATTTTTATAAAAAAATCATGAAAGAAAGAATCATAGAAGGTATTGTTACCCAGCTACACGATGATTTGAATCAGACTCAGATACAGAAATTGCGTAAGGCTTTAATGGAGGAAATGGATGGATATGAGGTTGTATTGGCTCCTTGTCAGCAAGAGAAGGCGAAACAAGCTAATGGGGAACTGTTGGAGAGCTTTGTATCGGCAAAGCGAATCGAAGGATGTTCTGAGAAGACCTTAAACTACTATCGCAATACTATCAATGCCTTATTGGGAACAATTAGCATTGAACTGCGGGAAGTAACAACAAACGACATACGTCGGTATCTTGCAGAGTTTCAAGAGAAAAGGAATTCAAGTAAAACTACGATAGACAATATCCGTAGAATCTTTTCAAGCTTCTTCTCTTGGCTTGAGGATGAAGATTATATTGTGAAAAGTCCAGTCAGAAGGATTCATAAAGTGCGTTCAGAAATCACCGTGAAGGAAACCATCAGCGATGAGGAGTTGGAGACTCTTAGGGATTCCTGTGGGGAACTGAGGGATTTGGCGATGATAGATTTTCTTGTTTCTACCGGTGTCCGTGTCGGTGAACTGGTAAAGATCAATCGGAATGACATCAACTTCAATGAGCGTCAATGTGTGGTACTCGGAAAGGGGAATAAGGAGCGTACCGTTTATTTCAATGCCCGAGCCAAAGTTCATCTTCAAAACTATCTTGCAACGCGTACCGACTCTGAAACAGCTCTGTTCGTATCTTTGACTAATCCGAATACTCGACTAACAATAAGCGGTGTAGAGAACCGTCTTAGGGAATTGGGAAAAGTAGCGAAAGTAGGCCGCATACATCCACACAAATTCCGCCGTACTTTGGCTACAATGGCAATAGATAAGGGAATGCCTATAGAGCAAGTGCAGCGACTGTTGGGCCATTGTAAGATTGACACTACCTTACATTATGCGATGGTGAATCAGAATAATGTTAAAATAGCTCATAGAAAGTTTCTCGGATAGTTTGTTTTTCAGGAATTTTCATTAACTTTGCAGTCTTAACTAAAGACTGGAAGCATGAAACTGAAAGATATCGCCATCTATGTCAGTGACAAGATCAGTAGTGATTCTATTGATCTGGATTCTTATGTCACAACCGATTCTTTACTTCAAAATAAGGCAGGAAGGGAACAAGCAACAAACTTACCGCCTCAATCATGCACGCTCACACATTTTAAAGCAGATGATATATTAGTGGCAAATATCCGTCCCTATCTCAAAAAAGTTTGGTTGGCTGACCGAGATGGAGGATGCAATGCAGATGTACTGGTTTTTAGAGTAAAACCAGACCATTCATCTAATTTTCTCTACGCTATCTTGCTTCAAGATGCCTTTTATGAATATGCAATGAAAGGAGCAAAAGGAAGCAAGATGCCCCGAGGCGATAAAGAACAAATCATGCGATATGAAATTCCGACACTTACCTCCACAGAGGAAAGTATCGGAGAATTCATTGTAAATATCAATGCAAAGATTGCTATTAATCGTGAGATAAATCGCAATTTACCTCTTGCGGCATGACCGATACCTGACCGTTCATCAGGAGCGGCAGAAGCGTATCGCGCAAGTTTTGCAATTTGTTTATTTCAGTTTTGTTAGAATGAATGATTTGTAATATCGGTGTAGTTTGAGACTCGTATTTAAGTATTTCAGTTGAAGAAGGATATGGAATATTAAAATTAGAGATTTCAGGCACTGTAAGTTGCT
>JAAVFS010000051.1 GCA_014800605.1 Bacteroidales bacterium | reverse complement strand
GGGAGAGTGTTCGGTGAAAATTTCCCCTATGGGGTCAGAGGCGCTCATCCTCTTGGGCAAAGGGGGTGGGACGGTGGCCGAAAGATTCGCGGCGGCGACGCATGAAGTCACGGCGTTCCTGCTCGGTCATGCTGTGCCAGCGCTTATGCCATGCGTTGCGATGATGACCGGTGAGGTGCATGCCGCCGCCCACCAGGAGCATGCCAAGCCAGAATCCGCCGGCCACGGGGAGAAGGCCCAAGGCAAAGAGGCCCAGGCCCTGAATGAAGCTGATGGTGGCGAAGCCACACACTGAGGGGAGGATGGCGTTCCATAATCCGGTGATGGCCAGAGCGGCGAGCGAGGGGATGGCTATGAGCAGCACGAGGGCGGCAAAGATGTGGATGATGATTCGTGTCATCGGGAGGTTGCTTTTGGGGGGTTATTGATTAGATTGATTGAGCGCTCTGTGTTATAAGACAACCATGAGCCAAAAATATTTTAATCCGCTTTGAATTTTTATGCGCCCGCTGAGTCATTGCGGGGAAGGGAACGAAAACAGGGCGCCCGGAGGCGCCCTGTCTGGAGGATGGGAGGGAGGGGATTAGAGTTCGAGGTCACCGCCGATGATTTCGTGCCAGGGGAGGCCGTCCTTGGCGAGCTCGGCCAGGAAGGGATCGGGGTCAAACTCCTCAACATTGTGGACGCCGGGGGTGGCCCACTTGCCGGTGAGGAACATCATGGCGCCCACCATGGCGGGCACGCCGGTGGTGTAGCTCACGGCCTGCATGCCTGTTTCGAGGTAGGCCTCATGGTGTGAGCAGTTGTTATATATATAATAGGTGAGGGGCTTGCCTTCTTTGTCGAGACCTGAGATGCGGCAGCCGATAGAGGTTTCGCCGGTGTAGTTCTCGCCAAGGTCCTGGGGGTTGGGGAGGACGGCTTTGAGGAACTGGAGGGGAACGATTTTGGTGCCGTTATAGTCAATCTCGTCAATGCGTGCCATGCCGATGTTCTGAATCACGCGGAGGTGGGTGAGATATTCCTGGCCGAAGGTCATCCAGAAGCGGGCGCGCTTGATGGTGGGGAAGTTCTGCACGAGGCTCTCAAGCTCCTCGTGATAAAGGAGATAGCTTTCGCGGGGGCCCACTTCAGGATAGGTGAGAGTTTTGTGGATTTCGAGGGGGCCGGTGGTTACCCACTGACCGTCCTGCCAGTAGCGGCCGTTCTGGGTGATTTCGCGAATGTTGATTTCGGGGTTGAAGTTTGTGGCGAAGGCTTTGCCATGGTTGCCGGCATTGCAGTCCACGATGTCAAGATACTCCATCTCGCTGAAGTAGTGCTTGGCAGCGTAAGCGGTGAAGACACCCGAAACACCCGGGTCGAAGCCGCAGCCGAGGATCGCGGTCAGACCCGCCTTCTCGAAGCGTTCGCGGTAGGCCCACTGCCATGAGTATTCGAAGTGAGCCTCATCCTTGGGCTCATAGTTGGCTGTATCGAGATAGTTGACGCCACACTCCAGGCAGGCATCCATGATGGTGAGGTCCTGATAGGGGAGAGCCACGTTGATGACCAGCTCAGGCTTGTGGCGGCGGAAGAGCTCTATAAGCTGAGGGACGCTGTCGGCATCGACAGTGTCGGTAGTGATGCGGTCGGAGCCGATAGCCTTGGCTATGGCGTCGCACTTTGAGCGTGTGCGCGAAGCGATTACGATCTCGGTGAATACTTCGGGATTTTGAGCGCATTTGTGGGCTACTACTGTGCCTACGCCACCGGCGCCGATGATGATTACTTTTGCCATTTATCGTTGTTTAAATTTTTATCAGATAGAGAGCTCGCGCAGAGTGTTGAGCAGCTCGCGGTTGATAGGCTTGTCATTCTTGATAGCCTTCGTGAAGGGCACATAGACGATCTCATCATTCTTGATGCCGATCATGACATTGCGCTGATCGTCCATGATAGCGTCGATAGCCGCCGCGCCCATGCGTGACGCCAGGATGCGGTCGTGAGCTGTCGGAGAGCCGCCGCGCTGCAGGTGCCCCAGGATCGATACACGCACATCATAGCCCGGATACTCTTTCTTCACACGCTCGGCCAGACCCATCGCACCGCCCGTCACAGGGCTCTCGGCCACCAGCACGATCGACGAGTTCTTGCTCTTGCGGAAGCCGTTCTGGATCAGCTCGGCGAGCTGGTCCACCTCGGTAGAGATTTCGGGGATGATGGCAGCCTCGGCTCCGGCGGCGATTGCGCCGTTGAGAGCCAGGAAGCCGGCGTCGCGGCCCATGACCTCGATGAAGAAGAGGCGCTCGTGGCTCGTCGCAGTGTCGCGGATCTTGTCGACACACTCCATGATGGTGTTCAGGGCTGTGTCATAGCCGATTGTCGTGTCGGTGCCGTAGAGGTCATTGTCGATAGTGCCGGGGAGGCCTATGATGGGGAAGTTAAACTCATTGGCGAAGATACGCGCACCTGTCAGAGAGCCGTCGCCACCGATCACTACCAGTGCATCAATCTCCTGACGGCGGAGCACATCGTAGGCCAGCTGGCGACCCTCGGGGGTCTCAAACTCCTTGCAGCGCGCTGTCTTGAGGATCGTGCCGCCCATCTGTATGATGTTTGAGACATTCTGAGTGCGGAATTCCACGATCTCATCCGTAATCAGGCCCCGGTATCCGCGGTAGATGCCCTTTACACGAAAGCCGTTGTAGATTGCTGCGCGAGTGACGGCGCGGATAGCCGCATTCATGCCGGGTGCATCACCGCCCGACGTCAGAATTCCGATGCATTTTACTTCTGCCATTGTATAGTTCTGTTTAGAGTGTCTTATGTTTCTGTATTTGGGATATAAAGATACACTAAAAAAAACAGAAATGACATATATTAACATTTCTTTATACAATAATGCCTCCACGACCTGAAAAAGCAGAAGCGAAAGAGACGTAATATCTCCTTCGCTCCGTATGATTACAAGCCTGCAGGGAGGCTTCTCGATTTCTGTCGGCAATCAGAGCACGCCCTGAGCCATCATGGCGCGGGCTACCTTCATGAAGCCGGCCACATTGGCACCCTTGACGTAGTTGATATACCCGTCGGCCTCGGTGCCATGCTCCACACACTGAGCGTGGATGTCGGCCATGATATGTTTCAGCTTGGCGTCGACCTCCTCGGCAGTCCATGAGAGCTTCTGAGAGTTCTGCGCCATCTCAAGGCCTGATACGGCTACACCGCCTGCATTGGCAGCCTTGCCGGGAGCATAAAGGATCTTGGCGTTGAGGAATTCGCGGATGGCATCCGGAGTGCTCGGCATGTTGGCACCCTCGCTGACAGCCATACAGCCCGCGGCGAGCAGGGCGCGTGCATCCTCGCCATCGATCTCATTCTGAGTAGCTGATGGCATGGCGATATCGCACTTGACATGGTGCCAGGGACGCTCGCCGGGGTAGTATTTCACCAGTTCGGGATACTCCTCAGCCACCTCACAGATGCGGCCGCGATAGATATTCTTCAGTTCAAAGATATAGTCGAGCATCTCCGGAGTGATGCCGTCGGGCACATGGATGAAGCCCGAGCTGTCCGACATCGATACTACCACAGCGCCCAGCTCCAGGAGCTTCTTGGCTGTGTAGGTAGCCACATTGCCCGAGCCCGAGATAGCCACGCGCTTCCCCTTGATGTCGATGCCGCGGGTAGCGAGCATGTTGAGCAGGAAGTAGCAGTTGCCATAGCCGGTAGCCTCGGGACGGATCAGAGAGCCGCCAAACTCGCGACCCTTGCCGGTGAATGTGCCCGTAAATTCGCGTGCCATCTTCTTGTAGTAGCCATACATATAGCCCACTTCGCGGCCGCCTACACCTATATCGCCCGCAGGCACGTCGGTGTCAGGGCCGATCTGGCGCCAGAGCTCGGCGATGAAGGCCTGGCAGAATCGCATCACCTCCATATCGCTCTTGCCACGGGGCGAGAAGTCGCTGCCACCCTTAGCGCCACCCATGGCGAGGGTGGTCAGAGAGTTTTTGAAGGTCTGTTCGAAAGCAAGGAATTTCAGAATTGACTGATTGACCGACGAGTGGAATCGTATGCCACCCTTGTATGGGCCGATCGCATTGTTGTGCTGGATGCGGTAGCCCATATTGTTGCGGACCTTGCCGGCATCGTCGATCCATGAGACGCGGAATGAGAATATCCGGTCAGGGATACACAGCCTCTCGATGAGGTTATAGCGTTCAAACTCAGGATGTTCGTTATAGACATCCTCGATAGTGGTTAGCACTTCTTCGACGGCCTGGATATACTCAGGCTCGCCCGGGAAACGACGCTTGAGATCGTCGATCACTTCTACTGCTTTCATTTAAACAAACCTATTAAAAATTACCGAATTGGTTTTTCTGCCTGCAAATTTAGTCACAATCCACAAAATAACCTAACAAATCGTCAACTTTCACATCCCCTCCCTGACAATTTGCAAAATCGGCATTCTTACCCCGGCATCTACCCCTCTGACTCCGGGGCAAGAAGCTCGATGTAGCGGCGGGCGATGGTGTCGGCGCCGAATAGCCGGGCGATCCGGTCGTGCTGGCGCTCGCGGTCGAAGGGGTGGTCGAGGGCCTGAGCGATCTGCCCGGCTACTGACTCGGGGTCGCCATATCGGGCGAAGTGTCCCGAGACGCCGTCCTCGATGATGTCACGCTGGCCGCCTCGGTCGAAGCAGACCGGCGTACACCCCGCAGCCATCCCCTCGATGATCGTCCCGGGGAGGGTCTCAAACTCCGAAGTGGAGAGCACCACCGAGCCGCGGGCATACAGTTCGCGCAGCTCCATCGGATCATCTATCCGTCCCAAATACCGGTGCGGAAACTCCAGCGCGTCAAGCGCATGTACATCGCGCAGGCCGCCGAAGAACACAGCCTCCGTATCCTCCGCCAAATCCGGCCGCATTCCTCCCAGCACATTCAGAGCAGCTACAGCCGTAGGTAGCCCCTTTATAGGGTCGTCCAGCCGAGCCGCGCCCATGACGATGATGCGTTTCTCCGTTTTCCGCTCACGCGGTCGAGTATGGAAATCAGCTATCGGAAATGGATTGGGAATAGTCACCACCATCCTGTCTCTAAGCAGACTGCTGCGGGCGGCGCACTCGGCGAGCCAGCTGCTGACAGCTACAAACCGCAGCTGCGGGACGGCGTCGTAGGTGGCCCGCTTTCTCAGCTGGCACGTGGTGGAGAGGTCGGAGATATGGCTCCAAGGCAGGTGGATATACGGGCAGGAGCCGCAGGTCGCTCCGTAGGCAGCGCAGTCGTGGGCGTGGTGGCAGATGCCGGTCATGGTCCACATATCGTGCATCATCCATGCGATGGGGCGGTTGAGTCGGCCCAGACGGCGGATGTCGCCCAGAGAGAGGGTCCCCTGGTTGATCCACGAGATGATGATGGCGTCGGCCTCCCTCGCTATCGGGTGGGAGGCGATGTCGTAGCCTCGTGTGGCGACCGATACTTTGAAGAGGTCGCGGCGACTGAACCCGTTGTGAGTTAAGATATTGAGACGCTCCGACAGGAATCGACCTTTCCGCCCGAGAGAGCTGCCGAGCAGATGTACTCGCGGGTCGTCGCTCAGCTTCTCGCTGACGAGCATTGAGACCTCGACCCCCTGTCGGGCGAGAGCCTCCATCAGGCGGTAAGTCACTACCGCCGCACCGCCGCGCTTATCGCTGTGGCTGACAAGGACTATCCTCATATACTTCGATACAACTGTTTTAATTAAAGACTTCTAAACCCATAAGAGCCGCAATCCCATAAAGACACAGCAAAACAGCCGCATCCGTAGGAAATCTTGGGCAACGTAAAATCCGTCCCCAAAGATACAAAAATCATTTCAAACCCACCCCCTCTTACATCTACAAGATACCCTTAGCCACCACGTAACAGGCGTCCGCCGCACGCCGATTAAAGCCGTTTGTATATAATCAGCCATGCGCATAGCGAATAGCCTGTGGTTGAGGGCGTAGACCGAAACCACAGGATTCCGTCTCCCACTAATCAATGCACGCGCAGAGCGTGTGCGAGCAACACCCAGCCCACCCCGTAGCGTCCCGGAGGTACGCTACCTTCTGCTTGTGTAGCCACCCGCGTCCCTACCACCGCCGCGATAGCGGCCATAAGCTCGCTTGCGGGCGCCCATATTCGTAGGCCGGTACAGGACCGCCCTGGCGGTCGCAGCTCCGGTATCACATAACACCACCTCCCCGGAACCCCTCTGGGGGTGTCCATAGGATGATATAGCAGACTGCTATTACCCATACTCCACCCGATTAATTTACTCTCTGTTAGCTGAAACGTTCCTGTAAATTAATCCTAACCACACAAAAAAAGCACCCGACACTGAATGCTTGGTGACGGGTGCTCAAATTTATCCAATGCCTAATCAATTCAAAGGTATCAGGTTGAAGACTGCCTGACTACCTTTTATGATCGCCTCAATACTAAAAGAATCATCATTCTTGATCTTACCGATAACCTTAGCCATGTCAGCATATCTCAGTCCCACGAACGACAAAGTTGATTCATTGACATCCGACACTACGTCAAGCAATTGATATTCAGTCAGAGCAATTCTCGATACCTCATAGGTCTTTTTATTCAACTTCAAGAGATATTGATTTTCAATTACATACCATGCATCACGCGTCTCATAGAGATCAGGCGAAGTAAACCTACATTTCTCATCAAAGAATTTATTGGGGATTGAAGTACTCAATGATTTAAACTCCTTACCATCAAATGAATAATTTTCAAAAAGAATCTCATTGGTCACATTATCGGTCAACCAATAATCATAGAACGAATGCAAGTCATTGGGAACATTACATATCTTGCTTTCTACCAATCTGTTATTTCCATCATTAGACCACACATAGACCTCTTTACTATCATCTTCATTCTCAACAATCGAATAGAATTGTCCATTTAGAAGGAACGTTTTGCGTGGCATTACAATGATTGAACCTCCGGGAGTTATTACCTTATAGGTTGAATTATATCCACCCCAATAACCAACAAATCCTGCATTGGCAATCTCAAGCCAACAATACTCCTGACCCTCAGGTAATAGTGCCCTTACCGACATATCACTGTGGTCAAACACATATATTTGTGAGAAAGTTCCACTCGTAGTTTCATTACCCAAAATATATGATTTATCACCCGATTGGTAAACCAAACGTCTATTAGTGTTATATGTCTGAACGCCCGTATCGCTCATCCCGCACACCGGAATAAAAGGCATTTTATACAATTTACCCGACTGCTTATCAGCTACACAAATAATATTAATCAATTTCCATACATCATCACCTTGTCCATACTCATCTAATCCTGCCAAGTCACCCAAATCCCAAGGATTAGGATGAATGAACACATATCTGTCTGAAACATTCACAGCCCATAGTATCCCTATTCCTGTACGCTTGCCGCTTGCATCATTAATATATAACTCCGAAACATTGCCTTTTGCATCAGCTTTGTAGAATCCATTCTGAAGCTCAGATCTCGAATATGCATCTTGATAGAAAATAGAACGAGCACCAACGATATCTATACTACTGACAAGCATGTCAGTATTTTTTTCAACTTGCTCATTTGAGATTTTTGAACAAGATACCGTAAATAGCACTAAAATAAGGAATGAAGTAAAAGAATACCACTCACGACTAAAAATTTTAAAGTCCATGTTACTTAACACTTTTACACCATCGACCCCCAAAATGGTCCAAAAACAATAAACAGAAAGCGTGAGAGTCTTACCTGTCACTCATCCCACTTACTGAGGCTTCTCGCATTGCCCATCATCGTAGAATGAGTAACACATAGAAGCCCACGCTTTATATGTATTGTACAGCACTAAATATGCCGGTAAATACATAGCCATAGGCATCTATCATTACCCGATTCCTGACGATGATAGAAATTTTGCGAGAATTTCAGTAAGTCAAGAATAAAGCCTTGATAAACGCTGTCTTCAAAAATGCAAAAATCTGCGAAAAAAATCGCAAAAATATTAGCACTACAAAACTATATAAATAATTTAAATTATCAAATGAACTGCACCCTTAAAGTTGGACAGGTTTATTAATAGGGATGCAGTTCAGTCAGCGCCTAGGGACAAGGGGAGATGAGCGTCGGAGACGCGACATCGTGATAACTGCGTTCGTGTTATTCGGTTATGCCAATTTCGGCAGGGGGGCACGCACACACACCGCCTTTAGCCACCATATTCGCGTGGCATCTGGAAGAGGCCGATTGCAGTTGGTCGGGTATTACTCGCCTCCACACTCCGCCCTAAGTCTCCACGAGTGGGCGTCTGTAAGACGCCGATTTAACAGTAACCCCGTACATGGAGCGCAGCGACATGTGCGGGGCGTGTGTCTCACACTCCCCGCGGGCGTGCCGGAGGTACGCTCCATTTTGCTTGCACACAATCCGCACATATAAAAATAATCTGTCGCTTCGCATTGTAATGGAAACGACAGATATGTAGTCCATAGCGGAATCGAACCGCTCTTCCAAGAATGAAAATCTTGTGTCCTAACCGATAGACGAATGGACCATCGAAGACTCTCCCAATTGTTTCCTTGCCTAAGGTCTCCCCCGGGAGGGAGCTTTTCAGTGGCAGCAACTAAAGAGAGCTTTATAATGTAGCTTAAGCACCGAGCTTGTTGACGTGCTTAGCGAGCTTGCTCTTGAGGTTGGCGGCCTTGTTCTTTGAGATTGACTTCTTTGAAGCGAGGCGGTCAAGCATTGCAGATACTTTCACCAGGTCAGCAGCTGCTTCGGTCTTGTCGGTCATGCGACGGAGACGACGAACGGCGTTGCGTGCGGTCTTTGCATAATAACGATTGCGCAGACGACGTGATTCTGTCTGACGAATTCTCTTGATTGATGATTTATGGTTTGCCATTTTAAAAAATAAGCTTTTATTTTCCTTTGATGTAACTTAGTAGTCCATAGCGGAATCGAACCGCTCTTCCAAGAATGAAAATCTTGTGTCCTAACCGATAGACGAATGGACCATCATTGCTTCAGGTACATGGATTTCCCTCAAAGCGAGTGCAAAAATAGATACAATTTTTTATTCTCACAAATTTTTTCATAAAAAAGCGAAAAAAATCGCATCTTTTTGGCCTTTTTGACCTTGCCGACCCTCAGTCTGCACTCTCAATGCACTCAAATTCGACTTCAAATGCACCCGAAAGAACGCCTGTAAACACCCTCAAGGCCCCCTAAATGGCACCTCAAACAGGCCTTAACCGCTCCTTTTAGTATCTGAACGACGAGCCGCCCAGGAATTCCCGCAGCAGCGATGTCGGCGGGATGAGCTTCTCGCCGATCGGAGCGAAATAGCCCAGGAATTTCAGCAGTCGGTAGGCCTCGGCATATTCCTGGATGTCGTGAGGGACATTGCGGAGTATCTCCTCACCATACTCCTTCATGACGCCAAGCTCGAAGATAAGCGACGAATTAAACATCGCGTCGGCATTCTCCTGATAGGGGAAGATCCATTTCTCCTCGCCTCGGCGCACGCTCGCCCAGCGGCGCAGTGTGTCGACAGCTGTCGTCCCGCGATACTTATGGTCGCGTATGATGCGGCGCAGCAGGCGGTTGTCGGTGGTCGGCACCCAGTTGTGGTCGTCGATGGCCAGGGTGGTCAGCGCCGAGACATAGACACGATATTTCATCCGGTCGTCGACCCCCTGAGTCAGCTCAGGGTTCAGGCCGTGGATACCCTCTATGAGCAGCACGGTGTTGTCATCCAGGTGGAGGCGATTCCCCTTGTAGCTGCGGGTTCCGGTCTCGAAGTTGTAGGTCGGCAGCTCCACCTCCTCGCCCCGTAGCAGGGCATTGAGGTCGGCATTAAACTGCTTGAGGTCAAGAGCATGAATCGACTCGTAGTCATAGTCGCCCGACTCGTCGAGCGGCGTCAGATGGCGGTCGATGAAGTAGTCGTCGAGCGAGATCATCTGCGGGCGTAGCAGGTCGGTCATCAGGAATGTGGCCAGCCGCTTGGTCGTCGTGGTCTTGCCGCTCGACGATGGTCCGGCTATCAGCACGATGCGTGCCCCGCCCTGGCGGAATCGCTCGGCTATGTCGTCGGCTATCGAGGCTATCTTCTTGGCATGCAGGGCCTCAGCTACATTGATCAGGTCGGCCGTATGGCCCTGCTCGACAGCCCTGTTGAGCTCGCCCACATTCTTTACGCCAATGACGCGGTTGAAAGCCACATGCTCTGTGAAAGCATGATACATCTTCTCCTGAGCGCGCGGAGTCCGTGGGTGGGTGGGGTCATTGCGGTCGAAGGGGAGCAGCAGCAAGCCATCCTTATAGAGCATCAGCGAGAAAGTCCGCAGCAGACCCGTCGACGATGCCAGCGGCCCGTAGTAACTGTCGGCAATCCCGTCGAGCGTATAGTAAGTAGTGTAGAGCGTGTGGGTGGTCTCAAGCAGCAGCGCCTTAGCCTCCAGCCCTTCCTTGCGGAAAGCCGGGATGGCCTCCGACGTCAGATCCTGCTGAGGCACGATAGGGAGGTCGAGTCCCACGAGGCGGTGCATCTCTGCCGCGATAGCCCCGGCAAGCTCTCCGGTCAGCTCCACTCCGCGGATCAGGCAGTAATAGCCGTTGGAGATCGAGTGTTCGATAGTCAGCCCCGCTCCCGGAGCCACTCGTGTCAGCGCCCGATAGAGCAGCATGCAGAGCGAGCGCACATAGACGCGCTCCCCCGAGGCTGACCACATCGGCTGGAAGTCGACCTTCTTGGGGCTGAAGATGCGGAAGTGAAGGTCCTCCGTCTTATTGTTGACGCGCGCGCATATCGGTTCGAAAGTCAGCTCAGGGCGGATGCGTGCCAGAATATCGAGGAGAGTCTCCCCGCCATCGGCCTCTACATATCGGCCTACATTGTCTATATACAATTTAATTTTGTCAGTCATAGTCGGATGAATTGAGCGTATGCCATCTATATGCAAAGTAACAAAAAACTCTCCACGCGGTTTCCTCTATTTAACTAAAATTAATAAACATATCCCCTCCTGCCGACCTCTCATCTCAGTAATTCTCCATACTTTTGCGGCATTAACTGTAAAGAAAGATAGGATATGATACTTGACATCGTGTGGCTCATCGTGGGCCTTGTCTTGATACTCGGCGGAGCCAACGCCCTGACCGACGGCTCTGCAGCCATAGCCCGGCGCATGGGCATAAGCGACCTCGTCGTGGGTCTGACCGTCGTAGCCTTCGGCACCTCCGCCCCGGAGCTCGTCATCTCCCTGCTCGGAGCCATCGACGGGCACACGGAGCTCGCCATCGGCAATGTCGTCGGCAGCAACATCTTCAATGTCTTTGTCATCATCGGCGTCACGGCTCTCGTCCGCCCGATCAGCATCGGGCGGAGTGTCATGACCATGGAGATCCCCATGATGGTGCTCTCGGCCGTCCTCCTTCTGCTCTTGGGCAACAGTGCATCGCTCTCAGCCACAGGTATCAACGAGGTAACCCGCCTGAGCGGCATATTCCTGCTCATCTTCTTCCTCCTGTTCATGCGCTACACCTTCGCTACCGCCAGGAGCGGAGCCCCGACCGACGAGGATGCCCCCGCCGACCGACAGCCCCCCATGGCCATCGGCCGCTCAGTCGTCTATATCATCCTGGGCCTGGCAGCCCTCATCTGGGGTGGCGACCGATTCGTAGCCGGAGCCTCAGCCATCGCCATCAGCCTCGGTATCAGCGAAGCCGTGGTAGGCCTGACGATAGTAGCTGCCGGGACATCGCTCCCCGAGCTCGCCACATCCATCGTCGCCGCTGTCAAAGGCAAGCCCGGTCTTGCCGTGGGCAACGTCATCGGCAGCAACATCTTCAACGTTCTCATGGTGCTCGGCGTCTCAGCCACAGTCTCGCCGCTCCCATTCGGATCAATCGGCAACTTCGACCTGCTGACTCTCCTTGGCGGGTCGCTGGCATTCTGGCTCTTTGGCTGGATCATCCGCTACCGCACCATCACGCGCCTCGAAGGCGGCCTCCTCACCGCCGCCTATATCGCCTACACCGCCATCCTCCTCGCCCGCGCGTAATCTCCTCCCCGGAGTGCGCCGAAGCCCGCAGGGCTGGCGCTCCCCGGGACCCCGACTCCACCTCACGGGGCGTCCCGAAGAGGACGCGAGTTAAAGCCGATAAGGCGTTATGGACGTAGTGTAGTCCCTCCGGGACTAACGGATGTGGCGAGATAGCGCTTTCCACGGGTTCAAGAACCCGCGGTTAACAAGGTTTAGCCACTCCGTGGCACGACTACCTGAACACACACTCACCACTGCCCGTAGGGTAATACCGCATGGCATGTTGCTCGCACACGCTCTGCGCGTGGACGACCCATCTATCGGCGACAGCATTATCAGCGCCGGAGGCGCGTCATGGTGGTAAACCCCAGGCATGCGTCAGCGCCTGGGGACAAGGGAGATATGTAGAGATGAGAGTCGGAGACACGACGTCGTGAAAACCACCAAACTAAATCAAATAATCTACGGAAAATTGCCTCCAACTCAGCCCGGGACGGGCTAAACCTTGTAAGCCCCCTACGGATCCCGTCGGAGGGATAGATAGTCCATCCTCAGCGTAGTGCCGGAGGTACTACACTATAGCCTGATAAAAGTGTCAAAGCGTCGTACGGATGCGCCCCACACCGCTGTACCTTTGCCAATGTTATTATTAATCAATCTGTTATGAAATACATACGATCACTGACACTGTCTATCGACGAAATCGCGCAACTGCTTGGTATTGAGGACTTCCAGACCCGCGAGCAGGCTATC
>JAAVFS010000050.1 GCA_014800605.1 Bacteroidales bacterium | reverse complement strand
GCAAAGAGCTGTCAGCCGGTAATGTTGGCTACATTATCTCAGGTATCAAGACCTCTAAGGAGGTGAAGGTTGGTGATACGATTACACATGTGGAGCGCCCTTGTGATAAGGCTATTGCCGGATTTGAGGAAGTGAAGCCGATGGTTTTCGCAGGTGTATATCCTATCGAGACGGAGGACTTTGAAAATCTGCGTGCTTCGCTTGAGAAATTGCAGCTTAATGATGCTTCTCTGACATTCCAGCCGGAATCGTCAGCTGCGCTCGGTTTCGGCTTCCGATGCGGATTCCTCGGTCTGCTCCACATGGAGATCATCCAGGAGCGTCTGGGTCGAGAGTTTGACATGGATGTCATCACGACTGTACCTAACGTATCTTATAAAGTCTATGATAAGAAAGGAAATGTCACTGAGGTACACAATCCTTCCGGCCTACCTGAGATAACCCTGATTGACCACATAGAAGAGCCGTATATTCGAGCCTCTATCATTACTGCCGCTGAGTATATCGGACCGATTATGACCCTCTGTCTTGGCAAGCGTGGCGAGCTACTCAAGCAGGAATATATCTCCGGCAACCGCATCGAGCTTATGTTTGATATGCCGCTCGGCGAGATTGTGATTGATTTCTACGACCGCTTGAAGTCTATTTCAAAGGGATACGCATCATTCGACTATCACCTCCACGACTTCCGCGAATCAAAACTCGTCAAACTCGATATCCTGCTGAATGGCGAGAGTGTCGATGCTCTCTCTACATTGACCCATGCCGACAATGCTGTCACCTTCGGGCGCAAAATGTGTGAGAAACTCAAGGAGTTGATTCCGCGTCAGCAGTTTGATATTGCCATTCAGGCTGCGATAGGAGCGAAGATCATCGCCCGTGAGACAATCAAGGCTGTGCGCAAGGATGTGACTGCAAAATGTTATGGTGGCGACATTTCCCGTAAGCGCAAACTTCTTGAGAAGCAGAAAAAAGGTAAGAAGAGAATGAAGCAGATCGGCTCCGTCGAGGTTCCGCAGAAAGCATTCCTTGCTGTATTGAAGCTTGACTAATTAGGAGATCCTATTCTGCATTTTATAAGTCTTTTTAAACAATATTAATTCTATTTTGTTATAATTTTAACATTTCAAATTTGATGTTATAATTATGACAACACAGAATTCAGACACCACAGTTCAGACTCAGTCACATAGCGTATTTTTTGCTGCCAGACAGGCGCTCAGGCGTCATGCTTCGGGTGGCAATATCCTTATTTTAGCTACCATTCTCGCGTTAGCCGTAGCAAATATCCCGGGTCTAAACAATCATTATTTTGATTTTTGGAATCATGAGGTGAGGCTTCAGATCGGAAGTTTCAATCTGTTTAGCCATTCAGGCCATCCTATGAGCTTGCTGGCTTTCATTAATGACGCGCTCATGGCCGTGTTTTTTTTCACAATTGGTCTTGAGATCAAGCGAGAGATTCTTGTCGGTGAACTATCTTCATTTAAGCAGGCACTGCTCCCAATTATTGCGGCTATAGGCGGTATGCTCGTCCCGGTCGGAATCTTCTTTGCATTTAGCCACGGCACTCCCTACAGCAATGGAGCCGCAATCCCGATGGCAACGGATATTGCTTTCTCGCTGGGCGTGCTCGCGATGCTAGGTAGCAGGGTGCCTATCTCGCTGAAGATTTTCCTCACTACGCTCGCAGTTGTCGATGATATCGGTGGTATTATTGTTATTGCAGCCTTCTATTCTACACATATAGAAGTTGTCTATCTGCTGATTGCTGCAGGACTGCTGTTGCTTCTTATGTTTGGATCATATCTCAAGATTCAGAGTAAGATATTCTACCTTACGATTGGAGTGATCGTATGGTTCCTGTTCCTCAACTCAGGCATCCATCCTACTATAGCGGGAGTTCTTGTAGCCTTCTGCGTACCGGCAACTCCCGTGTTCGCTCCAAAGAAGTATATTAAGAAAATCCGTAAAGCGGTTGCAAAATTTCGAGCAGAAGATGATGAGCTTCTTTCCCGAAAGTCCATTCTTACTAAGGAACAGATGAACTACCTGAAGGAAATCGAATCAGCTTCCGATAAGGTCATTTCACCGCTTCAGGAACTTGAGGACTCGCTTCACCCGATGGTCAACTACTTTATCGTTCCACTCTTTGCTTTTGCAAATGCCGGAATTTATCTGCTGGATATGGATCCTGCTACTATCTTCGAAGGTATCTCGCTTGCAATCATCGTAGGCCTTGTGTTAGGTAAATTCCTCGGCATCTTTATATTCTCATGGCTGACGATTAAACTCAAGCTGGCTCCAATGCCGCTACGCTCAAACTGGCGTATGCTGGCATCAGTCTCTATGCTTGGCGGTATCGGTTTCACCGTGTCACTCTTCATTGCTAACCTTTCATTCGGCTCAATGGGAGCGGAGGGTGTCTACCTGCTTAATCATGCTAAGCTTGGTATCGTAGTCGGTTCAATTTTATCCGGTTTGATTGGATTTATCCTGCTCCGCCACTCGCTTCCGAAGGGTAGTGCAGACCCGGAGGTTGAGTCAGAGGAATAAATGGAATTAATTGTTAAATGCGATTTGTTAAATTCACATTTAATTGTTAAATTTGCGTGGATTATTCAGTCGAAAAAATTGAGATTAACATAAACTAAAATTAACCCCATTTGTTAATTTTGTAGACAACCTCTTAATCAGTAGCTCCTTGGTAGTGTTAAATCGCAGAATGATATGAAAAAGTCACTTATTTGGATTCTAACGGTAATTATGGCAATAGTCTTTGTCGGGCTTCTGTATATGCAGATAGCGTATATGGAGAGCATGATAAGGATGCGTAATGACCAGTTTACCGAAGCTGCGCGCCGCACATTGCAGAGAGTTGCTCTGAGACTCGAACAGGACGAAGCTCGCTACTTCCTGGAGGATGACGTCTATGCTATCGAAACGTCTTCGGTGTATATGCCCTCCACCGGTAGTAAGTCAGATAGCGGTATTAAATACTCTATTGCTACCCAGAGTGGGGTAAAGGCTGATCTTACCATCCAGGCTGATGTCAATAAGATCGACCGAATCAAGATTGACGGCAATAACCTCTCGGAGCGCTTTTCAAAGATGCAGCAGCAATACCACGATAAGTTTGCCTATCATCGCTCGCTGTTGAATGAAGTGATTCTGAACATCATGACTCAGGCGACAGCCCGCCCGATAACCGAACGCGCTGACTCGGCAGTAGTGACACAGTATATCCGCGAGGAGCTTGCCAACAATGGCATCAAAACTCCGTTTGAGATAGCACTTGTCAATGCTGATAATGTTCCGGTGTATAAGAGCAAGGGGTTCAAGAATGGACTCAGCTCGGATGATAATACCTTTAAAAAGAAACTTTTCCCTAACGAGGCTCCCGGGCAGTCTTACTTCCTGAAAGTTAATTTCCCCGACAAGAGTGAATATGTGTTCAAGTCATTAGGAATCATCTTTCCGGCATTTGCTTTGACGGTTATACTTCTGATAATATCAATCTACACCATTGTCGTAGCATTCCGTCAGAAGCATGTCACAGAGATGAAGAATGACTTTATCAACAACATGACCCACGAGTTCAAGACACCTATCTCTACAATCTCGCTCGCGGCCCAGATGCTCAATGACCCGAGCGTGACGAAGTCGCCGGTAATGTTGAATCATGCTACATCGGTCATCATTGACGAGACCAAGCGTCTTCGCTTTCAGGTAGAGAAGGTTCTCCAGATGTCACTGTTTGATAAGAAGAAGATAGCTTTGAAGATTGAAGACGTGGATGCCAACCTCGTAATTGATAATATCGTAAACACTTTCAAGATGAAGGTCGATCGATATGGTGGCACCTTGACATCCGATCTGGCTGCAGAGGATGCGATTGTGATGGTCGATGACATGCACTTCACAAATGTTATTTACAACCTGCTCGACAATGCTGTGAAATATCGCCGCGAGGATGAGCCATTGCAATTGAGAGTCTCAACCCGTGATATCTCCAATGACAGACTGAAGATTACAATCGAGGACAATGGTATCGGCATAAAACGCGAGGACCTCAAGAAAATCTTTGATAAGTTCTATCGCGTTCATACCGGCAACCTGCACGATGTGAAGGGCTTCGGACTCGGACTAGCTTATGTAAAGAAAATGATCAACATGCTGGGCGGCACAATACATGTCGACAGCGTGATAAATAAAGGAACGAAATTTATAATAATATTACCACTAACTAAAAATTAATAACTATGGAAGAGAAAATGCGTATTCTTCTATGCGAAGATGATGAAAACTTGGGTATGCTGCTCCGAGAGTATCTTCAGGCAAAAGGTTTCAATGCAGACCTCTTCGCAGACGGTGAGAGTGGGTACAGAGCTTTCCTCAAGGGAAAGTATGACATCTGTGTGCTTGATGTAATGATGCCTAAAAAAGATGGATTTACACTTGCGCAGGAAATAAGGACTGTCAACGGCGAAGTGCCCATAATATTCCTGACAGCGAAATCACTTAAAGAGGATATTCTTGATGGCTTCAAGATCGGGGCCGACGATTATATCACAAAGCCCTTCTCAATGGAGGAGCTTGTATTCCGTATCGAAGCTATCCTTCGCCGCGTAAAGGGCAAGAAAGGTAAGGAGATTACCATGTACAAGATCGGTAAGTTCACATTCGATACACAAAAGCAGGTCCTGATGATCGGCGACAAGGTCTCAAAGCTCACTACCAAGGAGTCAGAGCTGCTCAGCCTGCTGTGTGCTCATGTTAATGAGATCCTGGAACGTAACTTCGCCCTGAAGACCATCTGGATTGACGATAACTATTTCAATGCCCGTTCGATGGATGTCTACATTACTAAGCTCCGTAAGCATCTTAAGGACGATCCTTCAATTGAGATCATCAATATTCATGGTAAGGGCTATAAGCTTATAGCACCTGAAGTAGAAGCAGAAAAATAATCATCCTTTTGTCAGGAAAGATTATACCTAAAAAGAATGACCCCACGAGTTTTTATCGTACTTGTGGGGTCGCTTATTTCATAGTCTATTATATTTTGGCCTTGACGTGAGCTGAGTCTGTAAATGCTTTCTCGAATATGATAGCGTGGGTAGGGCTGATTTCGTAGTAGAGCCGGTCAATACGGGCGCGGACATCCAGCAGGAAATTCTGCCTGATCAGTCTGTCATCCGGAAGTCGGAGATATCGGCCGGCATAGGAGTGAGCTGATTTTTCAAGATATGAGAAATCTACGCTCAGATCCTTTTTCCCGGATGAACCGCAGCCGCACGAAGTAAGGCTGAATAATAGAGCTATACCAATTAAAAATTTCATAAGAGTGTCATTGCGATCTTAGCGCATGCTTCAGCGTCGGCAAGCGCGTTGTGATGATTGTTAAATGGTATTCCTAAGAATTCACACAGGTATGGGAGAGAAAATGAAGGGCAAAGCTGTCGAGGGAGCTGCTTGCGCGCAGCTATCAGAGTGCAATAAAAGGGGTAGTCAGGATAGTCCATGCCATACACCTTGTGAGCTACCTTGATGCACTTCTCATCAAAGGCTTTATTGTGAGCTACCAGAGGCAGTCCTTCGAGCCAGTGATGGAGGTCACGCCAGACGCGATCAAAGGTGCGGGCATTTTCCGTATCGCTCATCCTGATGCCATGGATTGATTCCGTGAAATATCGGAAATAATATTCAGGCTCAGGTTTTACCAGTTCATAGAAAGTGTCGACTATCACGCCATCCTTCACTTTTACTGCGCCAATTGAGCAGATACTTTCCGGATGATTGTTGGCAGTTTCGACGTCAATAGCTACAAAGTTGTCCATTACTGACGGCTTAATTCGTAAACACGTTCCTTGACTTTTTCCATCAACCATCGGGGTGTCGACGTAGCGCCACAGATACCGACAGTGCGGACGCCTTTCAGCCAATCGGGATCCAGGTCGTCGCAGTTGGCTACCATGTATGTGGACGGATTTACCTCCTTACACTCTGTATAAAGTATTTTGCCGTTGCTACTTTTTGCTCCGGAGACAAATAGGATTAGCTCTTTAGACTTAGCGAAGTTGCGAATCCCTTCCACACGGTTAGCGACGCGGCGGCAGATGGTATCATAGCTTCGGAATCTGACGCCGGGCTGAATGCGGCTCTC
>JAAVFS010000049.1 GCA_014800605.1 Bacteroidales bacterium | reverse complement strand
TTCGACATCCATGTCGTCAAGGAGATATCCGGCTTCGACAGCACCTCCATGTCGGAATGCATTGCGACGTGTTACGCCTGACATTGCGGAGTAGAAGTGGGTCAACATTGTGTAGCCATTCTTGTGACTTTCGATAACATCCTCTGTGACGGCGTCAGTGTGACCTACAGATGCGATGATGCCCTTATCTTTCAGGATATTACCGAATTCCATTGCTCCGGGGAGTTCGGGAGCCACACTCCATCTGAGGATGTCATCCGTGGCTGCAAATATCTTATTGTAGTGTTCAGGTTCCGGATTTTTAAGATTTGCAGGGTCTTGCGCTCCGCGTTGTGAATAAGAGAAGTAGGGACCCTCGAGGTGAAGTCCGATCATTCTCGCTCCTTCTGTATTCTGCGCTTTTGCTTCGCGGAACACTTTGAATGCTCTGAATAGTTCTTCGTCGGGGCAAGTCAGAGTAGTCGGAAGAAATGCAGTAGTTCCGTATTTGGCGTGGGTTTTTGCTACAGTGAGGTAGCTGTCAACTGTCCCATCCATGAGGTCGGCGCCCCCGGCTCCGTGGGTATGCAGATCAATAAATCCGGGTGAAACGAAGTTGCCTTTTGCGTCTATTGTAGAATCTGTCTCAATTGACGGTTGGCCGGAGCCTACAGCTGTTATAGTGTCGTCAGTTATTATAAGGTAGCTATCTTCGAGGATAGAACCGTCTGGCATTAGAAGTTTACAGTTGACGATGCTTTGTGTCATAAAATGTGATTTGAGAGATCGGAGTAATTTGATTATAGAGTTCGAAATAGGCCTCTGTACATCTTTCTTGCTACAAAATTAATAAATTTTAAAATATATAGGGCCATTCAGGAGCTCTACTTTCTTAATGAGACCATATTTTATAAATAAATTAACATATATTATACTTCCGAGGAGTATAAAGAAAGAGAGCCGTGTCTTTTTCAAGACTCGACTCTCTTTGCTGCAAGCTGTTAGTTAGGCTGAGCCGTACTTGATATTTCTTCTCCGGCTCTTGAGAAGTCAGTAGGATGGTCTACTGATTAGTCTTCGTGTTCGTATTTGAGTGTCAGAGTGGGCTGGTCGCATACTTCTGCCGGTCCAAAATACTGGATGGGGCCGGGATAAACGAAGCAGGTGTTGACTGACCAGTCATCGCGCTGAGCTGCGAACTTCTTGAAGGGTGCGCCATCAAGACGAACGAGAGCTTTTTGGATAACGGGTTTCATCTCACCGTTACGACGTTCCATGTTCATCATCATTGTGATAGGAATACCACCGGCAATCCATTCAGCTGAGGGCTTGGTGAGGTTGCGTACAGATGACATATAGCCTGTGACGCCGGCATTGATGAGGCATGAAGCGTTGAAACCGAGTGCATAGCAATAGTCAGCATCGAAGTTAGAGGGAGCTGCACAACGTCCTTCGTAGCCGAAGAAGTGGTGGAGGGGAGAGAATTTGCCGTCATATTTGCCTTCTGCCTTCATGGCAGCAAGACGTTTGCCTACCATTTCAGAGAGGAGCTTTTCGGTCTCGATCAGCGATACCTGTACGTTGCCGTGGGGGTCACGGTCGAGGCTGAGCTGACGTGCTACACCGGCGGGTAGTGACTCGTAGGTAGCGGCATTGTCAGCACTGAGGTGTTTGATGATGTATTCGCGCTGGTCTTCGGGAGCAACTGCTGCAAATTCTTCTGCTTTGGCCGCGAGGAGCTCGTTGAGCTCGGCGATGAGCTTCTTGACAGCGGGAATGAATTCGATAAGACCTTCGGGGATAAGAACTGTACCGAAGTTGTTGCCGTATTTGGCACGTTCTGCTACAACATTTGCGATGCTGTCAACGACTTCGTTAAGTGTCATATTCTTAGCTTCAACTTCTTCGGAGATGATGCAGACGTTGGGCTGAGTCTGAAGGGCGCATTCAAGGGCGATGTGAGAAGCTGAGCGACCCATGAGCTTGATGAAGTGCCAGTATTTGCGGGCTGAGTTGCAGTCACGTTCGATGTTGCCGATTACTTCTGAGTAAACCTTGGTAGCTGTGTCAAAACCGAAAGAGGTTTCGATCTGCTCGTTCTTAAGGTCACCGTCGATGGTCTTGGGGCAACCGATTACCTGAACGCCGGCACCGATTTCCTTGTAGTATTCAGCGAGAACGGCTGCGTTGGTGTTAGAGTCGTCGCCGCCAATGATTACGAGCGCGTTGATGCCGAGTTCTTTCAGGATCTCAAGGCCTTTGTCAAACTGTTCTTTCTTCTCGAGTTTTGTACGGCCTGAACCGATGATGTCGAAACCGCCGGTATTGCGATATTCGTCGATGATATCGGATGTCAGTTCGATATATTTGTGGTCAACAAAACCACCGGGGCCCATGAGGAAGCCATAGAGACGGCTGTCTTTATTGATTTTCTTGATACCGTCAAAGAGACCGCTGATAACGTTGTGTCCGCCGGGGGCCTGGCCGCCTGAGAGGATTACACCTACGTTGATAGCTTTGCCTGCAACGGCATTATCGTCTTTTTCAAATTTTAGCTCGGGGAGACCGTATGTGTTGGGGAACAGTGCCTTGATGGCATCTTGGTCTGCAACAGACTGAGTTGCTTCGCCGGATACGGCCTTAACGGAACCGGTCAAAACGGTCGGAAGTTTGGGCTCATAAGCCGCGCGAGCCTTCTGTAAAGCGCTTTTCTTCATTGAATTGGCTTATTTGTTATTAATGATGTTGGTTTTAAATATATTCTGATGCAAATTTACAAAAAGATATCGACTCTTTCTTTATTTTGCATCATCATTTTTGTCGGATTTTTTCCCTGCAATAGTAATATACTTGTCAGGCTCGACGAGATATTTGCGGGCAAAGTCCATTATCACATTCGGGGTAAGTCTGTCTAAAGCTTTTTGCTGCCGGTCAAGATAGTCGGGCGGGGTGCCTACATGCCGCTGGGTTGTGAAGTAGTCCATAGCTGAGAATGGCGTGTCAAACGATGCAGCCAGATTGCTCCGAATGTAGCGTTTCAGTGTTGTCAGTTCGTCCTCGCTCATTGGCTCGCAGGCAAGTCGGGCTATTTCTTTGCCGATCTCTTCGACCACAGTATTGGTGTATCTATTGTCGCATTGGCTGGAGATGGTGATGTAGCTCCCTTCGCGATGTCCGAGCAGGGCGGCCGATATGCCATAGGTCAGCCCCTTCTCTTCACGTATCACAGTCATCAGTCGGCTTCCGAAGTAGCCTCCGAGAGCCACGACTACGGCTCTGAGTGTCTCGTAGTCTGGGTGACTGCGAGGAATAGAAGGCATGGAAATCAGGACCGCGCTTTGTAGTGAGTCGGGGCATTCGACGCGCTGTGTTCCGGGAGCTTCCGGCGAGAACGGCGTCAGAGTGAGCTCGACTGTCTTATCCTTATCCGTTTTAATGCGGTTGAGCTGGCTGATGATAAGGTCCTTAATTTCGGGATCAATCCTGCCGGCGATGAATACGACTGGTGACAGACCTCGATATTGCGTGTTGTAAAGTTTCTGTATCTCTGAGACGGTGACATTGAAGTAGTCGCCGGCGGTCGGAGTGAAGGCCGCCGGATGGTTGCTGCCAAAGATTCGAGAGTTTTCCAGCTCCTGAGCTTTGAATGTGACCTTCTTGCCTATCAATTCGCGGCGGGATGCGCACTGAGCTTTGAGCATTTCGGTCTCGGCTGCGGGGACTGCGGGGGCGTTGATTATATCAATGATCGCCGGGAGAACCTTGTCGAGTTGCGAGTTGATGGTATAGAGCGACAGAACCAGATGATGGCTCTTTATATCGGAGGCGATCCAAGCACCACACGAATCAAGCAGGTCGGCCATTTCTGACGGAGACAGAGTAGGCGAGCAGTCTTTCAGCAACTTGGCCAATAGATGCGAGGCGACAGGGTTACTGCTCTCGTAGAGACCTCCTTCCCAGGATATGGTGATTCTCGTCACACGTTCATCTCCGCTATTGAGCATGACAAGTTGGATTCCATTGTCGAGAGTCAATCTCTCAGCTCTGGGCTCCGGGAGATACGGGATATCGTGAATCTTGAGTTGTTGAGTACGGTCAAGCATCATGTTCGGCGACATATTGACGAGCGAGTTCGAGATCTTCGGGAGTATCTATGCCGATTGTAGGACAATCGGATGTTCCGGTCTTGATTTTATATCCGTTCTGGAGCCAGCGCAACTGTTCGAGTGATTCGGCAATCTCAAGCGATGACTGAGGCAGTGCGGTAATCTCTTTCAGGATATCGGCGCGATAAGCATACATACCGATGTGGGTATAGTATTGAGCCTTGTCTACCCATTCCTGCCACTCGTAATTGCGAACGAAGGGTATTATCGAACGGCTGAAATACATTGCGTAGTTATTATTGTCAATGACAACCTTAGGCGTGTTTTTGTCAAACAATGCTTCAAATCCGCGTGCCGGATCAAACGGGCGAATGAGTGTAGCGATCTCCGTAGCTTTGTCGTCGAAGCATTCCATGATAGTCTTTATCTGAGAGGGGTCGACGAATGGCTCATCGCCCTGAACATTGATGATTACTTTGGCCTCAGAGCTTACGTTGAGGTAGGCTTCGTAGCAGCGGTCGGTGCCACTGCGATGATGAGTTCCGGTCATGACTACTTTACCGCCAAATTCCTCCACGGCATCGGCGATGCGCTGGTCGTCTGTAGCGACATAGACATTCTCAACAGCTTTTTTTACCTGTCGATAGACGCGTTCTATCATCGTCATTTCGCCAATTTTAGCCAGAGGCTTTCCGGGGAAGCGCGACGATGCATATCTCGCCGGTATGATTGCTATAAAATCTTTTTCAGTCATATTTTTTTTGTTTTGTGAGCGAAGGTAGCAAAAATACTCCAATACCTAAATATATATAGTAGGTTAAGAATCGCCAAGAGAGGGCTGCTACCATAATTAATGCTCCGCTACTGAGCATGTCGCCATAATATTCCTTAAAAATCCATTCGCTTATGCCGCTTCCGCCTGGAGTCGGAGTGAACATCAGGAGCACCCAGACAATCAATTGACGGCCAAATACGATAGCCTGATCTATCCCTCCGGCAACACCATACAGAAGTGCGTTGACCACAAGGAACCGGGAGATCCATGAGAATGCTGTCCAGCCAAATGTCTTTAGCCAAACACTGAATCGGGTGTTTTTTAGGGCTTTAGAGGTGCTGACCATATCGTCGGTAGTCTTTTCGACATGCTGCTTCCATCTCCTCAGAATCGGGAGACTGAATAGTTTGACAATCAGCCACTTCACTTTGTGGGGTGCTTTAAATATACCTAACCATAGGAGCAGTGTCCATGTTGCAATTACGCCGTAAACAATCCAGAATCCGATCTGGAGATCGTGGGCTGTTTCGCCCGAAGTCGTGAATCCGAAGAGACTCTTATAGGGTATAAGTGTGAATACTATTGGAGCGGAAACTACTATAAACAGCTCATCAAAAAAGAGAGTTGTGAATGTAATAGTTGTGGCCTTTCCCAAGGAGACACCCTCTCGATTCATGAATAGCATGCTTGCGGCACTTCCACCTACAGAGGTGGGTGTGATGCACGATGTAAATTCGCATAGGAATGTTACGCGGGTAGCTTGTGAGAACCTCAGCTGGCCATCTGTCAATTGGCGAAAACGCATTATCAAGCCAATCTCTCGCCCGGCAACAAAGATCAATGCGAGAATGAGGCCGGTCAGCAATGATGAGTTAAACTGAATTGACTTAAACGCCTCGGCATTGAAGTCTTTG
>JAAVFS010000048.1 GCA_014800605.1 Bacteroidales bacterium | reverse complement strand
TTTCTTTTCTTTGAGCCTCTTGTCGGATTCGAACCAACGACCCCGAGATTACAAATCACGTGCTCTGGCCAACTGAGCTAAAGAGGCATCTTTTTCAATTTTCTCTCGCTCTTAAGAGGGGTTTCCTCTCAATTGCAGTGCAAAGTTACGTATTTATTTTTTACCACCAAAAAAAATCCGACTTATTTTTCCTAATTTTTGAAAATTCTTCATTTCCGTTCTTCCAACACATTATTATAATTACAATTATAATTACATTTGCATATAATTTCACTCTCACACCAATGGAAAACCCATCACCCGACATCATAAACAGCCGCATCGACCTCCTTCGCTCCACAATGAAGCAGGCCGGCGTCGCCGCGACTGTCATCCCCCAGTCCGACCCTCATCAGAGCGAATACATCGCCGACCATTGGCAGTTTCGCCGATTCCTCTCAGGATTCACGGGCTCGGCAGGCACCCTCGTCGTAACCCTCGACAAAGCTCTCCTCTGGACCGACTCCCGCTACTTCATCCAGGCGGCCGACCAGCTGCGCGACACCCAAATCAGCCTCGTCAAAGCCCTCCCCGATAGCCCGACCGTCGATTCATTCCTGACCGACAGCCTCCAGACGGGCGACACCGTTGGCATCAACGGAATCCTCTTCAGCCATAAATACGTCGATGCCTTAAAGAGCACCCTCGCCACCAAGCACATCAGGCTCGACATGCAGTTTGACCCCAGCGACCAACTATGGGCCGATCGCCCCACCCTGCCGCTCGACCCCGTATTCCTCTATCCCGAATCACTCGCCGGCGAAAGCGCCGCTTCCAAGCTCGAATGGCTCCGTCATCACCTGACCGACCATAACGCCGACTCGATCCTCATCTCTGCGCTCGACGAGATCGCGTGGCTCCTCAACATCCGCAGCCGCGACATCAAGTGCAATCCCGTAGCCATATCCTATTTATATGTATCCCGCTCCGGAAGCGCCGTCCTCTTTGTCGACGAGCGCAAAATCACCCCCGAGACTGCCGACTATTTGAAAAGCCTCGGCATACGAGTCGCCCCATACTCCTCCATCGTCAACTTCGCATCTACATCGACCGATCCGGTCATAATGGCCGACCCGGCCACCACCTCCGCCCTGCTGATGTCAGTCATCGGCAATTGCGTTCTCCCCCACCCCTCACCCATCCCGCTTCGCAAAGCCATCAAAAATGCCGTCGAGGCCGAAGGATTCCGCACCGCCCTGCTCCGCGACAGCATCGCCCTCGTCCGTGCCCACCGCGAACTCGAGGAGCGGTTTCGCCAAGGAGACCCGCTCGATGAGATGAATGTCTGCGAGATCTGGCATCGCCACCGCTCCGAGCAACCCTACTTCTTCGACGAGAGCTTCGACACAATCGCCGGCTACGGCCCCAACGGAGCGATCGTCCACTACTCCCCCTCACCCGAATCGGCATCCACTCTCGGCGCCGACTCCCTACTGCTCATCGACTCGGGCGCACAATACCTCGACGGCACTACCGACATCACCCGCACCATCTCCCTCGGCGCCCCGACCCCCGAACAGCGCCGCCACTTCACCCTCGTCCTCAAAGGCAACATCTCCCTGGCGATGGCCATCTTCCCCCTCGGGACCCGCGGCGCACAGCTCGACATCCTCGCCCACCAGCCCCTCTGGCGCGAAGGGCTCACCTACATGCACGGCACCGGCCACGGCGTCGGCCACTTCCTTGGCGTCCACGAAGGCCCCCATCAGATCCGCATGAACGACATCCCCACCCCTCTCCAAGCCGGGATGACCGTCACCGACGAACCGGGCCTGTACCTCGAAGGGCAGTACGGCATCCGCTGCGAAAACATGCTCCTCGTCGTCCCTGCCATGTCGACCCCCATGGGCGACTTCCTCCGATTCGAGGTTCTCACGCTCTTCCCTTTCGACCGCAAACTCATCGACCCTACCCTCCTCACCGTCGAAGAGCTCAGCTGGCTCAACGACTATCACGCCTGCGTAGCCAGCGCTCTCGCCCCGCACCTCACCGAATCGGAGCGTCAATGGCTCACCGAAGCGACCGCCCCCATCTCTCGCTAAAACCCTCAGATCACACATTAATAATATATAAACCGAATAACATATATGGCACTCATCATCCCCCTCCGCGGATTCACCCCCTCAATCGGCCCGGACTGCTTCCTGGCCGAAAACGCCACAATCATCGGCGACGTCACAATGGGCTCCGAATGTAGCATCTGGTTCAACACCGTCCTGCGCGGCGACGTCAACACCATCACAATCGGCGATCGCGTCAACATCCAGGACGGCTCCGTGCTCCACACCCTCTATCAGAAATCAACCATCGAGATCGGCAATGACGTCTCTATCGGCCACAACGTCACCATCCACGGAGCAAAGATACGCGATTACGCGCTCGTCGGCATGGGCGCCGTCGTCATGGACGATGCCGTCGTAGGAGAAGGCGCAATCGTTGCAGCCGGCGCGGTAGTCCTCTCCCGCACCATCATCGGCCCCAACGAGCTCTGGGGAGGCGCACCCGCCAAATTCATCAAAATGGTGGAGCCCGAAAAAGCCCGCGAGATGAATCAGAAGATCGCCCGCAACTACCTCATGTACTCCCGCTGGTACGACCAGCCGGCCACCGACGAGTAGCCCTGAGTCCCATAACTCCACCACTATCAGTTAAAATTCAATCAATTTTCCTGCAAAGATTTTGCAGATTCGCGGTAAATAATTACCTTTGCCCCGCAAAACTAAATATTTTTATAAACCTATAATTTTAACAACAAAGAAATGATTATCGTACAAGTAAAAGAAGGCGAGAACATCGAAAGAGCTCTTAAAAAATTCAAACGTAAATTTGAAAAGACCGGCATCGTGAAAGAACTCCGTGGCCGTCAAGCCTTCGAAAAGCCCTCTGTTACCAACCGCAAGAAAATGATGAAAGCGGTTTACGTACAGAAGCTTCGCTCAGTTGAAGAATAATCCTCAGCCCTAACTTTTCAACCGATTTTAACCCTTAAAGCACAAGCCAATCAGCTTACGCAAATTGGGAGGAGGTGATTTTCCAACAGAGATATTTGTACAAATAAAATAAACTTTCTATCTTGCACCACTCGTCGGGCATCACGCCCTCAGGACGCGTTGCAATCGATATGTTAATAGAAAGTTTCATAAACCACATACGGTGTGAGCTGAATTATTCAGCCCACACCGTTTTGTCATATACCAACGACCTATCCGAGTGGCGCCTGTGGGCTACCGACGGACATCCCGACCGGTTCGACCCTCTGAGCATGACCACCTCCGATCTGCGCCAGTGGATCCTCCATCTGAGCGAGAGCGGATGCGCCCCCACCACCATCCGGCGAAAAGCCTCCACACTCCGCTCATTCTATCGGTTTCTGCTCACCCGTAAGATCGTCGACCAAAATCCCGCGTCCGACCTCGTCCTCGCCAAGCTCCCGCGCCATCTTCCCAACTATTTTCGGCCATCCGAGATAGCTGAAGCTATCGAAACCAAGATCGACGAAAACGACTTCATCCAGCAGCGCAACAGGCTGATTATAACTACATTCTATTCCACCGGCATACGTCGTGCCGAGCTCATAGGCCTGAAAGATATCGACGTCGACACCGCCCGCTGCGAACTAAAAGTACTCGGTAAGCGTAATAAAGAAAGAATAGTCCCCTTTGGTGACGAACTTGCACACATGATTACACTATATCGACAGATACGCCAAGACACCATCCCCGCCCCCGCCGCTCCGCAGACAGCGCCCTTCTTCACGCGCCCGGATGGTCGTCCGCTCCACCCCTCGGCCGTAGAGCGAATAGTCAAATCCACGCTGATCACCCACGTCCATTCCGGCCGACTATCCCCCCACACCTTACGCCATTCCTGCGCAACCGACCTGCTCAACAATGGCGCCGACCTCACCGCCGTACAGCAGCTGCTCGGTCACAAATCACTCGCCACTACGCAACTATATACACACATAACCTATAGAGAACTCTCACAAAATTATCAACTCGCACATCCCCGTGCACAAAAAAAAGGAGGAAACCATGGAAGTTAGAATTCAAGACATTCATTTCGACGCATCACAGCAACTCGTTGACTACTGTAACGCCAAAGCCGACAAACTCGCACGTCGCTATCCCACAATCGACTATATCGACTACACCCTGACACTCATCAAACCACAGACACAGGCCAACAAAGAAGCCCGCGTCAAAGCCATCGTGCCACACCACGGCGAGTTCACAGCCACCAAGACAGCCGACTCATTCGAGGAAGCTATCACAAAAGCACTTGAAGCCGTCGACGGACAGCTCGAAAAAATCAAATAACCAAAGCCATACGTAAAACGACCCGAGGCTATGCCGGGAACCAACCTCCCGACATAGCCTCACTTATTCAATAATAACTACAATGAACGAATTAACGATCAAGGAGAAAGGCGAGAAATTTTCCCATGTCACAGTAGGGCGGCTTGTCGGCTTTGAAGGTAAGCAGTTCGTAAAAGATGCCACAGGAGCGACCTCTTGCGAGATCTCATTCGGTAACCTCCCCTCGGGAGCAGCCGTCCCCTTCTTCCATAGCCACAAACACAACGAAGAAAACTATATCATCCTCTCCGGAGCAGGCCGATTCCAGGTCAATGACGACGTATTCGACGTAGCCGAAGGCTCCGTGATCCGCGTCGCTACCAACTGCGACCGCAACCTCAAATGCACCTCTGCCGAGCCGATGACCTACATCTGCATCCAGGCAAAAGAGGGAAGCCTCGAAGGCTACACCATGACCGACGCCGAGATCACCGAGCGCGAAAACCGCCTCTGATCCCTCACCCCGACTAAAAAAGTAAACGGCTCAATAGAAGTTCCTCCTGAACCTCTGTTGAGTCGCTTTTCTTTAGAGCCGAGTCCTACGGAAGTACGGGATTCCGATTCCCGGTGAGCACAGTCACGACGCGCGGGAAACACCTTCGGCCGACGGCATACAAGCTTAAAGTAATAGCCATATTCACCGCAAAAGCTGTGAAGTAAGCACAAAAAGCCAACAGCGAACTGTCCTCAGGCGTCATAAGCATCACCGTTCCCTTGGTCACGACCGACGAGTACAGGCCGTGGCACGCATATATAAAGAAGACCATTGGCATGAGTGCCTTGTTCGGCCCCTTATCGGTCCGGCCCAACCACGCCGACAAGCTGATAAGCCACAAAATCCCGACCAGGCATCTTCCTAACCGCATCAACAGCCCTGACACATAGAACGATGCTACCACAAGCGCACCGTACAGCAGGGTCGTGGCCAGCGGCCGCAGATACTTCGCGGCCACCCTTATCCGATAGAGTGAAACCGTGGCACCTAACACGAAAAAGAAGCACGAGCTATGCACTATCGTCGGCAGACAGGGCAGCAACACTATCACCACTGCATATACAGCGACAAAATATTGCCTTAGCAGTCGGAAGGCAACCGAAATAACAGGAGCGAAGACCACTAACACGATGAGGTCGCGAAGAAACCACAACGGGAAGTCATACGGGTACGGCACATGCGCCTGGCAATAAAATCCACGGAGGACAGACCACACTGACGAG
>JAAVFS010000047.1 GCA_014800605.1 Bacteroidales bacterium | reverse complement strand
TGAATCTCGGCATAGGTTTCGGTCAATGGATGCTCGTCATGTTACCGCTTGCGGTGGCGCTCCTATTTATCGCATGGTTTATCCTTAAGACTATGTTTCCTTTTAAACAAAAAGAAATACATCTTAAAATCGAGGGCGACCATAAAGCAAGCTGGAAAGATACGATAGTCTATATAACATTTGCCGTCACCGTGCTTTTATGGATGTGCGATATAGTGACAGGGGTAAATGCTAATGTCGTGGCGATGCTTCCTGTAGCAGTACTTTGCGTGACTGGCATAATAACAAAGCGAGATCTTGAGGAATTAAGTTGGAGTATACTTTGGATGGTCGCCGGAGGTTTTGCCCTTGGTGTAGCTCTTCAGGAATCAGGACTTGCTCAGCACCTGATAACATCCATTCCATTTGGAACTTGGTCGCCGTTGGTGGTCGTCATCGGATCCGGAGTGCTTTGTTATCTAATGGCAAATTTCATCTCCCACACAGCGACCGCAGCATTATTTGTCCCTATTCTTGCGATAGCCGGGTCAAGTATGGGAGTCAAACTCACAGAACTCGGAGGTATAGGAACTCTGCTTATTGGGGTTGCAATCAGTTCGTCAGTAGCCATGATTCTGCCAATTTCCACTCCGCCCAATGCCCTTGCAGATGCAACGGGATTCATCAAGCAAAAGGACATGGTTACCACGGGCTTGATTATGGGAACAACTGGACTTATTCTTGGATATATTGTACTTATGACTTTTGGACAAGTAGTACTTCTTTAATGAATCTTTTTTTTCTGCCGACCGATATTATACAGACTCTTTTCATCAAATCGGTCACTATCGGGCTTGCGTTAGCTAACGCAAGCCCGATTCCTTAAGAATTGCTCAAGTTGCTTTCTCTCGTAATGGACCTGATAGAAAATTATTACTGTCCGCTAATCTTTGAATGCAGCATAAATGTATGGCTCGAACGCTGATTTATTAGTTTTCGAGTCTTTTTCTATTTTTCAAGCCCCCTTCAGTCAAAAAACGATGGTCCTGGTGGCGACTCTATATCTTCGGCAAGCTGAAGACAATAGTTTTACCACCGTTTCGGGAGGTTTGCCACTGATGGTTGGTAAAGAGTGTGTTGGTGGAATAGGCGTCGGTGGAGGCGTCGGTGGTTAGGATTCCCAGATAGCAAAATACGTAGTAGATACATTCAGCCAACTTATAAACGGATAACAGCATTATGGATTTGACAAGACATTCACTCAAAGCAATCAAGCCTTCGGAAATAAAGGACAACCCGATTGATATGTTCCACAAGAACTGGGCTGTAATAGCAGCTGGAAGTCCTGATGACTTCAATGAAATGACTGTATCATGGGGTGCGCTCGGTCCTCATGGGGACAGCAGAAACCTATCGCAATCATCTTCGTCAGCCCCAACCGATATACCCACAAGTATCTTGAAAGTCACGACACATTCTCAATCAACATCTTCCCTCAGTAGTTTAAGAAGATTGAGGCATATATAGGTTCTCATTCCGGACGAGATGGCGATAAGATAGCCGCAACAGGTCTTGAGGTAGAATTTACAGAAATTGGAACCCCGGTATTTCCTCAGTCACGCCTGATTCTGGAATGTAAGAAGATATATTCCTGTCTAATCTCCGGAAGTGGCATCGCTTGTGAAGATACCTTGACTTTGGTTGCTTTTATCAATTCTTTCCTTTCTGTCCACGATGTCGAATCGGGAATAATGGGCTTGGTTCTGAAATCAGAAACGGAACGCATGGAGATTGTTCTTAAAAGTCCGTATACCGATTTAGACAGAATTGTAATGCTGTATAATGATAACAGCATATACTATGATCGTAGGGATTTGAGATTTCTTTGGGACAAACAGTTGTCGTATGCAGATAAGGATATTGAAGCCCAGCAAAAGAAAACACAGGCAGCAAGCGACGAACTGAAATAAGCCTCCAATTCTTATGGAAAGATGGAGTGTACAGACCGATATTTTCAGGCTTATATATCTTAAATGCAATGGTCTACTGCCTGTCATTGAAAAATACTATAATAAACCTGTAGAAAAGAACAAAGAATAGTCCGAACGGACTGATGTGTATTTATCAATGTCGCTTTTAGCCTCCGTCCATGAACTTTGCAATGGACGGCAGTTTGAAGATATGGCAGCCATTGATTTTTTGATTTTTTCCATGCACTTAACCTGCATCAAGCCTCCAAGCCACTGGTGATTTGTAAGAATGAGAAAGTAAGGGTATGCTACCTCATCCATCAGCTAAGCGAAAAGATTGATAAGGGTACGCGCAGCGAATGGATCGGATCCATGCTCCGGAATACAGGCATTGAACAGGATTGTTACCGTTCAAAATATCGTGAACCCATAAGCGATCCTCCAAGCAAAAAGAACAAGGAGTTTGCAGAAACCTTAAAAGAAATCCTCAGACGACGCTTTACTTTATCATCGTACCTTATAAATACAGCTCTAAACTAAAGTGGGTGTAGTGCCGTATTCCTTCATTTTGGAAGGAACAAAAGGGAGAATAAAAATTTTTATTCCCTTCTTTTTCTCCCTTTAAGCCCCCAAACAAAACACCCAATCTCACGCCCAAAACTGGGTGTAAAATTGGGCACTATTTGTTTAATCACCTGATAGTCAGGATTTATTGCGGAAAGACAGGGATTCGAACCCTGGGTACCCGTAAGGGTACAACGGTTTTCGAGACCGTCCCGATCGACCACTCCGGCATCTTTCCAATTGTCGATTATTTCAGCGGCAAAGTTAACCTTATTTTGCGACGCTGCCAAATTTATTTCGTATTTAATAAAGTTTTTCACAGTGTCTTGACGGCGTCTCAATAAGATTTTGTATCTTTGTTTTTTGAAGAATTATATCCCGACGCATTGCGTCATGGGAAGCAAGAAAAGCAAAATTTAAATACACAACATAATGAAATTCAACGTCTCAAGTAAAGCGCTTTATTCAGCCGCCTCTGCAGTCAGCAAGGTGATCAACTCAAAAAATACGCTGACAATCCTCAACAACTTTCTGTTTGACCTGTCGGAAGACAAGCTTGCCATCACAGCATCCGACCTGGAAAACACTCTGACAGCCAACGTCGAAGTGCAGAATGTAGATGGTACCGGCAAATTTTGCGTTGACGCCCGCCGCGTAGTCGACTTGCTCAAAGAGCTCCCCGACATGGGTATCACGGTCAAGGTCGATGACGACACTCTCGCTATCGAAATCGAATATCCCGGTGGCAAATTCAGCTTCGTGGGCGTCAGCGGCAATGAGTATCCCCAGAACTCTGAGGAGAATCCCGAGGGCGTACAGGTAGAGTTTGACGCTCCAGTCGAGATGATCATCAAGGGTATCGACAATACTCTCTTCGCAGTGGGCAACGACGACCTCCGTCCCCCGATGATGGGTATCCTCTGGGATATCAAGGCCGATGGCATCACATTCGTGGCTACCGACACCCGCAAGCTCGTCAAGTATCATACCACAATGACAGCTCCCGGCGTAGAATGCTCATGCATTGTCCCGCTCAAGCCCTCGACCATCATGAAGAATGTCTTTGCCAAGGACGAGAATATCCACATCACCATTCAGCCCAAGAGCGCTACTCTCCGCTCTGACCGCTTTACATTCAACTGCCGCTTCATCAAGGGCAACTTTCCTGACTACAACCGCGTAATCCCGACGTCCAACCCATACGTGCTGACCGTCGACCGCATTTCGCTGCTCAACGCCGTCAAGCGTGTAGGCGTGTTTGTCGATCCCGGACATGGCCTGGTCAAATTCAAGATCACTCCCACTGAGATCATCATGAAGGCTCAGGACAACAACTTCTGCACCTCAGCCCGCGAGACTCTCCCTTGCGACTTCACCGGCCAGGAGCTCGTCATCGGATTCTCAGCGCCTTATCTTGTGGAGATCATCAGCACCCTCGCCACATCCAATATCATCATCAAGCTCAGCGACCCGAGCCGTCCCGGAGTGTTCATCCCCGAGGAAAACACCCCCGACAGCGAGCTGCTCATGCTCCTGATGCCTATGACCGTCCAGGAATTCTAATCTTGTCCGACACATGGAATTGAATCTCAAAAAATCTATCATATTCTTTGATCTCGAGACCACCGGTACAAATATCACCAAAGACCGTATCGTGGAGATCTCGATAATCAAAGTTAAGCCCAATGGCGAGGAGGAGGAATACACTTATCGCATCAATCCCGAGATGCCTATTCCGGCCGAAGCAACAGCCGTACATCACATCACCGACGACGATGTACGCCATGAGCCCACCTTTAAGCAGCGCGCTAAGGAATTGGCTAAGATCTTCATGGGGTGTGACATCGCCGGATTCAACAGCAATCGCTTCGATATGCCTCTGCTGGTTGAAGAATTCGACCGTGCGGGTGTGGATTTTGACTACTCAAAGGCAAATTTCATTGACGTTCAGACCATTTTCCACAAGAAAGAGCCCCGCACTCTTGTGGCCGCCTACAGATACTACTGCAATAAGGAGCTCGAAGGCGCCCACTCGGCTAATGCTGATACACGCGCCACTCTCGAAGTGCTGAAAGCTCAGCTCGACCGCTACGAAGATCTCCCCAGAGACATAGAGGAACTGGCAAAATTCTCATCGCCCAACCGCAATGTCGACCTTCAAGGCCGTATCGTCTACAATGAGCATGGTGTTGAGGTAATCAACTTCGGCAAATACAAAGGACGTCCCGTCGAAGAGGTTCTGCTCCGCGATCCCGGCTATTATGGCTGGATCAAGCATGGCGACTTCTCGGGCGATACCAAACGTGTTTTTGACCGCATAAAACTTAGAATGGGCAAATGACAGCATTGAAAGGCAAACACATAGTGCTTGGCATCACGGGTGGCATCGCCGCCTACAAGTCGGCCATCCTTGCGCGCCTCTTTGTTAAGGCAGGCGCTGAGGTTCAGGTAGTCATGACTCCGGCTGCACGTGAGTTTATCACCCCCGTGACCATGTCGGCCCTGACCGACAAACCGGTGATCACAGAATTTTTCACTGCCAACACCGGCGAGTGGCATAGCCATGTAGACATCGGTCTCTGGGCTGATGCCATGGTCATAGCACCGGCTACCGCCTCTACCATCGCCAAGATGGCTCACGGCGTGGCCGACAATATGCTCGTCACCACCTACCTGTCAGCCAAGGCTCCCGTATTCATCGCCCCGGCGATGGACCTGGATATGTTTGCCCACCCATCCACGACTGCCAATCTGAAGACCCTCGCCGGCTATGGCAATCACATCATAGAGCCGGCTGCCGGCGAACTCGCGAGCCATCTGATCGGGAAAGGTCGCATGGAAGAGCCGGAGGTAATCTTTTCTGTCATAGAGCGATTCTTCGGCGACACTGCCGAACTGGCCGGCAAGCATGTGCTGATCACCGCCGGCCCTACCTATGAGAAAATCGACCCCGTACGCTTCATCGGCAACTATTCGACCGGCAAGATGGGAATCGCGCTGGCCGATGCCGCCGCCGCCCGCGGTGCTGATGTCACAGTCGTAGCAGGTCCGGTCGATGTCAAGCCGACCCATCCGCGCGTGAAAGTCGTAAAGGTGGAGAGCGCGCGCCAGATGCTTGAAAAGTGCGAAGATCTTTTTGACGAAACTTCGATAGCTATCTTTGCAGCGGCCGTGGCCGACTATGCTCCCGCCGAATATGCCGATACCAAGATCAAGCGTGAGCATACCCAAGTCCCCACTCTTCGACTCATCAAGAACCCCGACATAGCCAAAACGCTCTCTTCAAAAAAGCACCCGGGACAACTGACTATCGGCTTCGCTCTTGAGACCGACAATGAGAAAGTCAATGCAGCCGAAAAGCTCGCATCAAAAAATCTCGATCTCATCGTGCTCAACTCGCTGCGCGACGCAGGCGCAGGATTCGGGACCGACACCAACAAGGTCACCATCCTCTCCCCTGCCGGAATCATAGCCGACACCCCGCTCAAGTCGAAGCGCGAAGTGGCTGCCGACATTATAAACGCAATCCTGAAATATGATCCGTTTACTCACTAATCTGATACTGATCCTACTGACAGCATTCTCGCCCGCACTTCTGTCGGCGCAGGAGCTCAACTGCCAGGTTGAGTTCAACACCGACCAGATCGAGGGGTCCAACAAGAGCATCTTCGAGACTCTCAAGAGCGCTGTCACGGAATACATGAACACCACAAAATTCTCCAACGCACAGATCAGCGCCAACGAGCGACTCGACTGCCGAATGTTTTTCACGATCAAAGAGAACAATGACGGCCAGATGAGCGGCGACCTGCAGGTACAGCTGACCCGCCCCGTCTACAACTCAGCATATACCACCAATCTGATCAACTTCAAAGACACAAAAATCGACTTCACCTATCAGGAGGGGGAGCCGCTGACTTTTTCCGAGACTACGATGGAGAGTCAGCTGACTGCCATCCTCAACTTCTACGCCTACCTCTTCCTCGCCATCGACTTCGACTCCTTCTCGCCCCGCGGTGGGCAGCCATTCTATGAGCGACTGGCGTCGATCGTCCAGATGGGGCAGTCGTCGGGCGAATCAGGCTGGAAAGCCTTTGAAGACAACAAAAACCGTAGCGCTATCCTGGCTGCTTACACCGACGCATCCACCCAAGGCCTGCGCGACATGATCTACACCTACCACCGGCAGGGACTCGACCAGATGGCCACATCGACCGACAAAGGACGCCAGAATATCACACAATCACTCGATGCTCTGACCGCTGTCTACAGCGCCGACCCGATGTCTGTAGGGCTCTCAATGTTCAAAGACTCAAAAATCGACGAACTTGTCAACATCTACTCCGAGGCTCCGGCCGGAGAGCGTACCGACGTCTACGACCTGCTTCAACCCATATTCCCAACTGAGAATAAGCAGCTTGACGCATTAAAGGAAGGTAAGAAAAAGAAATAAAACCGATGATTGATACACTCCATATATCCAACTACGCGCTGATCGATCGGATTGACATCTCGTTCGCTCCCGGTTTCAATGTCATGACAGGCGAAACGGGTGCGGGCAAATCAATCATCCTCGGAGCGTTAGCCATGCTCTTAGGAGGACGTGCCGACACCAAGGCGGTCCGGCAGACCGATGCGAAATCTGTCATTGAGGCCACCTTTAAAGTGACCGGCTATGAAGCGCCGGCAGCCTTCTGCCGCCAGAATGACATCGAGTGGGACCCGGATGAATGTATCCTCCGCCGCGAGATACTCCCATCGGGACGCTCGCGCGCATTCATCAATGACACCCCCGTGACCCTGTCGATCCTGCAATCAGTCGCCACCATGCTCGTCGATCTCCACTCGCAGCATCAGAACCTCCTGCTGGCATCCCCACCATATCAGCTCCAAGTCATCGACTCCTTAGCCGGCAACACCGAGGAGAGAGCCGCCTACACATCATTATATAATGTGTATCGTACAGCACTCCATCGCTACAAAGTGGCAAAACGTGAGATCGCCAACGGACGGGCCGATGAGGAGTACAACCGCTTTCAGCTCACACGCCTTCAGGAGCTCAATCTGATCGCCGGGGAGCAGGAGGAGCTCGAACGCGACCGTGAACTGATGGCCAATCTCACTCAGGTGACAGATGCCCTTAACGATGTGACCGAAGCAATGTCAGACGGTACCCCCTCTGTCATGTCGCTGCTGAAAATAGTGGAAAACCGTGCCGCCGAGTTGACCGACTTCATCGAGGATGCCCCCCAGCTGCTGGAGCGCATCGAAGCCCTGCGTATCGAAGCGCAGGACATAGCCGACACTTACAGTGCAGTGAGTCGCGATATTAATGCAGATCCGGCTCGCCTTCAAGAGATTGAGGAGCGACTCAACGACATATACGATCTGGAGCGCAAGCACAAAGTCGACAGCGTGGAGCAGCTCATAGAGATTCGCGACAACCTCGCCGCGTCGCTGCTCAACATCGAAAATTCCGATGACTACCTCCATCAGCTCGAGGACACAGCGCGCCGAGCCAAAAAAGCTGCACTCGAAGCCGCCCGTAAGATTTCGGCACGTCGTCAGGAAGTTGCCGGACAGTTTGCCGAGACCCTCAAAGAGCGCGCGCTCCCCTTAGGCATGAAGAATCTGCGTTGCCAGGTGATCGTGTCGCAAGGAGAGCTGACCCCCGACGGCATCGACACAGTGGAATTCCTGTTTGCATTCAATAAAAATCAGCCCCTTATGCCGGTTGGCGGGACAGCCTCCGGAGGCGAGATATCCCGATTGATGCTCTCGCTGAAGTCTATCATTGCCGACAAGATGCAGCTCCCCTCAATCATCTTTGATGAGGTCGACACCGGAGTATCAGGCGACATCGCTGCCCGAATGGGACGCATGATGAAGGCGATCGCCGAAAATATTCAGGTAATCGCCATCACCCACCTGCCTCAGGTGGCAGCCATGGCCTCTACGCAATTCAAAGTATATAAAGAAGATACAGAGACATCGACAACCACACGCATCATCTCGCTCACACCCGAACAGCGGGTAGAACAGATAGCTACGATGCTCAGTGGCGACCAGGTAGACGAAGCCGCAAGGCAGAATGCCCGCTCGCTGCTCAACACTCAAAACTAAATCAAGATGGAACCTACAGACTATATATATGGACTCCGGTCTATCATCGAAGCTATCGATGCCGGAAAAGAAATTGATAAGATCTTTCTTAAAAAAGATCTCTCAGGCGAGCTTGCCTCAGAGCTGACCGACCGAATCCGCCAGGCACACATTCCTGTCCAGCGCGTGCCGATTGAACGCATCAACCGCATCACACGCAAGAACCATCAGGGCGCCGTGGCAATTCTCTCGGCTATCACCTACCATAAGCTTGAACACCTTGTTCCCCAGCTCTATGAGGAGGGTCTGCTGCCGTTTATCGTAGTGCTCGACGGCATAACCGATGTCCGCAATTTCGGTGCCATCGCCCGCACATGCGAGTGTGCCGGAGTCGATGCCATCGTCATCCCCGAGCATGGCAGCGTGACTGTCGGCGGCGATGCCATCAAGACCTCAGCCGGAGCGCTTCACCACCTGCCCGTCTGTCGCGAACGCTCGATCCGAGGCGCCGTCCGCTTCCTGCGCGAGAATGGCTATCAGGTAGTTGCAGCCTCCGAAAAGGCTGCTATTAACTACACTCAGGCTGACTTCACCACCCCTGTAGCCATCGTCATGGGCTCCGAAGATGTCGGCATCGACCCGGAGGTCATCAAGCAGTGCGACACCTTTGTGTCAATACCGCAATTCGGCAAAATCGGCTCCCTCAATGTGTCAGTCGCTGCGGGCGTGATGATGTATGAGGTTGTCCGCCAGCGCCTTAACGCCAACTTAGAAATTATTTAAATCATATTTACATCATTATCACAGATTTATGACTAAAATAGGCACACCCCTCTCCCCGATTGCCTGCAAGGCAATGCTTCTCGGAAGCGGCGAATTAGGTAAAGAAGTAGCTCTCGAGCTCCAGCGCTTTGGTGTCGAAGTCATCGCGTGCGACAAATATCCCAACGCGCCCGCTATGCAGGTAGCCCATCGCAGCTATGTCTTCAATATGCTTGACCCCGTCGAGCTCCGTCGCGTCATCGAGCTTGAAAAGCCTGACCACATCATCCCCGAAGTAGAGGCAATCGCCACTCCCACCCTCGTAGAGCTGGAGAAGGAAGGCTACAACGTCACCCCCACAGCCCGCGCCGCATGGCTGACAATGAACCGCGAAGGTATCCGCCGTCTGGCCGCCGAGGAACTCGGGGTCAAGACCTCACCCTATCGCTTCGCCTCCACTCGCAAAGAATTTGACGAAGCCATTAAGGAGGTAGGCATCCCCTGCGTCGTCAAGCCCATCATGAGCTCGTCAGGCCACGGACAGAGCACAGTCAAAAAGGCGGAAGATATCGACGCAGCATGGCGTGAAGCCCAGGAAGGCGGACGTGCCGGCGCCGGACGTGTCATCGTCGAGGGCTTTGTAGATTTCGACTACGAGATCACGCTCCTGACCGTGCGTAGCTCTTCCGGCACGACATATTGCGAGCCTGTGGGCCACATTCAGGTCAACGGCGACTATCGTTATTCATGGCAGCCTCAGCCCATGAGCTCCGTAGCACTGGCTAAAGCTCAGGAAATTGCGAAAAAAGTGACCGACGCACTGGGCGGCTACGGCCTCTTCGGTGTCGAGCTCTTCATCAAGGGCGACGACGTGATATTCAGCGAAGTTTCTCCCCGTCCCCATGACACAGGCATGGTCACAATGATCTCGCAGGACATGAGCGAATTTGCACTGCACGCGCGCGCCGTGCTCGGGCTCCCCGTGCCCGCCATCCGCTTCTACGGTCCGTCAGCCTCACGCGCTGTCGTGGTCGAGGGTAATACCAACCGTCTTGTCCTCGGCAATATCGACGAAGTGCTCGCCAAGCCGGGAGTGCAGATGCGTATCTTCGGTAAACCCGAGATCAATGGTCACCGCCGTATGGCTGTAATTCTCGCTACTGACGAGTCTGTAGAAAAGGCTCGCGAGAAAGCTGATCGCGCCTACGCAAAACTCACCTGCGAAACTCTTCCCCGCGAATAATCAATAATCACACTGATGCTTATGATCATCCGACGGATCTTAGCCACGATATTCCTGCTTGGTATCACGCTGATATTCCTTGACTTCACAGGAGCGACTCATGCGTGGCTAAGCTGGATGACCCGGCTTCAATTCATCCCCGCGGTCCTCAGCGGCAGTCTGGCCATAGTGGCTGCTATTGTCATCTTAACGCTGATATTCGGGCGCGTCTACTGCTCAATAATATGCCCGCTGGGTGTATCGCAGGATGCCGTTGCCCTGATCGGCATAAAAATGAAGCGCAACCGCTACCGCTGGTCGAAGCCCAAGACCGCTCTGCGGCTGGCCTCACTTGGAGTATTCATCTTAGCTTGCATCTTAGGCATCAGTGTCATAGTCGGCATCTTGGCACCATACAGCACCTACGGACGTATGGTAGCCTCGATACTGACACCCGCAGCCGGCTATGTCAACAACCTCATCGCATCCTGGAGCGACTCCACGCTGATCCATCACCGCGATGTTTGGTTCAAGACCGGCTCCGCGCTGATCCTATCCATTATATCAATCATAGTCATCGGCACGCTCGCCTATCGCAACGGGCGCACCTGGTGCAATACCGTCTGTCCCGTCGGCACCGTCCTCGGCTTCCTGTCACGCTACTCGCTTCTGAAAGTCAGCATTAGCACCGACAAATGCGTCAACTGCGGTCTCTGTGCCCGCAACTGCAAAGCAGGGTGCATCGACTTCAAGAACCATGCGATCGACTATTCGCGCTGCGTAGCCTGCATGGACTGCCTCGGCAAATGCTCCACACACGCCATCACCTACGGACTCGTCAAGCCGGCCAAAAAGCAGCCGTCCGATAGCCATCCTACAGATGCTGGTCGTCGTAACTTCCTCACTGCTACCGCCGTCATAGCTACCTCGACAGCTCTCGAAGCCAAGAAGAAGGTAGATGGCGGACTGGCCGTCATCGAGGATAAGAAGATTCCTGCACGTGGCTGCGGAATCGTGCCTCCCGGAGCCGAGAGCATTAAAAACGTAACCCGCCACTGCACGGCGTGCCAGCTCTGCATTACCGCCTGCCCCAATCAGGTGCTCCGTCCGTCGGCCGACATAGACAGCCTGATGCAACCGCGTTCGAGCTTCGAGCGAGGCTACTGCCGACCTGAGTGCACACGTTGCTCCCATGTCTGCCCGACAGGAGCTATCCGCCCCATCATGGCAGCCGAAAAGACCACTATATCAGTAGGACATGCCGTCTGGATCCGCGATAACTGCATCCCCGTGACCAAAGGACACAACTGCCGCGCCTGCGAGCGCCACTGTCCGACCGGAGCCATCACCCGCGTCCCGCTCCATCCTGAGGACCCCGACTCCGTTCTTGTCCCGACAGTCGACGTCACCAGCTGCATAGGGTGCGGAGCTTGCGAATACTACTGCCCCGCCCGACCACTCGCCGCCATGTATATCGAAGGCAATTCACGTCACATCACCCTCTGACGCTATGAAGACTAACGAAATATCACGCCGATCATTCCTCAAAGGTCTTGGGGCTGGAAGCTTATTAGCGGCCGGATCACTCCTCGCAGGCTGCCGTCGCACAGCCGAGGCTGTCGAAGATAGCCATAAATCTGGACCTAAACAGCCCGAAGGATCAATGACTTATCGCCATAATCACAATAGCGGCGACGATGTATCCCTGCTCGGCTACGGCATGATGCGCCTCCCGACCATCAAAGGCGGAAGCGCCCGCGACGACAATTCCGGCATCGATCAGGAGGCTGTCAATGAGCTTGTTGACTACGCCCTTGCACATGGCGTCAACTACTTCGACACGTCGCCCGTCTATTGCAAAGGGCAGTCAGAGAGAGCTACCGGCATAGCGCTCAGCCGCCACCCGCGCGACAGCTACTATCTGGCGACAAAACTCTCCAACTTCTCCCCCTCGACCCGCTCGCGCCGTGAGTCGCAAAAGATGTTTGAGGAGTCGCTCCGCGAGTTGCAGACCGACTATGTCGACTATCTGCTGCTCCACTCCGTCGGCTCCTCCATGGATGACCTGCGCGAACGATTCTTCGACAACGGCATGCTTACCTGGCTTCAGGAGCAGAAGGAGAAAGGACGCATACACAATCTCGGGTTCTCTTTTCATGGTGACCCTGCAGTCTTCGACTTTCTGCTGCAGATGCACGACAAAGGCGAGGCCCACTGGGACTTCGTCCAGATACAGCATAACTATTCCGACTGGCACAACCCCAACGGAAATGGCAAGCGCTCCGAATATCTCTACACCGAGCTTGAGCGCCGCGACATCCCTGCCGTAGTCATGGAGCCCCTCCTCGGTGGGCGACTCGCAAAGCTCCCCAAGCATATCATGCAGGCCCTCAAGGCCGCACGCCCCGACGACAGCGTAGCATCATGGGCATTCCGATTCGCAGGCACTCAGCCGGGCATCCTCACTGTCCTGAGCGGAATGACCTATATGGAACATCTGCAGGACAACATCCGCACCTACTCTCCTCTTGACCCATGCACCGAGGAGGAGCAGCAACAACTCTTCCACCTGGCTGAGCTGCTTTCATCCTACCCTCTCATCCCCTGCACGCGATGCCAATACTGCATGCCCTGCCCCTACGGACTCGACATCCCCTCGATATTCGCCCACTACAACACCTGTGTCAACGAAGGCAACATAGCCACTTCAACCTCCGACCCCGAATATGCCCGCGCACGTCGCGAATTTCTTGTAGGCTACGACCGTAGCGTCCCGAAGCTGCGCCAGGCCTCCCATTGCATCGGGTGTGGCATCTGCCTTCCCCACTGCCCCCAGCAGATCGACATACCGGCACAGATGATACGCATCGACACCTATGTCGAGACGCTCAAACAGAGCCAAGTCTGAAATATTTGCAAAAGTTGAAGCGGATAGTTAACTTTGTTGCAGCCAATCTAAAACACAATTATGACTTCTAATACCAGCCTGCCGTCAACTCAGCGAAAGACCAACTATCGATGGGTGATCTGCTCAATGCTTCTGATCGCTCTTGTCATCAACTATCTCGACCGTCAGGTCCTCTCACTGACATGGGAGGAATTCATCAAGCCAGAATTCAACTGGAGCAAAGGCGATTACGGCCTTATAACCGGAGTATTCTCGCTCGTCTATGCCGTAGCAATGCTGTTTGCCGGGCGCATGATCGACTATCTCGGCACAAAACGCGGATATGCCGTAGCCATCGGAGTATGGTCGGCCGGCGCGTGCCTTCACACTCTTTGCGGCATCATGACCTGTGGCATAGTGACCGGCGACTGGATCTTCTCCTTTACCGGCTCCAGCGAGCATATCCACTCATCCGTCGAGGCCAGTGCCGCGCTCGCCATGTCAGTCACTACCGTCAGCGTGTGGCTCTTCATCGTGGCCCGTGTAGTCTTGTCGATCGGTGAGGCCGGCAACTTCCCCTCCTCGATCAAGGCCGTCGCCGAATACTTCCCGAAAAAAGACCGCGGCTTCGCTACCGGAATCTTCAACTCCGGCGCTCAGATCGGAGCCCTGGTAGCCCCGTTCGTCATCCTGCCCATAGCCGCCCACTTCGGTTGGGAGATGTCATTCTTCATCATCGGCATGCTTGGTTTCGTCTGGCTGGGCGCATGGCTTTTCATCTACCTCCCGCCCCGCAAGAATCCCAAAGTCAATGCTGCCGAGCTCGCCTATATCGAGCAGGATAATGTGGCCGACGCCCGACTCCAGCACGAGACCGTCGCAGAGGAAGTCAAGGAGAACAATGAAGCCAAAGTCGGCCTGTTGAAGCCCTTCACCTTCCGCCAGACATGGGCCGTGATCTTCGGCCGATTCTTCCCCGACTCCGTGTGGTGGTTCCTGCTCTTCTGGATTCCGACCCTCATCAAAGAGATAGGCGGATGCGATCCCTCATCTATGCTCGGCATGACAGCCATCGCGACCGTCTACCTCATCTCGATGCTCTCGCTTGCCGGCAGCTACCTGCCCACCTACTTCATCAATCGCAGCAAACTCAATCCCTACTCAGGGCGCATGAAGGGCATGTTTGTCTTCGCCCTCTTCCCACTCATCGGACTCGGTGCGATCCCGCTGGGCTACATCAACATGTGGTTTGCCGTCGTCATTATCGGCATCATGGCAGCAGCCCATCAGAGCTGGAGCGCCAACGTCTATAATGTAGTCTCCGACATGTTCCCAAAATCTGTCGTGGCCACCGTGACAGGAGCCGCCGGTCTGGCAAGCGGACTGGGCAGCTTCATGTCCAACTATGGAGCGGGCCGACTATTCGACTATGCTGAAAAGTCGCACATGAGTTTCCTCGGATTCCATGACCAGTATGCCGGCTACATGATATTCTTCATCTTCGCTTCATTTGCCTATCTGCTGAGCTGGACCATCATGAAGATCCTCGTACCGAAATACAAATTAGTAAAACTCTAAGAACTATATACGTCAGCTATGGAAGAATTCATCCATCCCGACTTTCTGCTATCTACCCCCGCCGCCAAAGAGCTCTACCACTCCCACGCGGCCAAGATGCCTGTCATCGACTATCACTGCCACCTCTCACCGGAAATGATAGCCCGCGACCATCAATTCTCAACGATAACAGAGCTGTGGCTTCAGGGCGACCACTACAAATGGCGCGCAATGCGAGCCAATGGTGTCGCTGAAAAATATATAACCGGCGACGCCTCCCCCCGCGAGAAATTCCGCAAATGGGCCGAGACTGTCCCCTACACGATGCGCAATCCGCTCTACCACTGGACTGCCATGGAGCTCAAGACCGCATTCGGCATCGACACCCCTCTGACACCGGAGACAGCCGACGAAATCTTCGACGAGTGCAATCGCCAGCTGGCCGACCGATCTGCGCGCGGACTGATGAGACTCTATAATGTTGAGACCGTCTGCACTACCGACGATCCCATCGACTCCCTCCGGTGGCATCGCGAGATCCGCGAGTCAGGGTTCGAGATCAAAGTCCTGCCGGCATGGCGCCCCGACAAGGCTATGGCCGGAGCCGATCCGACTATCTACAAAGCCTACATCAACGCGCTCTCTGATGCGGCAGGAGTAGCTATCGACAGCTATGCCACCCTCATCGAGGCGCTCCAGATCCGCCACGACTATTTCGCCGAAAACGGATGCCGCGTGGCCGACCACGGACTCAGCCGCGTGCCGTGGGCTCCTGTCTCAGTCGAGGCAGCCGATGCCCTTCTGCGCAAATTGCTTGGTGGCACACAGCTGACTCAGCAGGAAGCAGATCAGTTCAACACCGTCCTGCTCCTCGACCTCTGCCGCATGAACGCCCGCAAAGGATGGGTACAGCAGTTTCACTTCGGCCCGATGCGCAATGTCAACACCCGCGCCTTCAAGACTCTCGGTCCTGACACAGGCTTCGATACGATAAGCGATTGGCAGGCAGCCGAGCAGATCGCCAGAATCCTCAACGCGCTTGACGCCGACTCGCTCCTGACCAAGACCATACTCTACAATATCAACCCCGCCGACAACACTTGGGTGGCCGCCATGCCCGGCAACTTCCAGGATGGCACTATCCCCGGCAAGATACAGATGGGCGCCGCATGGTGGTTTAACGACCAGCTGATGGGCATGCGAGCTCAGATGGATGCCCTCTCGATGCAGGGATTGCTGAGCCGATTTGTCGGCATGCTGACCGACTCCCGCTCGTTTGTCTCCTATCCGCGCCACGACTATTTCCGCCGACTGCTCTGCGACATGCTCGGAGCCGACATCGAGCGCGGTCTCATACCCAGCTCACAGCTCTCCCGCGTAGAGCAAATGGTAGAAGACATCTGCTACTTCAATGCAAAACGCTATTTTGAATTCTAACTCTCTAACTCTATAACATTTTTAACCTATGATGGAAAAAACATGGCGATGGTTTGGTCCCAACGACAAAATCACGCTTGATATGCTCCGGCAGATCGGTGTCGAGGGAATCGTGACCTCGCTCCACCACCTTCCCGCCGGTGTGGAATGGACCGACGAAGAGGTCACCAAGATGAAAGACTATATCGAGTCGCACGGGCTCCGCTGGTCAGTAGTCGAAAGCCTCCCCGTCAGCGAGTCAATCAAATATGCCGGTCCGGACCGCGACGAGCTGATCGAACGCTACAAGCGCTCTCTCGCCGCTCTGGGACGCGCCGGAGTCAAGACCATCTGCTACAACTTCATGCCTGTCCTTGACTGGGCCCGCACAGACCTCGACTACCCTAACCCCAACGGTACATCCAATCTCTACTTCAATCGTGGCGAGTTTGCCTACTTCGACATCTACATACTCAAGCGCGAAGGAGCTGAGGCCGACTATGACGAAGCCACTATAGAGCGCGCACGCGAGATTCGCAAGACGATGACTCCCGAGGGAGAGCAGCGTCTGGTCGAAAATATCATCGTCAAGACCCAAGGCTTCGTGGGTGGCAACATCTCGGAGGAGGACGACTCGCCTGTCCAGAAATTCCGCGACCTGCTCGCTCTTTATAAAGATGTCGATGAGGCCAAGTTGCGCGAAAATATGCGATACTTCCTCGCTGCGATCATGGATGTCTGCGATGAGTATGACATACGCATGTGCGTCCATCCTGACGATCCCCCCTTCCCCGTGCTCGGCCTGCCCCGCATCATCAAGAATGCAGACGACATCGAGTGGCTCTACAAGATTGTCGACACCTCCCACAACGGTCTGACATTCTGCGCGGGCTCACTCAGCGCCGGCGCTCACAACAATGTCCCCGAGATGGCTCGCCGATTTGCTCACCGCACATGGTTCGTACATCTGCGCTCATGCACAGTGCTCCCCAACGGCGACTTCAAGGAGGCCTCCCATCTGGCAGGACGTGCCGACATCATCTCGCTTGTACGCACATTCCAGACCATCAACCCCGGACTGCCGATGCGTGTCGACCATGCCCCGCTGATGCTCGGCGACGAGAAAATGGGCTACAATGCCGGATACTCATTCCATGGTCGCATGTTTGCTCTCGGTCAGGTCGAGGGCATCATGGCCACTGTCGATCGCGAATTAGCCGAGGCCAAAGCTCTTGCCTCACATCTTAAATCCAACAAATCTACAGAAAAATGAATCTATTTGATATCACAGGCCGAGTCGTAGTGATCACCGGCGGTACAGGCGTACTCGGCTCCTGCATCGCACGCCACCTCGCATCCGAGGGTGCTAAAGTAGTCATCCTCGGCCGTCGTGCCGACGAGGGTAACGCTATCGTCAGCGACATCAAGGAAGCCGGTGGAGAGGCCATGTTCCTGACCACCGATGTGCTCAATGCCGACATTCTGCAGAAGAACTGCGATGACATCCTGGCAGCCTACGGACGCATCGACGCCCTCCTCAACGCCGCCGGCGGCAACATGCCCGGCGCCACTATAGCACCTACCGGCACTTTCTTTGACCTTGACATCGCGCAGTTTGAGCGTGTACTCAATGTCAACCTTACCGGCACAGTCCTTCCGACCCAGATCTTCCTCCGCCCGATGGTCGAAGCCGGACGCGGCGCTATCGTCAACTTCTCGTCGATGGCAGCTTTCCGCCCCTTGACCCGAGTACTCGGCTATGCAGCCGCCAAAGCCGGCATAAGCAATTTCACCGCCTATTTAGCCACTGAGGTTGCCAAGAAATTCACCGCCGGCATCCGCGTCAACGCTATCGCTCCCGGCTTCTTCCTGACCAATCAGAACAGAACCCTGCTGACCAATCCCGACGGCTCTCTGACCGAGCGCGGCGCCGACGTGATCCGTCAAACCCCCTTCGGCCGATTCGGTTCACCTGAGGAGCTCTGCGGCACAATCCAGTACCTCATCAGTGATGCATCGCTCTTCGTGACCGGTACAGTCGCCGTAGTCGACGGCGGCTTCAACGCTTTCTCGATGTAAAACCACTAAAATAATCTAAATACAGCCGCCTGGTAAAACTCTATCCGCTCGCCAAGCGTATTGTATTTAAAGTCTAACCTTAACTAAACACAACTACCATGAATCAACCATACGTAGTAGGCATCGACATAGGCGGCACAAATACCGTCTTCGGCCTCGTTGACGCCCGCGGTACGGTCGTTGCATCCAGCTCGATCAAGACTGCCGCATATCCTGAGTTTGACCAGTATATTGACGCTCTTCACAAGGCCATCGACCGACTCATAGCATCACACAATGCCCAGGGTCTTATCCACGGCATAGGCGTCGGCGCCCCCAACGCCAACTATTATACCGGCAAAATCGAATACGCGCCCAACCTCATCTGGAAGGGTGAGCTCCCCCTTGCCGAGAAGTTGTCAGAGAAATTTCAGTTGCCGGTCGTGATCACCAATGACGCTAATGCAGCTGCTATCGGCGAGATGACCTACGGCGCAGCGCGCGGCATGAAGGACTTTATCATGATCACCCTCGGCACCGGTGTCGGCGGCGGCGTAGTCAGCAATGGCACAATGATCTATGGCTTCGACGGCATGGCCGGCGAACTGGGCCACATCATCGCCCGCCGCAACGGACGTCTCTGCGGATGCGGCCGCAATGGTTGCCTTGAGACCTACTGCTCGGCTACCGGTGTAGTGCGTACAGCCTATGAGTTCCTGGAGGCGCGCCCGGACGAAGAGACACTCCTACGCGGACGCGAGGATCTGACCTCAAAGGATATCTATGACGCAGCTGTAGCCGGCGACCACATGGCGCGCGATGTATTCGACTTCACGGGCCGCGTGCTGGGCGAGATGCTTGCCGACTTCGTATCGTTCACATCGCCTCAGGCCATCATCATCTTCGGGGGTCTGACCAAGAGCGGCGAGTTGCTGATGCGCCCGCTCCGCGAATCGTTTGAAGCCAACAATATGCCTATACACCGTGGCAAGGTCAAGCTCCTCTTCTCAGAGCTCAAAGAGGCCGATGCCGCCGTGCTTGGCGCCTCAGCTCTCGGCTGGGAAGGCTGATTCACACAAAAACAAAGATTACATTCAGGCTGCGCCGGAAGGCGTGGCCTGTTTCTTTCCAAAGAAGCGATTGACGATTATGGCCAGGGCGCCGTCGCCGGTCACATTGCACGCTGTCCCGAAGCTGTCCATGGAGATGTAGAGGGCGATCATCAGCGCATTGTCAGCCTCCGTGAAGCCAAGCATGGAGCTGAGCAGTCCGAGCGATGCCATAATAGCCCCGCCGGGCACACCGGGAGCCGCGATAATCGTGATGCCAAGCATGGCGATGAAGCCTGAGAACATAGCAATGTCGTAGTGCAGACCCGAGGTGATCATCAGTGCCAGCGCACAGGCTACTATCTTGAGCGTGCTACCCGACATGTGGATAGTGGCACACAAGGGGATGACAAATCCGGCTACATCCTTATCGACGCCGGTCTTTATCGACCGCTCCAGAGTCACCGGTATCGTGGCTGCCGACGACTGTGTGCCGAGGGCAGTGAAATAGGCCGGCATCATAGTCCACAGGAGCTTGAACGGATTACGATTCCCTCCGCGGGCAAAGAGTGAAGCCACGCAGTATTGGAATACAAGGACAAAGACATGGAGCGCAAATATCACTGCGATGATCTTGACGAACGTCATCAGTATCGGGCCGACCTGACCCTCCATCGTCATATTCAGGAAGATACTGAATATATAGTAGGGTAAGAGCGGAACTATAGCTTTATTGATTATGATCGAGATGACATCTCTCAGATCTTCAAGCACATTTTTCAGCGCTACGGTCTTGAGACGCGACACGCCGATGCCGAGCACAAACGCAAGCACAAGAGAAGTCATCACCGACATCACCGAGGGCATTTCGACCACGAAGTAAGGGGCTATACTCTCGCTTGACGTCACCGAGTGGATGTAGTCGACAGGCTCTATGAGCTTCGGGAAGCATAGCGACCCTGTCAGATAGGAAAGCAGTCCGGCCGAGATAGTAGCGATATAGGCCAGCGTCGCAGTGAATATCAGCATCTTGGCTGCACGGCTACCGATGTCGGCGATGGCCGGAGCTACAAATCCGAGTATAATCAGAGGAATACTGAATCCGAGAAACTGGCTGAATAGCGAGTTGAAAGTCATCGCAATGCGTGCGAACCATACGGGACAAATGAAGCCGGCACCTATGCCCAGAGCAATTGCTAATACGATTTTCGGGAGTAGGCCGAGCGAGAATTTCTTGCCGTTTTTCATGAATAAAACGATTTTTTTACAAATATAACACTACTTTTGCAACAGACTAAGAACCTCCGTATGAAAATCACGATTTCCGACCAAATAAAAGCGGCCTGCCCCGGCTACCGCATGATCAAAATCGAGTGTGATGTGGCCAACTCCCCCACCCCCGAAGCACTCCGCACAGAGATGACACGCCTCACAGAGTCGATCGCCGAGCTGATGACCATTGAGGAGATCAACCGGCGTCCGGCCATCGCCGCGACCCGAGCTGTCTATAAGTCGTGCGGCAAAGACCCCAATCGCTATCGCCCCTCGCAGGAGCAACTCAACCGGCGGGTGGTCCGGGGACTTGGACTCTACACAATTGACTCGATAGTCGACGCCTTTAATCTGCTTTCGCTCAAGTCAGGCTACTCCATCGGCGCATTCGACATCAACAAAATCGAGGGCGATGCGCTGACTCTCGGTGTAGGCCTCGAAGGTGAGCCATACGAAGGGATCGGGCGCGGCGCGCTCAACATTGCCGGTATACCTGTAATCCGCGATAGCGTGGGAGGGATCGGCACTCCGACCAGCGACAATGAGCGCACGAAAGTCACCCCCGAGACCTCGCGGTTGCTGGTCTGCATCCACATCTTCGCCGAGGAGATGCCCGTAGAGGTCACTGTCGAAGAGGCCACACGGCTGCTGACTGACTACTGCAACGCTACAGATATTAACGTAGAAATAATCACCGCATGAACACACTTATAATATATCCTACCAGCATCAACGAGCGCTTTGTCGGCGAAATAGTCGATGCTCTCCGCGACGGACATCTCATCATCTGTCCGACCGACAGCCGCTATGCCATCTGCTGCGACGCTCTCAACAACCGCGCAATTGAGCGCGTATGCCATCTCAAGGATATCGACCCGCGTCGCCATCCGCTGTCGATACTCTGCTCCGGTATCTCGCAGGCAAGCCAGTATGCGCGCATTGACAATGTCAACTTTCAGCTAATACGCTCTCTGACGCCCGGCCCGTTCACATTCATTCTCCCCGGCTCACCCCGCCTACCCAAAATCTTTAAGGGGCGTAAGGAGGTCGGCGTCCGCATACCCGACAATACCATTGCACGTGCCATAGCCGACGCGCTGGGCAATCCGCTTATGACGACATCTCTGCCCGAGGATTTCACCCGGGAGCCGGAGATACACACAAAAATAGATGGCGGAGACACCCCGGAGGGGGACTCCACCATTGTAGATTGCCTCGATTCGTCCGAGCCCACTGTGATCCGTCAGGGTCTCGGTGACTTCAAGTATTGAGTTACTTGTAGAGATATCGCTTGATCGAGTGCTTCGGAGTCTTTTCAAACGGCTCCTCGCGAAGCTCGATCGACTTGATGCGTGCGAATGAGGGCATCTCCTTGTTGAGCAGCACGATATTCTCATCCATCTGGGCTGTCACCTGATCGGGGCGGAGCTTAAGGCGGCGGACAGTATCCTCATCGGGGACGACAAGCGCTACAAGTGTACCGTCGCGATCCACGACGATTGACTCCGATACAAGCGGCATGTGATTGAGCACTCCCTCAATTTCCTCAGGATAGATATTCTGACCGGAGGGGCCGAGGATCATGGTCTTGCTGCGTCCTTTGATGTAGATGAACCCGTCGGCATCCTTGATGCACATATCGCCCGTATTCATCCAGCCATCTTTGAATACAGCCTCCGTAGCCTCAGGATTCTTATAATATCCCTGCATGACGTTGGCGCCTCTCACCCAAAGCTCTCCGGGGATATGCTCAGGGTCCGGGGAGTCGATGCGGGTCTCCATGCGTGTGACGGTCACGCCACATGAGCGAGCCTTGAATACATCCGGCGATGCGTAGGCTATCAGTGGCGCACATTCGGTCATACCGTAGCCTACCGTATATGGGAAGTGAATCTTGCGCAGAAAGAGTTCCACTTCACCGGCCAATGCGGCACCACCGATTACGACCATGCGAAGATTGCCGCCGAAGGCTTCTATCATCTGCTTGCGGATTTTCTTGTAGATCAATCCTCTGACGCCCGGTATCGAGGTCAGAACACGCATCATGGGGCGGTGAATGACAGGAAATATCTTGCCGGTCACAATCTTTTCGATCACCAGCGGTACGGCTATGATAATCTTGGGTTTGACTTCGGCAAAGGCATCGAGTAGAATCTTGGGGGAAGGCACTCTGCCGAGGAATGACACGAACGCTCCCTTCATCAGCGGGAAGATAAGCTCGACAAGCAGGCCATACATGTGGGCCATCGGGAGCATAGATAGCATGCGGTCGTCAGGATGGAGATAGGGTATCTCATCAATGGCAAACTGTGCATTACTCATCAGGTTGCCATAGGTCAGCATCACGCCCTTGGAGAATCCCGTCGAACCGGATGTATAGTTGATAAGCATCAGCTCATCATTCTTGTCATGGTAATAATTGATGTTCTCTTTGCGCAGACCATCTGGATAAGCTTTGGCAAAGATTGAGTCCATGTTATCGCGAGTCTCCTTCAGCTTTCCATCACGCCACATCAGCAACGTGAAGTCACTGAGCTTAAAGAAACCCTTCACGACAGGCATTTCCTCTGGAGTAAGGTTCTCCCAGATGGAGTCATCGACAAAGAAGATTACCGAGTCGGAGTGGTTGACGAGATGATGGATATTCTCAGTTTTAAATTCATTGAGGATCGGGACGGCGACCGCTCCATAAGTGACCGTAGCCAGGAATGCTACCGCCCACTGGGCGGAATTTTTGCCGCAGATGGCAACCTTATCGCCCGGCTTCATGCCGACAGAACGGAAATAGAGATGAACCCGCGCGATGCGGCGGGCTGTCTCCTTATAGATGTAAGTCTCGCCGGTCAGATCGCTCAGAGCGGGATGATCCCAGTTTTTTATAATCGACTTAGCTATTGAATCGTTGAAACTTGCTATCATAATTGTCATGAATTTGTTATTGAGCACAGATAAATAACAAATTAATCGCTAAAAAAGTTAAAAACACAACCGATTTACCCGTTAAAATAGTTACTTTTGCATCAAACAATCACTATAAACAATTAACAATATGAAATTTACCAGTCTCTATGCCATAGCGGCGGGCGCGCTCATCGTCGCCTCATGCTCAGGCAAAAAGGAAACCGTCGACTCTATCTTTGAGCCGTTTGACTACACTCTGACTGTGACCAACATCGATGGAGCAGACAGCACATACGCCTATCTCTATGATTATGACCGTATGGCCGGCTCTCGCAACAATCTCTCTGAGGCTATCCTCGACAGCACTCTCATCGTAGGCGGCGAAGCTAAGTTCGCTCAGAAGGAGAGCACAGCCGGTATCGTCATGCTGCGCATCAACAAGAAAGATTTTGTCATCATGCCCGAAGACGGCGATAACACATACGATATCGCCACCAATACCGGTTCAAGCAAAGCCGCACAGGCATTGAATGACTTTTTAAACGATATACAGACTATCCAGAAAATTGCATCTGACAACCTCCCGGAGGAAAACGATCCCGGATATGAGGCATACGTAGACTCTATCAACGCTCTTTTTGCCACTCTCAACCACGATGCTCTGGCTAACAATCTCAACAATGCTTTCGGACTCTACTACCTCACCGGCATCCGCCAGTACACATCTAACGAGGAGCTTACCTTAGCCGATATGGACTCAATCATAGCAATGCAGCCCAAGTTCGCCAAGTCAAAGCGCGTTCAGGCTATGATCGACGACCTAAAGAAATTCGAAGCCACATCAGCTAATCACCCCTACGTAGACTTCGCGATAGAATATAACGGCGAAACCAAGAAACTTAGCGACTATGTCACTCCCGGCGAATACACACTCGTCGACTTCTGGGCAACCTGGTGCGGTCCGTGCAAACGCGCTATCGCAGGTCTCAAGGAGCAGTATGACACGCTCAAAGCCGAAGGTCTCAACATTATCGGTGTAGGCGTTTGGGAAGATCCCGAGACCACTGTGGCATGGCTGAATGAGAATCCCCTCCCCTGGCCTGTCATCCTCAATGCGCAGTCAATACCGACCGACATCTATGGTATCAAAGGTATTCCGACCCTACTGCTCATCGGCCCTGACGGCAATATCGTAGCCCGCTCTTACAGCGACGAAGAGATCCTCGAAGCTTTCCACACAGCGATTGCTGCTGACAAGGAATAATCGAGCATATTAGATTTCGAATAGTGGGAGCGACGCCCGATGCGCCGACTCTCACTATTTTTTTGTATCTTTGCAGCGACCAAGAGTCGACACAAAACACATCGAGTGCTTGCTACCTCGCTAAAAACAAGAATTATGAAACCAACATCTACCCCCCGTACCACGCTCAGCGTGGGCTATATGCTACTGACCGTCGGGTTTGTAGTATGCCTGATCGTCTCCAATCTGACAGAAATCAAGACCATAGACATAGGCTGGTTTAAGATCACAGCCGGAGTCATCGTATTCCCTATCTCGTATATGATCAATGACTGCGTAGTCGAGATATACGGCTTCGCAAAGGCGCGCCTGATGATCTGGGTCGGATTCGCGATGTCTCTCGCTGTCGCGCTTCTGCTTCAGCTCGCCATCATCCTGCCGGGCAGCGGCGAATGGACAGAGCAGGAGGCCATGAAGAGCATCTACGGCGCTGTGCCACGCATCATGGCCGCGAGCTTTGTTGCGTTTCTGGTGGGCTCGATGATCAATGCCTACGTGATGAGCCGCATGAAGGCCAACGGCGGCAAAGGGGGCTTCGGAGTCAGGGCCATACTCTCGACTCTCTGGGGCGAGGGGTCTGACTCCGCAATTTTCTTCCCGCTCGCCTTCGGAGGAGTATTGTCATGGAGCACAATCTTTTCTCTGATCGTCACTCAGACATTTCTCAAGACAGCTTACGAAATCATAATACTGCCGGTCACCATACGCATCGTAAAGGCACTTAAACGACTTGAGGGAACTGATGTGACCGACGATAAAGACCTTGACTACAAATGGTGGAAAATAAATCATCTCTGACGCGCGACCTGCTCGAAGGGATCAAGATCGTCTGGCTCGATCTTGACGATACGATCTGGGACTTTCATGCAAATTCCAGAGTGGCTCTCCGGGGTCTCTACGACAACTATTCGCTCTCGTGCGCATTTCCGACCGCAGAGCAGTGGATTGACTGCTATGAGCGCCACAACCACGCGCTATGGGATCTGTATAATCGCGCGCAGATTGAAAAGGTGTATCTGATGAAAGAGCGATTCCTCCGACCGCTGACTGAAGTCGGTCACCCCAAGGCCGAAGAGCTCGCAGCTCGTTTTGACAAAGAGTATCTTGACCGACTTGCGGAGTGTACGGAGCTAATATCGGGTGCGATTTCGCTTCTGACTAAGATCAAGGAGCACGGACTTCTGACCGGCATACTCAGCAATGGCTTTGTGGAGGTACAACACCGCAAGATCCGCAATTCGGGGCTTGCACCCCTGATCGACTATATCGTGCTCAGTGATGACATCGGCGTCAATAAGCCTGACGGGCGGATTTTCCGCTATGCTGAGAGTGTGGCGGGTGTTACTGCCGACCAGTGCCTGATGATAGGCGACAATCCCGTTACCGACATAGCCGGCGCCCTCAATGCCGGCTGGCGTGCCTTCCTGTTCAGCCGCAACGGCGATACCGCAGCATCTCTGCCTGCCCCCGTCGCCACAACCCTCGATTCACTCAGTGAGATATTTTGAGGCCATCATCAATCCGACCATCGCAGACTGAACCCTCGTGATCTACGCCGGGAGCCGAAGTTGGAATCGTTGAACAGAAATAAATTGAGTATATAACAAGAAGAGGTGACTATCGAACTGATGGTCACCTCTTCTACTATGAGATAATTGAAACGTCGCCGTTTAGAATATTGAGTTGCTTTCTTGGGCGATTGTGAGGATGTGGTTGTAAAAGACACTGACGATACCCAGCAGGATGACACCTGCTACGGTGATGATCAGGCCAAGGCGCTCTGAGCAGGTTGACTTGAATGTGGGCACCTTACACTCTTCATCGGTGTTGATATACATCGCTTTCACCACGAGAAGGTAGTAGTAGAGTGAAATGATGGTGTTGATCAACGCGATCAATACGAGAACATAGATTGCGGTCGAGCCCTGATTGATAGCTGAGGTGAAGATGAAGAATTTGCTGAAGAAGCCTGCAAACGGGGGAATACCTGCGAGTGAGAACATTGCGAGCATCATGCAGAATGCAAGTTTGGGATTGGTCTTGCGCAGTCCGTTGTAGTCGTCCATGTCTACGAGGCCGGTCTTATTCTCAATAGCTGAGATGACACCGAATGCAGCGAGGTTGCTGAAGATGTAGACGAGGATGTAGTAGACAAGTGCTGCCATGCCCATCTCGTTGGCGCCCTCGATACCGAGCATGATATAGCCGGCCTGAGATACTGATGAGAAAGCAAGGAAGCGCTTGAGGTTGCGCTGGCGGATTGCGAAGAGGTTGCCGACGGTGATGGTCAGGATAATGAGTGCGTAGAGCATCCACTCCCAGACTTCAGAGTAAACGCTGCCGAAGCACTGAACGAGGATCACGAGGAATGCGAATGCGGCTGAACCCTTAGAGATGACTGACAGGTAAGATGTCACAGCTGTGGGAGCACCCTGATAGACATCGGCTGTCCAGAGGTGGAAGGGAACAAGCGAGAGTTTGAAGCCGACACCGGCGATGACGAAGGCCAGAGCTGTAACGAGCATTGCAGTGGAAGTAGTAGCGCTCACGGCGTCGGCGATACCTTCGAAGTAGAGGGTGCCTGCGAGACCATATACGAATGAAAGGCCCATCAGGAAGATTGCTGAAGAGAAGACGGCTGTCAGGATATACTTGATAGCTGCTTCGTGGCTTTCATAGCGATACTTGTCGAATGCTACCATTGCTGCAAGGGGGAGTGATGCGAGCTCGAGACCGATGACAAACACGAGGAAGTGGCGTGCGGAGATCATCAGGAACATGCCGAAGAGGGTCGACATCATCAGCTCGTAATATTCACCGCGACGGATCTGCTGCTGCTCGCTGTTGATCCAGGTCACCGACTGAATCAGCACGATAAGAGCGCCGACATTGAGCACATTCTTGATCATTGCCACGATGGGCGATGTAGCATACATTCCGGCAAAAGCCTCGACCTCACTTTCGGGAGTCAGGAAGAAACATGCCACCGTGTAGATTGCAAAGAGGATGCAAGCAAATGCGGACATCTTGTTCAGACATTTCTTGGGCATGAAGATGTCATAAAGGAACACCAGCAGGAAGGCAGCCAGGAGCAATATCTCCTGCTTCATAATTAAAAACTGAGAGTAATCCATGATTTGTTTTTATTTAGAAGTTAGAGATAATAGCATGGAATGTTTCGGGGCTGAATGTGTTGCGGATCAGGTGCTCGAAGAAGTTGGGGAAGCAACCGATACCGGCTACACAGATGATGAGTGATGCTGTAGCTACGCGCTCCCACCATGTGGCATCGGTAAGCTCGAGGTGATGCTTGTCCTGAACGGGACCGAAGAGTAGCTTGCCAACGACGCGGAGTATGTAGACTGCGGTGATGACGATCGAACAGCATGCGATGATTGTGAAGACGAGGCGGAGCGAACCGGCACCGTTGATGAAGTCAAGCATACCCTGCTGGAATGAACCGACGAAGATAGTCATCTCGGCTACGAAGCCTGAGAGGCCGGGGAGACCGAGAGATGCCATACCTGCGATTACATAGCAGACGGCGAGGTAAGGCATTATTTTCATCAGACCACCCATCTGACGGATGTCACGGGTATGAGTACGTCCGTAAATCATACCGATGAGTGCGAAGAAGAGTGCTGTCATCAGACCGTGTGAGAGCATCTGCATCACGGCGCCTGTCATTGCGGTGGTGTTGAGCATCAGAAGAGCGAAGAGCACCAGGCCGCAGTGAGATACTGATGAGTAAGCGTTGATGTATTTGAGGTCGGTCTGAACGCAAGCTGAGAATGCGCCGTAGACTACAGAGATACCGGTGAGGACGAGGAAGATCCAGCCTAATTCCTGAGCAGCCTGGGGCATCAGGTACATTGCCACGCGGAAGCAGCCGTAGCCGCCGAGCTTCATCAGGACGCCGGCGTGAAGCATTGACACTGCTGTCGGAGCGCAGGCGTGACCGTCAGGGCTCCATGTGTGGAAGGGGAACATAGCGCCGAGGACACCGAAACCTACGAATGTCATCGGGAAGAGGAATGTCTGCCAGCCGTGAGAGATGCTGTTGTTGCGGGCGATCTCGAGGAGGTTCCAAGTCAGGGGCTGACCTTCGGGAGCAGAGTGATAGTAGATACCGATGAGGCCGAGCATCAGGAATGCTGAGCCACCCATGAGCATCAGGGTAAGCTTCATTGCTGAATAGTTCTTGTTGCCTGAACCCCAGACGCCGATGAGAAGGTACATTGGGATGAGCGCAACCTCATAGAACATAAACATTGTGAAGAGGTCGAGCGAGATGAAGAATCCGAATACGCCGACTGAGAGCAGAATGAGCCAAAGGAAGAAGGCCTTGGGCTGCTGGATGGT
>JAAVFS010000046.1 GCA_014800605.1 Bacteroidales bacterium | reverse complement strand
TAAAAAATGCACAACTTTCAGATACTGATAAGGAGAAATTCACTCTCCTTAATACCGAAAAGCTCCTGCATCTTTTTGACTGAACTACTATTTCCTCCGCCGGTCTATCCTGCACGCGATCGGTCCTGAATTTACGCGACGGTACTCAGGATGACGTTTCAGCCAAGCATCAGCATAAGAACATGTCGCGGCAATCTCGTTGCCATCACTTAAAATCTTGTCTACAGCAAGCTGAACCAACTTTCCCGCAACGCCTTCTCCCCTCAAAGCGGGAGTGACAAACGTGTGATCAATTGTCGACACCCCGTTTTCCGTTGGGAAAGTCACTTCGGCAACTATATCTCCCGAAGCATCCGTAGCATAAATTCTATCCTTCTCAGTTATAAAATCCATAATCTAACCTTTTAAATTAATATCACTTTCTAATTATAACAATCCACCCCCTAAACTGTTGACCCCATATCTCCGCCCATATACACAACCGGCATTACTAAAAAAGAGGCCGTCTAACTTTGGTTGTTAGACAGCCTCTCTCCTAAAAATACGTTCCGTATAATCACTCCCACTCGATTGTGGATGGCGGCTTTGAGGAGATGTCGTAGCATACTCGGTTGATGCCACGGACATGATTGATGATATCGTTTGACACCTTGGCAAGGAAGTCGTAAGGTAGATGTGCCCAGTCGGCTGTCATGGCATCAGTCGAGGTCACAGCGCGGAGGGCCACTGCACGCTCGTAAGTGCGCTCATCGCCCATCACGCCGACGCTCTGCACGGGCAGGAGGATCACGCCGGCCTGCCAAACCTTGTCATACAGACCCCAGTCGCGCAATCCCTGGATGAAGATGTGGTCGGCTTCCTGCAGGATACTGACCTTCTCAGGGGTGATATCACCCAGAATACGCACAGCCAGTCCGGGACCGGGGAAGGGATGGCGCTTGATTAGATGCTCAGGCATGCCGAGCTGATGGCCCACAGCGCGCACCTCATCCTTGAAGAGAAGGCGAAGCGGCTCGCATAGCTTCAGGTTCATACGCTCAGGGAGGCCGCCCACGTTGTGGTGGCTCTTGATGACGGTGCCGGTGATCGAGAGCGACTCGATGCAGTCAGGATAAATCGTACCCTGAGCAAGCCACTTCACATCCTTAATCTTGTGTGCCTCAGCATCAAACACATCAATAAATCCGGCACCGATTATCTTGCGCTTACGCTCCGGATCGGTCACCCCGGCGAGCTCGCGGAAGAATTTCTCGCTTGCATCGACGCCTATCACATTGAGGCCCAGACACTCATAGTCGTTGAGCACATTCTTAAATTCATCCTTGCGGAGCATGCCGTGGTCGACGAATATGCAGGTCAGATTCTTTCCGATAGCCTTGTTGAGCAGAACGGCAGCAACTGAGGAGTCGACACCGCCACTCAGACCGAGCACAACCTTGTCGTCGCCAAGCTGCTCGCGGAGCTGCCTGACAGTCGACTCGATGAAGGCGTCAGCATTCCAGTCCTGCTTACCTCCACAAATATCTACAACGAAATTCTTAAGCAGCTGAAGTCCACATGTAGAGTGAAATACTTCCGGATGGAACTGCACGCCCCAGAGAGGGAGCGTCTCTGACTGATAAGCGGCTATCTTGACCTTGTCGGTCGAAGCCACCACCTTGAAGTCTGACGGGATGGCTGTGATCGTATCGCCATGGCTCATCCATACCTGCGCACCGACTTCGATACCGGCCAGCAGACGGCAGTCGCTGTCGAGGTAAGTCAGATTGGCGCGACCATATTCGCGAGAGTTAGCCGGCTCTACACTGCCTCCTGCCTGATACGCCATCATCTGAGCGCCATAGCAGATTCCGAGCAGCGGCAGACGCCCCTTGATGGCCGACAGATCTGCCTTGAAAGCTTTCTCGTCATAGACCGAGAAAGGCGAACCGGACAGAATCACGCCGATTACACTCTGATCATCATGCGGAAATTTGTTATAGGGGACAATCTCACAGTACATGTTCAGCTCCCTCACTCGGCGCGCTATGAGCTGAGTGGTCTGGGACCCGAAGTCAAGGATAATAATTTTTTGCTGCATTAGTTTTGATTGTGTTATATTTCAATTTCTGATTATTCTGTTCTGACGAGGACTACCAGCGGATTACCTTCCTCATCGCAAAGCACTGCTCTGAGGTCGCCGTCAAGATGCGCCTGCTCTACCTGCTCAAGAGCCACGAGAAGTGATGTCTGAATACCGATGTTCGAGCACTTCGACTTCGGTACTCGCATCCCCTGAAACTGCACCGACAACTCCTTGTCGGGATCCTGATAGATCGAGCCTGTGAAGAGATTGCACCCGCTATGGCCGTGGACACGCTTCTCAGGGAGGTCGATCACGATAGTGGGAGCTACATCGCGGCCTATCTTCTGCCCGCGTATCTCGGCCACCTCCCACATGCCGTTCAGCGACTCAAGGCAGTGGCGATGCAGGGTGCCGATCTTTCTGTGCTGCTCATTCATCAGCTCGATATACTCCTCCTTGCGGAGAGTGGTTAGCTTGAAATAACGGGTCTGCTTGATCAGCGCTGACAGCTCGGCCGACTCCGGCTTATCTGCACAATACTCCTGAGTAGACACCAGGTCGTCGAAGCGCAGACGGTCACTACCGTCGATCACATAGTCGCCATTGATATAGTTGCAACCGTTGTAAGAGTAGAATCTCTTTTTCACAGCATCAAAATAGATCGAGGGGCGGTCATCCTCTCCGGGTACTACCTTCCCGTAGGCATTGTCAAACATCCATTCGCCATTGAGATGCTCCGAGATGGCGTTGTATTCCGCCTTTCTGGCCAGATCAGCTTCACTGCGGACTGTGTCCGTAGCTTTAGCCTGCGACAGCGAGTCGGTGGCCGCTACCTGAGGCTCATCTGCCGAAACGGCTGCGACGGCCGCAATCTGCCGGGCCTCAGCGTCACGCTTCTTCTGATCGCCGGACTTCTTATTTTTCTTATTAAAGAATCGCTGCATAGCGCGGCTACTGCCCGACTCCTTCGTTGTATCTTTATTTTGATCGCCCTTACGGCTGATCGACGATGTCACCGAACTGAAGCGGTCGCCCACCATCTCCTTGAATGAAGCACACGAAGCCATGCCACACATGACACCGGCGATCAATATAAATTTAAAAACTCTCATGTACTTTCGTAACTTTTCCACAAAAGTAGTTAATTTTGCACGCTGTAAAAAATATTATCACGCATTTTTTTCCAACAGTTTGTAATGAACATTTATCTTCAGCTACTTCTGACTTTTTTCAAAATCGGATCTTTCACATTCGGCGGCGGATGGGCTATGATCTCGATTATTGAAAAAGAAATCGTCGACAAACATGGATGGCTAAAGCGGGATGAATTTCTTGATCTGCTCGCCATCGCTCAGGCCATGCCGGGCATCCTCGCTGTCAACATCTCAGTCGTCGTCGGCGACCGCCTCAAAGGAGCCAAGGGAAGCATCGCATCAGCCCTGGGCACTATCCTACCCTCCTTCCTGATTATCCTCTTCATAGCCATATTCCTTACTCCCGAGACGATCAAAAACAATGAGGTCATCTCGTCAATCTTCAAAGGGATCCGTCCGGCTGTCGTAGCCCTCATCATCGCTCCCGTCCTGACTTCGGCCAAATCAGCCGGAATCACCTGGCGCACAGTCGCAATCCCGGCTGCGGTCGCCCTGCTGATCTTCTCAGGCTGGCCCGTCGTCTCCAACCCTATCATCTACATTATCCTCGGAGGCCTCGTCGGCTACATAATCCATACACGCAAGTCAGCGCTCGAAGCTCAGAGCAGAAAGGAGGGTGAAGCATGATGGTATACCTACAGCTGCTTTGGAGCTACATCAAGATCGGCCTGTTCGGATTCGGCGGCGGCTATGCCATGCTCTCGCTCATCGAGAATGAAATCGTCAAGCATGGCGACACCCCATGGTGGGGCATCTCCGAAGTGACCTTTACCGATATCGTGGCCATCTCGCAGATGACCCCGGGTCCTATCGGCATCAACTCAGCCACTTATATCGGCTATGTCGTCCCAACCCAAGCCGAGCATAGCAGTATCATCTTCGGCATTCTGGGCTCGATAGTCTGCACATTCGCGGTCGTGCTTCCCCCCTTCCTGCTCGTGATGTATACAAGCCACTTTATCAGTCGCCACAAGGATAGCCCCGCCGTCAAAGGAATCTTCGCCGGACTCCGCCCTGTGGTCGTGGGTCTTATAGCCTCGGCAGCCCTCCTGCTGATGAATGGCGCCAACTTCGGCACCACGACTACCGAGATCATTGTCAGCGTCTCGCTCTGCATGGCCTCATTCCTCACTGTCCGCTACACCAAGATTCATCCTATCGCCGTCATAGCGGCAGCCGGGCTGGCCGGATTCATCTTCTACTATCTCATCAGAATCTGACGATGTCAAAATACGACGAAGCGATCGAATATCTCTACAACGCTACTCCCCAGTTTCAGAAGATCGGAGCAGCAGCCTACAAGCCGGGGTTGGGTAATGCCATCACTCTCGACAAGGCTTTCGACTCACCACATACCCGCTACCCGTCAATCCACATCGCGGGCACCAACGGCAAAGGCTCCACTGCAAGCACCATCGCGGCTATCCTCCAAAGCGCCGGATACAAAACCGGCCTATACACCTCGCCCCACCTCGTAGACTTCCGCGAGCGCATCCGCATCAATGGCGAGATGATCTCTCACAAGGGAGTGACCGACTTCGTCGACCGCTACCGTAGCCTCAATATTGACTGCCACCCATCATTCTTCGAGCTGACCACGATCATGGCATTCGACTGGTTTGCAGCCAATGAGGTCGATGTAGCCGTAATCGAAACCGGACTCGGCGGACGCCTTGACACGACCAATATCATCTCCCCCATCCTCTCCATCATCACCAACATATCGCTCGACCACATAGCACAGCTTGGCAACTCGGAGGAGTCGATCGCCAGGGAGAAGGCCGGCATCATCAAGCCCGGCATCCCTGTCGTCATCGGTGAGGCTGAGGGCGCGATTGCGTCCATCTTCACCAGGCGCGCCGAGGATGAGTCGGCACCGATATACTTCGCCAACGAGTCCGAATTATGGAGCGAAGTGGCCTACACACCCGAAGCCAACATCTATTACAACACCCCTTACGGTACGATTGAGGGGAGACTGACCGGCCTCTGCCAGACTCGCAATGCGGCTACGATCCTGACTGCTATCGGACTGCTCAAAGACAGATTTGACATCACTGACGAAGCAGTCCGCACCGGCTTCAGCGACGTCACGTCCCTAACAGGACTCACGGGTCGGTGGACCGTTCTGTCACACAGCCCGCTGTCAATCTGCGATACCGGCCACAACACCGGCGGCTGGCAATACACCGCACAACGACTGGCCCTACTGCCCCGCCCGCTCAGCATGGTGATCGGCTTTGTCAATGACAAGGATGTCGACAAGATCCTCGCCATGATGCCCAAAGATGCCTGCTACTATTTCACCCGGGCCTCCATCCCCCGCGCCATGGAGGCAAGCGAAGTTGCGACCAAAGCAGCCCGTCACGGGCTCAAGAGGAAGACCGTGATCGGCGTAAAAGAAGCAGTGGCCGAAGCTCGCAAAGCGACTCCGGCCACAGGCTCTATCTTTATCGGCGGCAGCACATTCGTAGTAGCTGACGCCCTCTGAGTTTCAGATTTTAACGGGTAGCGATTACCTCGATTTCCACAAGCACCTGCTTGGGGAGCTCCTTGACAGCAACAGCTGAACGAGCGGGGAACGGCGCTACAAACTTCTCGGCATAGACAGCATTCATGGCTGCGAAGTCGTTCATGTCAGCGAGGAATACGGTGGTCTTCACTACATTAGCCAGAGTCATACCGGCCTCAGCGAGGATGGCGGTAAGATTGGCGATAGACTGTGCGGTCTGAGCCTGAATACCTTCAGGAATAGTTCCGTCAGCAGGATTTACGGGAATCTGACCCGAGATGAATACGAATGCTCCGGCGTCAATAGCCTGGCTGTAGGGTCCGATAGCACCCGGAGCATTAGTGGTTGCAATAGGCTGTTTCATATCTTTGATTTTAAATAAGTTAGTCTACACGATCGAGATGGTGACCCATGCGGTCCTTCTTGGTATGCATATAGAACTGATTGTACTTGTTGGGATCCACCTCGATAGGTACATTCTCCTTGACTGACAGGCCGTAACCCTCAAGGCCGATACGCTTGACAGGATTGTTGGTCATCAGACGCATCTCATGGACGCCGAGCATATTCAGGATCTGAGCGCCGACACCATAATCGCGCTCGTCAGCCTTGTGACCGAGGTGTATGTTAGCGTCGACAGTGTCAAGACCCTCCTCCTGGAGCTTGTAAGCTTTTATTTTATCCATCAGGCCGATGCCACGACCCTCCTGATTGAGGTAGAGCACCAGACCGCGACCCTCCTTCTCAATCATGCGGAGCGCCTTATGGAGCTGCTCGCCGCAGTCGCAACGCTTCGAGCCGAAGATGTCGCCGGTGGCGCATGATGAGTGGACTCTGACGAGCACAGGCTCTGGAGTGGTGATATCACCCTTGATGATGGCTATATGCTCCAGGCCGCTCTTCTTCTCTCTGAAGGGGATGAGGTGAAAGTGGCCATACTCGGTGGGCATATCCACTTCGACACCTCGCTCCACGAGGCTCTCCTTACGGATGCGGTAATTGATCAGATCGCTGATGGTGATAAGCTTCATCCCCCACTCGTCGGCCTTCTCGCGAAGCTGCGGGAGGCGCGCCATTGTGCCATCCTCATTCATTATCTCGATGAGGGCGGCGGCAGGCTCCAGGCCCGCAAGGCGCACGAGGTCAATAGCTGCCTCGGTGTGACCTGCGCGCTTCAGGACTCCGAGCTCCTGCGCGTAGAGGGGATTGATGTGGCCGGGGCGGCCGAATGTCTCGGGTGTAGACTTGGGATCGGCGAGTGCGCGAATCGTCTCGCAACGGTCGTGAGCCGAAACGCCCGTGGTGCATCCATCGATCTTGTCAACAGTGACGGTGAACGGTGTGCCGAGGATAGAGGTATTGTCGGCCACCTGCGGCTCAAGCTTAAGCTCACGGGCACGCTCTTTTGTGATAGGAGCGCAGAGCACTCCACGCCCCTGGTAAAGCATAAAGTTGACCTGCTCGGGGGTGATCTTCTCGGCTGCGACTATGAGGTCACCCTCATTTTCGCGGTCTTCGTTGTCAACTACAATTATCATTTTGCCTTCGCTCAGGTCGCGAATAGCATCTTCTACACTATCGATCTTAATTTTCTGTGTCATAGTTTTTGTCATTTGTCTGTTCATGACCGCCTTGAATAGTCATCTCCTTATTCAACAAATAAAAGAGCTGTGCGTTCACATTGCGGATCTGCGCAATGTCTGAAGCCGAGATTTCAAACGGGTACATATTGACAGTCTTGATTACCTGTCCATCGCGTGTATTCGACAGATACTCAATAATCTTATTCATATCGTCGCGCAGCTTCCTGATGTCGGGATCGAAATGACCCTTGACGAAAGCTACGAGCTTATTCTTGCCAAGTCGGCGTGAGACTTCGTCGAGCTTACCGTCAAACTCCTTGACCATCTCGAAAGCTTTCTGATCGCTGATGTCGTCCATTACGATCTCCTTGAGCACGAGCTCGCGCTTGCGGCGACCGGTCAGGCGAGCAAAGAAATTCTTATAAGCGTCAAAATTGAACACGCCCGAGTCATTGACCGCTTTGTAGGTGAAGAAGATACCGAGCGGGAAGAGCACCATCGAGCTGAGCCAGATGCCCTGCCATACGATCATCTTGTCGTCGCGTGCCATCTTGTAGCCTGAATTGTCGATGATGTAGTAGACGATAAAGAGGAAGACGGAGATGACGAGCGGCGTGCCAAGGCCTCCCTTTCTGATGATGGCCCCGAGCGGCGCGCCGATAAAGAAGAAGATGATGCAGGCAAACGAGAGCGTAAACTTCTTGTGCATCTCGATCTGGTGCATGCGGATAGTCTTCTTGTCGTCATTCATCGAATAGCTGCGGAACTCATAGTCCTGCTTTACTCTCTGAATCTTAGCTATCGCGTTATTGACAAATGATTTGCGTATTGAGTTTGAGCGTGCGCTGAACAGTGAGTCAAGCGGAATAGGCTCAGCCAGCGCTACCGGCTCCTGCGGCTCATCGACCCAGATCGTATCGCGATAGACTCGGCGGGTGCGCGGGATGTTCAGATAGTTGGTCTCGACGAGAGTCTTGGCGTATATATCGCCGACACTGTCGACACGCATCTTGACGGAGTCGATAGTGGCCGACAGCTCGCTGATGTTTTTTCCGATATACTGGTTGCGCATATTCTCCTCGTCGATGCGGTTGAAATTGTTGTCGAAGGCTATGAGGATATCTTTCTGTGAGAAAGTCTCGCGGCGGTAAGGCTGATTGGCCGAGCGGCCATTGCTGTTGCCCTCGCGAAGATTCTCAAACTGCTCTCCGTTGTAGAGCGACAGGAGCATGTGGGTCTTGGCCTCAGTCACGCTCAGCCGGCCGCTGTCAGCCAGAATGATACGTGCATTGTCAAATCCGCGCGAGATGTCATAGATAGTCATGTCATAGAGCGTCCCGGTCTCCTGGTCCTTATGCTCTACATATAGGTTTACCCCCGGGATCTGATCGTAGAACACACCCTCTGGAATCTCCACCTCGGGCGACTTCTGACGCATCGAGTAGAGCAGCGTCCACATCTTGGTCTGCGCTACGGGCAGGACATTGTTCTGAAAGAAGAAGGCGCCCACAGCTATGAAGCACATCAGGATGGTCAGCGGTCGCATGGTCTTGAGCAGCGAAACGCCCCCGGCCTTCATGGCTGTCAGCTCGAAGCGCTCACCGAGATTGCCGAAGGTCATCAGCGACGCGAGCAGTATAGCCAGCGGCAGAGCCATCGGCACCATAGTCAGCGCCGCATAGAAGAATAGCTCGCCTATGACGCCGAATCCAAGCCCCTTGCCTACGAGATCGTCAATGTAGCGCCAGAGGAACTGCATCAGGACGATGAACAGGCAGATAAAAAACGTCATTATCAGAACCGGAACGAAGCTCTGAAGCATAAAGAGATATAGACGTTTTATCCTTAACATTCGGTATGGTGTAAAATGAGATACAAAGTTAACTTTTAGTTTGCAATCTACAAAATATCGCAGTCGCTGACTGAGTCCACAGGAAGTTTTTCGGCAGATAAATTTGATATGTTGGCGTCGGTTAGTAAATTTGTAGAAATAAATCTGTATATATAGATGAAGAAACTGCTCATAATAATTCCACTGCTGCTCCTGGTCATAGGCGGCATTGCCGGATATACGCTCTACCGCTATGTCAAGATGCCATACCCGGGCAGCGAAAAAAGGATCTACATATCTCGCGGCACGGATGCAGAACAGCTCTGGGACGTCCTGACCGACAGCCTGGGAAGCACCTTTGCCGACCACGTGATGCGCATCTGGAGCTATAAGGATGGTGATCCCGCCAAAGCCGCCGGGTCATACATCATCCAGCCGGGAGAGTCGGCCATGACCGTGGCCTCGCGTCTCCGCTCCGGACGTCAGAATCCGGTCAAAGTGGTGATTGGCGGCCATCGCACATTCAAAGAACTCGTAGCGCAACTTGCCGCTCAGCTCGACTTTACTCCCGAAGAATTTGCCGCCGTATGCGACTCCACACTCCCGGCCAAGGGCTTCAAGCCTCAGACCTATCAGGCTGCAATTCTGCCTGATACCTATGAGTTCTACTGGAATGTCACTCCCGAGAAAGCTCTCAGCCGTCTGCTCGGCTACCGCGACGATTTCTGGAATGAAGAGCGCCGAGCCAAGGCTCAGAAAATCGGACTCACCCCTATCGAAGTCGCGACACTGGCCTCGATCGTAGAGGAGGAGACTGCAAAAGCATCGGAGCGACCGACCGTAGCGCGACTCTACCTCAACCGACTCAACCGCGGAATGAAGCTTCAAGCCGATCCGACAGTGAATTTGCCGTAGGCGACCCCACCCTCCGGCGCATCCACCACAAGCATCTGGAAACCCGGTCGCCCTACAACACATATCAGATTGTGGGTCTGCCGCCCGGTCCCATCCGCATCCCTGAGAAATCAGCCCTTGACGCCGTGCTCAACGCGCCCGAAAATCCCTATTTATACATGTGCGCCAAGGAGGACTTCTCAGGCTATCACAATTTCGCTCGTGATCTGGCCACGCACAATGCCAACGCTCGCCGATATCAGGCTGCCCTTAATCGTCTAAACATTAAATAATATAGCATATGAAACCATCATCTACACCCGGATGGACCATCGTCGGCGAGTTTGACACGCTTCCCGATGCATCAATTATCGCAGGAGCTATCGAGAATGAAGGGATCCCGACCACTATACTCAATTCCTCCCTGCAGTCGACACTGCCGCTGACGTTCACCTGGGCTCCCGTGCAGCTTCTCGTCCCTGAGGAGATGGCCGAGACAGCCTCTGAGTTTGTCCCGGACGAAAACAGAGTCTGAATCCTATCATTAACTTATTACATATCAATTTTTTCATTTTTCGCCATTTTAGCCATGAGAAAAATCATTCTTACCATCGCCCTGCTTACCGCTGCGTGCGGATCCATCACAGCCGGATATCCCGACTGGCTCCATCTCAACAAGTATGCTGCTGCCAACAAGTACGTTCAGTCGCAGCCAAACGAAGGTGACCGTGTCGTATTCCTCGGCAACTCTATCACCGAAGGATGGGTTGAAAAGCATCCCCAGTTTTTCGAAGCGCATCCCAACTTCATTCCGCGCGGCATCTCAGGCGAAACTACTTGCCAGTTTCTCAACCGCTTCCGCGAAGATGTCATCAACAACAAGCCCGCTGTGGTGATCATCAATGGAGGCACTAACGATATCGCTGAGAATACCGGCACCTACAATGCTGACTTCACTTTTGGCAACATTGTCTCAATGGCTGAACTCGCCAAGGCCAACGGCATCAAGGTCATCCTAACTTCTGTGCCTCCGGTCGAATACTACAGCTGGAACTTCGCCATCACCGATGCCCCGATGAAGATCAAGGTGCTCAACGATCGAATCAAAAAATATGCATCCGACAATGGCCTTATCTATGTCGACTATTACACTCCTATGGTCGTGGAGGGAGGAGCGCTCAATCCCGCATATACCAAGGATGCTGTCCACCCTACTGCCGAAGGCTACGATGTCATGGAGGCTATCATTCTTCCTGCAATCGACAAAGCTTTGAAGAAATAATCCCACTACGTCAAAGTTGGTTAGTCATAATCCCGTCGGCTCTCCGGCGGGATTTTTTCATCTTAGAACTCCAGGTCGGGATGGTCGACGGCGAGCTCAATGTAGGGTTTCATGTAGTCGTAGATGGCCGCCATGGAGTCGCTGATGGTGCACCAGGTGTCGTAGATCTCGGGGCAATAGCCATTCACTCCGCACAGGGCTATCTCCACCTGCAGGATGGTGTGGTAGAGCTCTCTGTTCAGATAGTTAAGGGCAGCCTTCGCGTTATCGCTCAGC
>JAAVFS010000045.1 GCA_014800605.1 Bacteroidales bacterium | reverse complement strand
TTGGCTGTGATGTCAGCATCGACGAGTACTTTCTCTGCCACCTTGCCGGTGAGTTCGGGGAACTTGGTGCGGAGATCGACGAGCATGCAGTGATTGTCAGTGCCGCCGGAGATGATCTTGTAGCCCTTGTCGGTCAGAGCGGCGGCCATTGTGGCGGCGTTCTTTTTGACTTGTTTTTGATATTCTACGTATTCGGGCTGAAGAGCTTCGCCGAATGCGACAGCCTTGGCGGCGATCACGTGTTCGAGCGGGCCACCCTGTGTGCCGGGGAATACGGCTGAGTCAATAAGTGATGACATCTTACGGATCTCGCCTTTCTTTGTGGTCTTGCCCCAGGGATTCTCGAAGTCCTGACCCAGGAGGATGATGCCGCCGCGCGGACCACGTAGGGTCTTATGAGTGGTGGAGGTCACGATGTGAGCGTGGCGGAGGGGATTGTCGAGGAGTCCGGCAGCGATGAGACCGGCGGGGTGAGCCATGTCGATCATGAGGATGGCGCCGATCTCGTCGGCCAGGCGACGCATGCGGGCGTAGTCCCACTCGCGTGAGTAAGCGCTTGCACCGCCTACGATGAGCTTCGGACGTTCACGACGAGCTACTTCTTCCATCTGGTCATAGTCGATCAGGCCGGTATCTTCTTTGACATTATATTCGAGAGCCTTATACATCAGGCCTGAGAAGTTGACGGGGCTGCCGTGTGAGAGGTGGCCGCCGTGCGCAAGGTTCAGTCCGAGGAATTTGTCGCCGGGATTGAGCACGGTCATGAATACGGCCATATTAGCCTGTGCACCGCTGTGAGGCTGCACGTTGGCATATTCGGCGCCATAGATCTGCTTGAGACGGTCGATGGCGAGCTGTTCCATTTCGTCGACTACCTGACAGCCGCCATAGTAGCGGTGGCCGGGATAGCCTTCGGCATATTTATTGGTAAGGCAAGAGCCCATGGCAGCCATTACCTGGTCGCTGACGAAGTTTTCTGAGGCGATGAGTTCGATCCCTTTTTTCTGGCGAAGGTGTTCGCGATTGATGATGTCGAAGACGAGGTTGTCGTGAGTCATTGTATTTACTATATTATATAATGTAGAGATGATTGATTATTTCTTCTTTTTTTGGACTGTCCATCCGAAGCGGCCTATCTCGGGTCCCTGCTGGTAGTAGTGTCCGTGGGAGTAGTTGATGAGTCCGGCTGCTCCGAGGTCGAAAGCGCCTGTCGCGGGGTCGATATATGACTCGTCGGCTCTGACGTTGAGGACTTGTGCGACAAACATGTGGTGGCTCCCCAGCGGGAGTATCTCTTTGACGCGGCACTCTATGGAGAGGGGTGACTCGGCTATCGCAGGGGCGCTGACCATCACGCCCGGCTGAGGGGTAAGGCCGGTAGCTGCCCATTTGTCGTGGTCGCGGCCAGAGCGCACTCCACACCAGTCGGTGGCCAGAGCCATAGCCTTGGTGGTGAGGTTGATGGTAAACTCCATCGTCTCCTTGATCATCGCATAGCTATGGCGCTCGGGGCGGACCGAGATGTAGCACATGGCCGGGTCGGTGCATATCGTGCCGGTCCAGGCCACTGTGATTAGATTGGAATTACCTTTGAGGTCGGCACAGCTGACTATTACCGCCGGAAGAGGATAGATCATTGTGCCGGGTTTCCAATTCTGTTTCATGCTTTATCAGAGTATGTTGGCTTTTGAGGCTTTGACGGTGTGGCTGCAGTAGTGGCAGCGTATGACAGCGGGGTCGCGGCTGATGACGGTGAAGCGGGTGGTCATCGGCTCGTTGTTGGTGATGCACTTCGGGTTGTCGCATTTCACGATTCCGACGATGTTGTCAGGAAGCACTACGTGGCGCTTCTCGGTGACTTCAAAGTTCTTGATCGTATTGACTACGGCTGTCGGTGCTATCAGGGCTATACGGTTGAGGGTCTGCTCGGGGATGTCTACGTCGGCTACTTTGATGATGCCTTTGGTCTCAAGCTTTGAGCTGTGGAGATTGTTGCCGATGGTCAGCTGAGAGTTGACTGTATCAAGTCCGAGGATTTTGACACATTTGAACAGGGCGTCGGAGGGGATATGGTCGATCACTATGCCATTTCGGAGTGCGGCGACTGCAAGTTCTTTTTTTGATGTCATGGTGCTATTCCTTTAGATGTGTCAGTTGCGGGATTGAATGTCTTTGAGGGGATCAATACCCAGCGCATTGCATATCAGAGCCTGGCGGGTGTAGAGTCCGTTTTTGGCCTGAGTGAAATAGTAGGCTTTAGGATTGTCGTCGACATCGCGGTCTATCTCGTTGACGCGGGGGAGGGGGTGAAGGATGCGCAGGTTGGGGCGCGAGTTTTCGAGCATCGAATTGCGCAGAGTGTAGAGGTCCTTGACGCGCTCATACTCCATGATGTCAGTAAAGCGCTCACGCTGTACGCGGGTCATGTAGATGATATCGGATGTGTCGATGACCTCGGGCGAGAAGTCGGTATGCTCGGTGTATTTGATGCCATGCTCGTCGCAGAATGTCTTGTACTCCTGTGGCATCTTCAGCTCCTCGCATGCTACAAACCGGAAGGTCGGGTTGAAGTATTGCATCGCCATTATGAGGGAGTGGACGGTGCGTCCGTATTTCAGGTCGCCAACGAGGGTGATGGTCAGATTGTCGAGGCGTCCCTGGGTCTTATAGATGGAGTAGAGGTCGAGCATGGTCTGCGAGGGGTGCTGGTGTGCACCGTCGCCTGCATTGATGATCGGGGTGTCGGTGACCTCTGTAGCATATCGGGCAGCTCCCTCGAGGTAGTGACGCATAATGATAAGGTCAGCATAGTTGCTGACCATTATAATAGTGTCCTTAAGGGTCTCACCCTTGGAGGAGCTTGTCGTAGATGCGTCGGAGAAGCCGATTATTCGTCCGCCAAGACGATTGACAGCAGTTTCGAAACTCAGACGTGTACGGGTCGAAGGCTCAAAGAAGAGGGTGGCGACTACACGTCCGTCCAGAATTTTGTGATTGGGATTTTCCTCGAAGAAGCGGGCATGCTCCAGCAGGCGGAGCATCTGCTCTTTAGACAGGTCTGAAATAGAGACGAGACTATTTGGATTCATCATTGCTGATTTTTTTGCAAAATTAGCGAAAAAATTCAGCAATGATGAATGTTGGGGATATATTTTTTACGAAATTGTTGCCAATGCGTCATTCGGCGATGGTGTTGAGCCATCCTCTGAGTCGGCGGTCGGTCAGCTCAGGATGGTTTACCTCGTCGAGAAGCAGGCCTACTGCTTGGCCATCACGCACGGCGTCGGAGTGATCGAAGGTATAGCCTTCGGTGTCGTAAGCGCCGACGATCTTTGCGCCGGTCTCTTTAGCGGCATCATAAATTTTGCCGACAGCATTGCAGAATGTGTCTGACATGGTCTCGTCGCCAAGGCCGAAGATGGCGATCTTCTGCTCGGGAAGACTGACGGCTTTCAGGCCGTCAAGGAAGTCATACCAGTCGTCCTGCAGGTCGCCACTGCCCCATGTGCTGGAACCGAAGATGAGGGTCTCATAGTCGCCGACGGCAGATGGGGATGTGGCGTTGACATTGTGGATGTCGCTACTTCCTACGCCAAGGATTTTTGCAATTTTTTCAGCAATATCGGCAGTGGTGCCGGTGGATGAACCATAGAATATTCCAAATTTTTTCATAATATGAGTAGTAAGATAGTTTTTACGTTCGTTTGTTTGATATTCTTAACAAGTGGCGAGGCGGTTTGGTTTGATGCCGGGAGGGTACAAAAAAGTCGTCTTATCACTTTGGGATAAAACGACTGTAATTTTTTTAATGTTTCCTGTTCTTAAATGGCGGCTAATCTCTGCGCGTCAGGATTGACTGCGAGGATGCGTCCGGCCGGATCGATGAGGAAGGACTTCAGATTTTTGTTCAGGCGATAGAGTCCGTGAACTTTTGAGGCCTGAGAGCCTTCCATGTGGAATTGCGATGCTGAGTTAAGTCCGTCGCGCTTGACAATCTCACGATAAAGCGCATTGCTGCTGTCGAGGTTGACAGAGATGAGGCTTAGGTTATCCTTATCGGATGAGATGTCGTCGTAGAGATTACATTTCATACGTGAGTCGGCGTCGGAACTGGTCCAGAAGTTAAGCAGTACGTATTTCCCTTTGAGACTTGAAAGGGTGATTGCCTGATCATCCTGCTGGAGGATTAGTTCAGGAGCTTTGTAACCAATTACTGGTGCCGATGCTTTGTCAGTGAAAGCTGACATGGAAATGATAAGGATGGCGAAGCTCGCAACAAAAAGAATTGCTTTCTTCATACAATAAAATTAAGTTACTTATTAGAACTGCATTCATTGGCTGCAATCGCGCAGGCAGAGTGGCGAACGCAAGTTCTTGCCGATTTTCGGCTATTGACCATCTCTATGGTCATAATGTCGTGTCAGACTCTGCAAAGGTACAATTTTTTCAGCCAATGTACAAATTCAACATTGCGGGTTGCAAATTTGTTCATCGGAAAGAAGAAAATTTTTATTTTTTTTTATGCGGTGGAGCTTGTGTGTTTATTAAGTTATTTTAGGATAGTTATTTAGGCGAGAATTTTGCTTCGATTAGGCGTCCCTGGGCATGCTGATAAAAGTCGGGGGAAAGGATGGTGTTAAGCGATGTCGCGGGGTTGTTGGTCATGTAGCTCCTAAGGATCATCCAGCCTGCAGCAGGTCCGAAGTATGCAGGGTAGCTCTGGCCGGTCATGCGGCTGAATAGCTGTGTCTTGGTCTTGTCGTCAGATGAATATAACAGTCCGGTCGAGGATGCCAGGCTCCAGAGCTCCGGCATCCTCCGAGAGATGTTTTCGAAGTGGCCTGAGGGGACCCCTAATATGAAATCGGCATCCCGATCGGGGAAAATGGAAGCCAGGGCCGAAGCGATGGCTCCCTCGTAGAGCATGTGCTGCAGCACATTGTCATCGCCTGAGGGGATGAACGGATAGTTGACACGAAGCAGGGCTTCGGCTATGTCGATGGGGATTCGGTCGGGAGTCTTCAGACGCCTGACGGCTTCGGGCATGGCGGAATAGGCCTCGTAGTCGCTACCCATATAGTGGTTGAGGGCGAGCAGGACAGTAGAGTCGGCTACGACCACCGACTGATTGTAGGGGCTGATGATGCCGTAAATCCGGCTGAGGTGGATGTCGGGGTGGTCAGCCTGTAAGGCGGCCCTGACATGTCCCAGAGTGGATTCTATTGAGTCGGTCACGGGGAAGCGGTCGCGGACTTCGATGCCGAAAGAGGCAGTCAGCGGCGAGTCGTAGATGGTCTGCAATGTTTTCATGGCGCTGTCGGTCGGGAATCCTAACAGCGGGAGGTAGATGTCCAGTCCGGGCTTCATCGAGTCGAGGAGGGCGGGGCTGGAGTGGGGGAGGTCGGTAATCGCCAAGTCCAGACGTTGAATCTCGACAGGATCTGCATCGCTGTAGGGGGCCGTCGGGGAAGAGGGGGTCTTATGGCAGGATGACAGCGTGATGGTCAGGATGGCGGCTGATATGG
>JAAVFS010000044.1 GCA_014800605.1 Bacteroidales bacterium | reverse complement strand
CTATTTTCTTTCATTCTCCAAGGCCGGCCATTCCTTGACCTTCTCGTCAAAAAATAACGGCATTATTTCAATGTCTGAGCAAGTCTTGTATCTGAATACAATCGAAGTGGAGTGGGGCGATAATGCTGCCGAGGGGCAAGCGCTGGTATTTTATAATCAAAGTTTTTCTGATCTATCTCAGCTTTATGTGGCAGCAAATAAGGAAGATATCCTGACAACTTTAACATGTGACGGCGCCAATAGTGTTTCGACCTACAATGTCATTGATGAATGTCATGACTTCGGTATGATAGCAGAAGCAAATTCTGCAAATGTCAAATCAATTAAGTTTACATGGGGTACTGAATTAGCTACAGCTTCCGAGCCGGATGTCGTTAAAATAGATTTCATAAATGGAAATCTCATAGGCGACAAGGACAATGCTATTGAGGGAGTATTCTATTCAGATGAATATCTCTCAGTTGAGACGAGTGGTGACACTGAAGCCATACTGACAGACAAAGGGTTAACATTTGACGGTACGCTGACTGTAACCGGTATAAACGGATATTTAATTGAAGACATAATGATAACTGACTGCAAGGTTACACGCGTCGATGACTGGCAGATGAATGTTTCGTCCAATGGAAAAACTGCAGATCTCTCATCCCTGTCTGTCAAAATGGGTTATGAACTGCCTACAGAAACTCATGAAAAAATAACATCGTTTCCCGCGGAGATCTCACTGGAACATAAGGGTAAAGAGGCTCGTTTCTTCTATTTAATTGATGACCAGCCCATAGACACAGGTTCTCAAGATGATATAACTGTCTTGTCTCTTCCTGAACAGAATCCGGAAAACTGGACCGAATCTCAGGACGGTAAGGTGTCAGTCGACAAAGCATGCACGCTGCACTGCTATGCGTCCACTCCGGATCATAGCATCAAGAGCAAAATTTATTCTGTACGCTTAGCAAATGAGGTCACCACCGGAATCGAGGAAGTCACAGCAGACAAGTCAGTTGATCCTACAGAATACTATTCGCTCCAAGGTCAGTATCTTGGGAACGACTTCTCAAAATTAGGATGCGGAATGTATATATCTCGCAGCGGCGACATCGTATCTAAAGTCATAAAGTAATCGAGAAAAGAGTAGGGCAGAGCCGCTCGGCAGAGCGGAGATATTAACCTTGACTTCTTAATTTCCTATTCCTCCGGAAAATATTAATGCCTCTTTCCTTAGCGGACGGAGGCATTAACATTATATGCATTTTAATAGATTGATTACTATTTCTTCAGCGCATCCAGAGTGGCTTTAATATTACTGATCTTGGCCTCGGCATCTGCCTGCTTCTGACGCTCAATCTCAACTACTTTTGCAGGCGCACCATTGACAAACTTCTCGTTGCTGAGTTTCTTCATCACTGAAGCCAGGAATCCCTCGAGATATGTCAGTTCCTTCTGGAGACGGTCTATTTCCTGGTCAACGTCAATATTGTTTTCAAGCGGAATATTAAACTCAGTTGTTCCTACCATGAATGAAGCAGCAGCGGGATTCTTTTCGCTATTTAATGCTATAGAGTCAAGGACGGCCAGCTTAACGATCAGAGGCTCATAAGGAATTGCAGTCTCTCCGATGACATTGAGCTTGAGTGCATCTTTTGAGGGGATGTTCTTTGAGGCTCTGACTGCACGGATGCCGGTAATGATTTCCTTAGCACGTTCCATATTCTCGATAACGGCACTATCGAAAGCGGTAGCAACCGGTATTGGAGCATACATGATAGACTCGCCTTCTCTGCGGTCGTCGAGATGCTGCCAGAGCTCCTCGGTGATAAACGGCATGAACGGGTGAAGCAATCGCAGCAATGAGTCAAAGAAGTCATTGGTAGTCTTGAGTACTTTGTGAGAGATAGGCTGCCCATAAGCCGGCTTGATCATTTCCAGATACCAAGCAGAGAATTCGTCCCAGAACAGCTTATAGATGGCCATCAGGGCCTCAGACACACGGAACTTTGACATGGAGTCATTGACTTCGAGGATGGTCTGGGCAAGCTTTTCTTTGAACCAGTCAATAGCCATTGTGCTTGTCTCGGAGGGCTCGGCATCTGATACCTCCCAACCGTTAATAAGACGGAAAGCATTCCAGATTTTATTGCAGAAATTACGACCCTGCTCGCACAGCTTGTCGTCAAACATGATATCATTTCCGGCGGGAGCTGCAAGCATCATACCCATTCTGACGCCATCTGCGCCGTAAGTATTGATGAGTTCGATAGGGTCGGGGGAGTTGCCGAGTGACTTTGACATCTTTCGTCCGATTTTATCGCGCACAATACCCGTGAAGTAGACATTTTCAAAAGGCATCTTGCCGACATATTCATAGCCGGCCATGATCATGCGGGCGACCCAGAAGAATATGATATCCGGACCGGTGACAAGGGTTGAGGTAGGGTAGTAGTAATTGATCTCCTTATTGTTTGGATCCAGGATACCATTGAAAAGGGTGATAGGCCAAAGCCATGAAGAGAACCATGTGTCAAGAGCATCTTCATCCTGGCGAAGGTCTGACTCGGTCAGCTCACGTCCGGCTGTAGCCTGAGCTTTTGCGAGAGCTTCTACCTTTGTCGGAGCTACGGTAATTCGTGTTACTCCATCCGCATCCTCATAGTAGTAAGCCGGGATACGATGCCCCCACCACAGCTGGCGACTGATACACCAGTCCTGAATATTTTCAAGCCAGATGCGGTAAGTGGTCTTGTATTTCTCGGGGACGAATTTGATGTCATCGTTCATCACCGGGTCAAGAGAGATAGAAGCGAAGTGCTTCATATCAATGAACCACTGCTGTGACAGACGAGGCTCTATTGCCACCTTTGTACGCTCTGAATATCCTACCTTATTATTATAGTCCTCGACTTTCTCCATCAGGTCGGCAGCCTCCAGGTCAATAGCAATCTGCCTACGGCAATCAAAGCGGTCCATGCCGGCATACTTGCCGCCGTGCTCATTAAGGGTTGCGTCCTCATTGAATATGTCGATGGTCTCAAGATTGTGAGTCTTGCCAAGCTGATAGTCGTTTTTGTCGTGTGCCGGAGTGACTTTAAGACAACCTGTGCCGAAGTCAATCTCCACATAGCGGTCTTCGATTACCGGGATCACACGGTTCACGAGGGGCACGATTACCTTTTTGCCCTTAAGCCATTCATTTTTAGGGTCCTTGGGGTTGATACACATCGCTGTGTCTCCCATGATTGTCTCGGGACGTGTAGTGGCTACAACAGCATAACGCCCCTCAGGATCATCAGCCACATAATAGCGGAGATAGTAGAGCTTAGAGTGCTCGTCGACGTAATTCACTTCATCATCAGATATAGCGGTTCTGTTCTTCGGATCCCAGTTAACCATGCGGAGACCTCTGTAGATTAGACCTTTGTCAAAAAGATCGCAGAATACCTTTGTGACACTTTCGCTGCGGAGTTCGTCCATTGTGAAGGCAGTACGATCCCAGTCGCATGAAGCTCCGAGCTTACGAAGCTGCTGCAGGATAATGCCTCCATGCTTGCGTGTCCACTCCCATGCGTGCTCAAGGAACTGCTCGCGGGTGAGGTCGGTCTTCTTGATACCTTCGGCAGCAAGTTTGTTGATGACCTTTGTCTCAGTAGCGATTGAGGCATGGTCAGTGCCGGGCACCCATAGAGCATTTTTTCCCTCCATACGCGCACGTCTTACCAAAATATCCTGAAGAGTATTGTTAAGCATGTGTCCCATGTGAAGCACACCGGTCACATTTGGAGGTGGAATTACGATTGTATATGGCTCGCGAGCGTCGGGCTCTGAATGAAATAATTTGTTGTCAATCCAATACTGATACCACTTATCTTCGACAGAAGAAGGGTCGTATTTTGTTTCTAACTCTTTCATAAATGTGATTGATATGATCGGAATTCAGTTATTTAGTCTTTGAAAAGATAGTCATAGCGATTGAGCAGGGCCTCGAAGCGTTTGTCGGAACGCATTTTTGCGACAGAGATTACGCAGTCGTCAGTCTTTGTCCAATTTGTATAGTCGGCATAACCGTTTTCAAGCGAGTTCTCCATGCAGCTGAGTGCGCGCTCCATATTGCCCATCTGACTGAAGAGGCAAGCCCCATAATAGTTGAGCGAACCGTCAACATCTTTTGCGTTGGCGAGTATATTGTCCATCCAAGCAGTAGCGTCAGCAGTCTTGCCCTGCATGAGAAGTGCAAATCCCTTGAAACTCTTTACATTGAGAGCATCAGCATCGAGATCTGCTACGCGACGATAGAGAGAGCGGGCAGCTGCTGTCTGATTGAGATGATCGGTCATGACGGCAGCACGAAGAAAATAGTTGTACGCATTATCCGGAGCATCCATGATAGCTTCACCAAAGAGTTCGGAGGCCTCTTCATAATTACCTGTTGAAGCCTCGCAAAGGCCCTTTTCTACAACAGCCTTAATCGTGCCGGGGAGCTTGTCGAGAGCGGTAGATGCTGATTCGAGAGCTTTGTCATAATCGCCCATCGCACGGCGGATCTTTGCGCGAGTAATGTAATATTCGCCATTGTCAGTAGTCATAGACAGAGCCTGATTGATCTCAGTCAAAGCCTCCTGATATTTGCCTATTCCGTAGTAACATTCTGCGAGTGATCCGTAGATGCCCGCGTAGTTATACAGATTTTCGTCGATTATCTGGTGGAAGTCAGCTATCGCCGCAGTATATCTGTAATGTGACATCGAGATAATAGCGCGGAGATATACGAACATACCCACGGCAGGGGCCTGCTGGATAGCTGAAGAGAGGCCTGTGATCACGGCATTGTAGTCGCTATTGCTCATTGCCACCAGTTCGGCGAGCGCACGGCTATTCTCCTTATCAATACTTATCGCAATGATGAGGTCGTCAACAGCGCCGGTATTGTTGCCCATCAGCTTTCTGACATCGGCACGGCGAAGATACACCTCGCTATCAGCTGACGCGAATGAAACTGCACGGTCGATATACTCGTTGGCCAGCCCCAGATTATTCTCTTTGACAGCTATGCGTGCAAGTCCGATCAGGGGCTCAGTCATGTGCTGGTCGTAGCGAGAGAGCTTTGAGTAGTCCTCTTTTGCATCAGCATATTTACCGAGTTCATACTCAGTGTTTGCCTTAAGGAAGAGGGTAGTAGTTGAAGTAGGGTCGAGTTGGCACGCCTTTTCGAGGTCTATAAGGGCATCCTCTTTTCGATCGCTCATCATATAGATGTTGGCGCGGAGAGTATACTCCTGAAAGAGCAGGTCGGTCTCAGTCTCCGGGGTATATTTCAGCGCATTGTCGATATCCGAAAGAGCACGCAGGTATTGATTCAGATTATAATACTCGTTAGCACGGCGGAAATATATCTCGTAGTTTTCAGGGTTTTCTTCTAATTCCTGAGCGTAGACTCCCATCATAGCCTTTGTGATAGGATTCTCGATATTTGACTGGGAGTGAGCATAAGACGCAGCTGAGGCAATTAATGCTGCTGTGATGAAGTAACGTATTTTCATTTTCAAGTTAATTAAACCTATTAATAGTACACCTTATTGCCGTCAAATGTTCAAGCAATTCAGGAAGAAGATCGAGTCTCAACATGTTTGCTCCATCACTTTTAGCTACGGAGGGATTCTGATGGGTCTCAATAAAAATGCCATCAACACCGACTGCAATGCCGGCACGGGCCACGGTCTCAATCATGTCAGGACGGCCACCGGTGACACCTGATGCCTGATTAGGCTGCTGAAGAGAATGGGTGATGTCAAGTATTACGGGACAATCATTTTTCTGCATCTCGGGGATACCGCGATAGTCGATCACGAGATCGCCATAGCCGAATGTCACACCTCGCTCCGTAATAGCGACCTGATCATTGCCGGCTTCGCGAATCTTCTGTACAGCGAATTTCATAGATTCGGGAGCTAAGAACTGTCCTTTTTTGATGTTAACAAGGCGACCTGTACGAGCTGCTGCCAACAACAAATCTGTCTGTCGACAAAGGAAGGCCGGGATTTGCAGTATATCAACAAAGGGGGCTGCCATAGCGGCCTCCTGCGGAGTGTGTATATCGGTTACGACAGGTATATTAAATGTGTCGCGCACTTTCTTTAATATCTCCAGTGCTTTCAGGTCGCCAATTCCGGTAAAGGAGTCCAAGCGTGAGCGGTTAGCCTTACGGTAACTACCTTTGAATACATAGGGAATATCAAGTTTACGGGTGACGTCAACTACCTTTGAAGCAATGTCGAGTGCCATCTCTTCCCCTTCAATAACGCATGGGCCTGCGAGCAGAAAGAAGTTATTACTCTTAGATGATTTTAGATATTCTAAAACTGACATTATATTTGAATTAACTATTAAGCTGATTTATAATGTGTATTGTGTCGCAAGCTACCAGAGCAGCGGTTTCAGTTCGCAGGCGGCAATCGCCTAAACTGATGGCGTTAAATCCAGCATCAAGCAACTTCGAGATCTCAGTCGGGGAGTAATCTCCTTCTGGGCCAATTAGAATGACTACGTCAGAACCGCTCTCGTAAGCCTTTGCCAAGAGGCGTTTATCAGTAGCTTCATCACAGTAGGCTACAAATTTCTGTGCATTACTTTTCCGTACTTCTTCAATGAACTTACTGATAGGGGTGATTGGATCTACCCGGGGAAGTGTAGCCTTGAGCGACTGCTTCATTGCTGAAATCGCCGTTTTCTCCAGGCGTTCTACTTTAATCTCCTTACGTTCAGAGTGTTCACACAACAGAGGGGCAATTCTATTGACGCCTATCTCTGTAAGCTTCTCGACAAGCCATTCCATACGGTCCATGAGCTTAGTCGGAGCGACTGCAATGGTTATATTATTGGACCAAGGGAGCTTAGCGTCACGCTTTTCAATTATCTCTAAAGCTGTATGCTTAGAGTGATTGTCGATGAGTTTACATGTGAACTCATGGCCTTTACCATCTATGACTTCGATGATATCGCCGGCATTGTGACGAAGCACACGGACGCAATGATTAGAGTCACTCTCCGGCAAAGCGAGTGTCGACTCAATATCTGGAGCGTAAAATCTAATCATCTCTTGAACGATGTTTATGAGTTGAACTACAGTTTATTTGTCAATGCCTTCATCTGCGACAACAAAGCCTTCCGGTTCAGCTGCATGTGCATTAGTAACCTCGTCAACGCTAACTTTCGGATGCTTATCACCTCGGAATATTAATGCAAACGCTACGGCAACAGCGAGCGCAAAGACTGCGAAGATAAACCAAACGGTCTTCCAATCACCGACCAGATAGTTGTTTTCCCATTTACAGAAATGATTCACAACCTCGCCGGCAGCCAGTGTTCCGATTGTAGCGCCAAGACCATTTGTCATCAGCATGAACAATCCCTGAGCAGATGCTTTTGTTGACTCATCACAGTGCTGGTCAACATAGAGGCCGCCTGAAACATTGAAGAAATCGAATGCCACACCATATACTATGCATGACAGGAAGAATAGCAGGACGCCGGGCATCGTAGGCTCTCCTACTCCAAACAGTCCGAATCTCAGCACCCATGCCGACATAGCCATGAGCATAACTATCTTTATACCGAACCGACGAAGGAAGAATGGGATAAGGAGAATGCAAAGAGCCTCGCTGATCTGAGAGATTGAGACGAGCATGGTAGAGTTAGTGGCAGCGAAACTGGTCTGAATAGCAGGGTCTGCTGAACTCTGGAACTGTGTCAGGAAAGGAGTCGCAAAACCATTTGTAATCTGCAGGCTCATACCTAACAGCATAGAGAATATGAAGAAGACGGCCATACGACTGTTTCTAAACAACTTGAATGCGTTGAGTCCGAAGGTCTCTGAGAGAGATTTCTTCTTGGCAGACTTGACTATAGGAATCGCGGGGAGAGTCAGACAGTAGAGGAACAAGATAATGCTAAGCAATCCGGACACTCCAAACTGCATATAGGAATATTGGAATTTGGCGTCATTAGCTCCAAAGGTGAGAGCGAAATGGCCATCGCTATAGGTAGCACAATTGACAAACCACATCGTAGCGATAAAGCCTACAGTGCCGAGCACGCGGATCGGAGGAAAGCTCTTGATTGTGTCAAGGCCGTGGCTCTTGAGGATGCTGAATGCTGTTGTATTTGATAATGCAAGAGTCGGCATGTAGAATGCAACCGATATAGTATAGATAGTAACAAACAGAGCTCTTGAGGGCATCGGATTTGTCGCTCCGATAACACATAGTGCTATCATGGCCGAACCGGCAACCAAGTGACAGAGACCAAGCAGGCGTTGGGGCTGGATGATCTTGTCAGCAACTACGCCCATTATTGTGGGCATAAAAATTGAGACGATACCCTGGATAGCATAAAATATTGCTATCATATCGCCCATTCCGGCTTTACCCAGATAGTTGCCCATACAGGTAAGATATGCACCCCACACGGCGAACTCCAGGAAGTTCATGGCCGACAGTCTTGATTTGATTCCTATCATATATCTTGTTGTTTAATTATTTCTCAAAAATACACATTTTCTATTTATTGTGCTATTTCGCGTCAGTTTCTCCTCTTTTTTTATCCAGGATAGCTTTGACTCGAGCTGCTTCTTCGTAATCCTCTATATCAATAAGGTGATTAAGTGTACGCTCGAGCTCCTCTATAGCATAGTTTTCGACTCGCGGTTCTTCCGCATCAGTATTTTCCTGAGGATCAGGGATATTTGTTTCATTCTCCAATATGAAACCGGTCTCGTCGAGAATTTCCTTAGTAGTATATATAGGCGCTTTTGTACGCATTGCAATGGCAATAGCATCAGACGTGCGGCCGTCGAACACTATTGTCCTGTTGCCATCCGTAAAAGTCAGCTCTGAGGAAAATATGCCATCCTCAAACTTATATATGAACACCTCCTTCAGTTTTACTCCGAAGGCGTGTGCTAAATTGGCGAATAAGTCATGCGTCATAGGGCGGGGGGGAGTGATCCCCTCCATCTTGATTGCAATAGACTGTGCTTCAGGCGCCCCTATGACAACCGGTATGCGATAGGGGCCATCAACTTGAGCCAGAATCAGCGCAAAAGCACCGGATTGTATCTGGCTGTAGGATAGCCCCATTACTCTAAGTTTAACGCGATCTTCCATGATATATCAAAAATTTACACGTTGTCCTGTAATAACACCACTGCCGTAGCATATCTTGCTTGACGGATCGTATAGCACTGCATACTGCCCGGGAGCAATACCTTGTATCTTATTTTCGGAGTTGATCAGGTAGCCACCATTCTTACATTGAGTAAGCGTGGCTTTATTGAACTCCGGAGAGTGGCGATTCTTAAATGTAATATCGATCTCATTGCAATTTGAAATCCATGGATTCTCAGTGATGAAGTGCATTTCGTCAATATGTATCAGGCTGTCAAACTGCTTGTCTGTATCGTAACCCTGACTGACATATATCACATTATCATGGACATTTTTCTTGACCACATACCACGGACCGCCGCTAAGACCTAATCCCTTGCGTTGGCCGATTGTATGAAACCAGAATCCTTTATGCTCGCCGATCTTTCGTCCGGTCTCAATTTCGATGATCGGCCCCTTCTTTTCGCCTAAATGGCGGCGGATAAAGTCGTTATAGTTGATCTTACCCAAGAAGCAGATACCCTGGCTGTCCTTCCGATATGCGTTGGGGAGGTTTGCTTCAATGGCAAGCTCGCGAACTTTCGATTTAGGAATATCTCCGAGAGGGAATGTCAGATGAAGCAACTGATCATAAGATATTCGTGCAAGGAAGTCTGTCTGATCCTTGACAGGGTCAACGGCAGTAGCGAGCCACTTCTTCCCGTCAATCATCTTGGTCGACGCATAGTGACCGGTTGCGGTGATGTCAAAGTCCTTTCCCCATCGCTGCTCGAAAAAGCCGAACTTGATCATCTTGTTGCACATAAGATCTGGATTAGGAGTTAGCCCCGCTTTAACAGTGCGGAGCGCATACTCCATGACATTGTCCCAGTATTCTTGATGAAGCGAAACTATCTCGAGAGGCAATCCATACCGCTTTGCGATCAGAGAGCACATCTCAATATCTTCCTCCGCTGAACAATCGCCTTCGCCATTATCCATTCCGATACGGATATAAAAGAGCGTGAGATCGTGTCCCTGCTCCTTTAAAAGATGAACAGCTACTGCGCTGTCGACACCTCCGGATATTAAGGCAGCTACATTCATTTGTCGGTTCTTGTATTGATTACTCTGAAAGCATTGATGAGCTGATCGGCAGTCATGGACTTCGACATTATCACATGGTCTCTATTGAGGTAATATATCGATGGAGTATGTCTCATGTCATATACCAGGTCAGCATCTTCCGAGCTGCCGACAATCCAATTATCAGGCATCATCGAGATCTGACTCTGCCACTCCTTGTCGTCAGCGGGACCGGGATAGACACTTACGACCTGCAGCTGACCACTCTTAATAAACTGATTGATATTATAATCCGCTGAGAGTCTTACACGTGCCAACATACAGTCAGTGCAATCAGGATTATTGAAGAACAGAATGATATGAGCGCCGGAAATATCTTTTAGGTGAGACTTAGTTCCGTCAGTCCTTGTGATCTCCAAGTTTGGAGCAGTCATACCAACCTGAGAAGCGTTCAGAATACGCGCCTGCGTTGCAAATCGCGCTTTGTCAGCCGATTTGATCTTCTTGCTATTGGCTACTGCATTGGCGTAATGAGCATAAATTTCCTCACAAAATACCTTAGCAGTGTCGCTGTACATGATACCTTCAGCCATCTGAGCAAACGTCAGGAGCTGATCGGGATTATTCTTTACCTTTTCCAATAAGGCCTCAGTGGCTTTATGGGCTACAGAGCCATCGGCAAGTACGCTTAGTGAGATAAAATCATTAAAAGCCTGATTTAATTTAGCTTTTGACGACATTGCCTGCTTGAAGTTGCAACGATCCCAAAAGCGCTCGACGACGTAGGAGCATCTATCCTGAGTTGAAGACAAATCATCAGGAGCCACAGGGTAGGGGAAGAGGGAATCATCGGCCTTCACAGAGATGCGAAACAACATCAAAAATAATATAGTAAATAAAGTTATTTTCTTCATCTATTCATAATTTTATGCAAAGATAAAAAAAAGCCTATAATAATCCATAGCCCTCAAAAACAAATAGGCTGTCAAATTGTTAAAAGTATGAAATCAAATTAAACATTCAACTAACAAACAATCTATATTATGAATTTCAACAGTTTCACAATTAAGTCACAGGAAGCTATACAAAAGGCTGTAGAGTACACTCGGCAGGCTGGTGAGCAGGCTATCGAGCCTGTACACATCCTTAAGGGTGTCCTTGGTGAGGGCGATTCACTTGTGAAGTTCATATTCCAGAAAGTCGGTGCCAACCTTTCCGGAGTCGAACAGCAGGTTGATCGTGAGATACAGTCACTTCCGAAGGTAAGCGGAAGCGAGCCTTACTTGAGCCGTACCTCAAACGATGTGCTTCAGAAAGCGCTTGACATAGCCAAGTCGATGGGGGATGAATATGTTACTCTTGAGGCTATTCTCTTAGCTATATTCAGTGTCAGCAACTCTGCTGCAACGATTCTGAAAGATGCCGGATTGACCGAAAAAGACATGAAAGCAGCTATCGAAGAGCTTCGTAAAGGGAAAAAAGCTAAT
>JAAVFS010000043.1 GCA_014800605.1 Bacteroidales bacterium | reverse complement strand
GCGGGCCCAGTCTGCCCAGACCTGATTGTGAGATACAAGAACTATCGGAAACATCTCCCACAGCTCTATGAGTGTCATATCTTCCAATCGTTTCATTTCGCAAATATAGGCATATTGTCAAAAGATTCATACAGATTTCGGATTGAAAGGGCATTTTACTAACTTTGTAACTGATAAAATATGGAATTAACCTATGGAAGTCGTCTACGAAGATAATCACATCATAATCGTCAATAAGGCTCCCGGCGAGATAGTCCAGGGAGACAAGACCGGCGACACTCCGCTTAGCGAAACTGTCGCTCAATGGATTAAAGAGAAATATTCTAAGCCGGGCAACGTGTTTCTCGGTGTGGTGCATCGGCTCGACCGCCCGGTCGGTGGTCTGGTGGTATTTGCCAAGACATCAAAAGCGCTCAGCCGCCTCAACGAGATGTTTCGCAATGGAGATGTCCACAAGACCTACTGGGCCATCAGCCGCAACAAGCCTCCGAAGGAGGAGGATACGCTGACCCACTACATCACTTCGACCGAGAAGAACAACAAGTCGTATGCTTCCCTGACACCTCGCCCCGGAGCTAAAGAGGCCCGGCTGCTCTACCGCCACTTAACCTCTACCGACCGCTATCACCTGATAGAGGTCAATCTGCTTACGGGCCGCAAGCACCAGATCCGCGTGCAGCTCTCAGCCATCGGTTGCCCGATACGCGGCGACCTGAAATACGGCGACAAGCGAAGCAATCCTGACGGCAGCATCTCGCTACTCGCCCGTCATATCGAGTTCATACATCCCGTCTCAGGCAAACAAATCTCTGTCACGGCATCTCTGCCTGCCGACGATAACCTCTGGAACGCACTATCAGCACAATAATAATGGATAAGAAAGATCTGAAAATAGTATTTTTGGGCACACCGGAATTTGCAGTCGAGAGCCTCGATGCACTCGTGAAAGCCGACTACAACATAGTCGGTGTCGTGACAATGCCTGACAAGCCGGCAGGCCGCGGCCACAAGCTGCTCCACTCTCCCGTCAAGCAATATGCCCTTGAGCACGGGCTCCACCTGATGCAGCCGGTCAGCCTCAAGGATCCCGCATTTGTCGAGGAGCTACGCTCGCTCGGCGCCGACCTCTTCATCGTGATCGCATTCCGCATGCTCCCGGAGGTCGTATGGCAGATGCCTCGGCTGGGCACCTTCAATCTCCACGCATCCCTCCTCCCCCGCTATCGCGGTGCCGCCCCGATCAACTGGGCTGTCATCAACGGAGACACGGAAACCGGCGTTACCACATTCTTCCTCAAGCACGAAATTGATACCGGCGACATCCTCCGCCAGGAGCGTGTAGAGATAGGCGATGACGAATGTGTCGGCGATATCCACGACAAGCTGATGTACCTCGGAGCGCAACTGACTCTCGACACTGTCGGCCACATACTTGCCGGCGACCTGAAGCCAGTGCCTCAGGATGAGCTGCTTCAAGGCGAAGAGGCGACTCCGGCCCCCAAGATATTCAAGGAGACCTGCCTCATCAGCTGGGATCAGCCGGCCGAAAAGGTCAGAAACCTTATCCGCGGACTTTCTCCCTACCCCGCAGCATGGACCACTATCTCTATTGACGGTGGCGAACCACTTACTGTCAAGATATTCGGAGCCACAGTATGCCTCGACAAGGCAGCACACGCTCCCGGCTCTGTCACGATCGAGAAAGACCGACTGATGATAGACTGCGCAGACTTCGCCTTAGCGATCGAGCGACTGCAGCCCGCCGGCAAGCGCCCCATGGGTGCCTACGAGTTTATCCGCGGTCTGAATGGCCGAGCCGTAACAGTGGAATAATCGCACATCTTTTTCTATACACACAAAAACGCGACAACCGTAACTCGGCCGTCGCGTTTTTTATGCGCTTATATAACATCAGTTGCCTGTGCCTGTGCCTCCGCCTGTGCTCGGGCGGGATGAGTCGAGGTCATCATTGGATGCGGCGCGCGAAGCCTTCTTGACATAGGCGTTGAGCGATCCAAAGCGATAGTTGATAGACAGACCGACTGAGAACTGATTATAGTTGTAACTTACTGAGTGACCGGTTATTCCGCCGTTCATATACTTCGTCTTCCATTTTGTAGTGTATGCACCAAACGGATTGCTGATGAAAAGAGATGTTGACAGACGATCTTCTTTCAGGAAATTACGGGTCAACATGATGGAATGATGAATATTTCCGACATCAAATAAGTTCTTATTATACAGACCACTAAATCCTTCATACCATCCATAGATAGAAAGACCGACTGTAATCTTCCAAGGGATCTCCTGTGAGATGCGTGTAAACAGATTGCCACCCCATCCCGATTCGCTCATCTCCGGATTAAGCGCATCCGCAGCATACTTGATTGATCCGTGGTTGACGCCAAAATTCATCATCCAATTGGTCTTCTGCGTGATCATCCAGCGAAAATAACCACCGATATTCAGCTTACGGCTTTGGCCTATATTTTTTTTGGTAGAATACATTATGTCATCTTCGACCCAATTGACAGTGTGAACACCTGTATTGCTCATACGGTATGACACTGAGAAATCTGCATTAAAATTCCGCTTGATGATGTTGTAATTGAGCGCGACAGTATGATATAGCGAGCTCGACAAATCGGGATTACCAAAGTTTACGGAGGTAGGAGTCACGACTCTGGTCGGATTGAGGTCACTGATACCCGGACGGCTGATGCGTGTGTTGTAAGAAAGTTTGATGGTGCTGGCGTCATTGACAGCATAGTTGATAGCGGCCATCGGGACCCAGTCGCTCAGATTGGCTGAGTAATTGTCGCCATCTTTTATCTTATCCTTAGATGTCAGACGTGAGAACTCGTAGCGGAGGCCGGCACGGAGAGTGAATTTACCGAACTTCGAGCGCCAGTCAAAATATGCGGCACCGATAGAAGTCTGATGTGTATATTTGGTCGGCACTAACGAGCTGTCCGGCTTGTTGAGATAGTCGCGCTCTCCCTTGGCATTGTTGTCGCGGAAAATGAATTTCGCTCCGAGGTCGAATTTATGCTTGTCGTTGATAGGGCGAGTCCAGTCAAGCTGACCGGTATGCTCGATAAAGCGGGAGTGGCTCCAGGCAGAGATGCCTGTATAGTCGAACAGAGTATTGACCATCTTATCATATTCCGTCTCTGAGTCATCGTCCGAGCCATTTGTTGATATCATATATGACAGGGTAATCATTTCCTTGGGACGGTGAGTCAGGTGCTGATAGTTGAAGGAGCCATTGAAATCCATATAGCTGTATTTGGACTTAGACATATTCTCATCAAATGAATAGATCAGGTCGCCGGTCGGAGCATACATCCATGTGGAGCTTTTTGTGGGATTTTTAGATCCGTAGGAATATCCGCCAAACTCTGCTGTAAAGAGATTGAGCGAGTCCAGATCGTAGCTCATCTCAAACTGTACATAGCCACCATTGCCCGACGAACGGCGCCAGTCAGACTCTGACGAGGTCACGAGACGATTGCCATTGCTGTCGTATGTCATATCTGACTCTGAACGCGCCTTGTAGACGCGGCCAGTATTGCCGAAATAGCCACCATTGACAGAGAAAGTGACCTTATCGATCTGCGATGTGAGCCATACGAAAGGTTGCGGTATGGGATTGTTGGATCCCAGCCACATGCCGACAGATCCCATTACACCACGGACAGATGTATCCTGCATCGTAATGATATTCAGTATCGCCCCTACCCCCTCGGCATCCTCGCGGGCACCCGGATCGGTAATCACCTCGATTTTCTTAATCGTTGAAGCCGGGATAGCTTTGAATATATCCTTAGCATTTTGGGTGAACGAACTGTTAGGGCGTCCATTCTTGTAGATCTTGAAGTCGGACGAACCATTGACCTTGATAGTGCCATCCGCCTCTACGGATACCAGGGGAACCTTACGCAGGATCTCGTTGACGGTCGAGGTCTTGGAGTCATTGTCGGCCTGGACATCGTAGCCGATTCGGTCGATCTCTTTTGTTACGAGCGGTCGCTGAGCAGAGACGGTGACCTCTTTAAGCATATTGTCCGCATCGGCAATCACAACATCGCCGAGCGATGCCACCGGACTTGTAGCACTGACAGTGAAATCAACTATCTTATTGGCCTTTCCGACAGCGGCTGCTGACAGCCGATAGCTTCCTGCGGCAGGAAGGGTTAATGAAAACTGGCCCTCATCTGAGGATGTAGCCATGACGACAGGCTTAATGGAGTCCTGATCTGAGAATACGCGGAGAGTGGCATACGGCTCTGTCTCTCCGGACTGGCCGATAAGCCTGCCATTGACGCTATAGTCGGAGGCAAACATAAGGATCGCTGTAAACAAACACACGGTCAGCCAGAAAATACGTTTTAAAAACATGCTGAATAAAATAAATAGTTGATGATTACATTTATTAGACGCGGCTGAAGCCAAATTGTGACAACCGACATGTCTTAATAACGTTTTTTAACTCTACTGATTATAGACCAACGTATGAAGCATAATCACAAAACGCATAGGATCAGGCAGCTGACGAGTAGTCATCAGCATAAGGCGGACATCAGGTAAGCCGGGTGCGTAGGGTGGCTGATAATACTCAAAGTCCGCCATGGCCATTAACCCGTGGCGCTCATAGAAAGCGATGCGCCGGGGAGCATCATCATTGGCGTCAGGAAGTTCGACCTCAACGACGAGAGGCGACTCGCCGGCCAACATCTTCGCATAGTCGAGTATCTTCCCTCCATACCCTTTTGAACGGCAGGAATCTGCGACAGCGAGATGCTCTATATAATATGTGTCGGGCAGACGCCAAAGCGAGGCGAACCCTACGAAATCACCATTATCGTCAGTTGCCGCTATCAGCGAGAAAAAAGGCGAGCCAGATTCCACAAGCTGAGTGACGCTCTCCCAAGGGCGGCGCTCCTTGGCCGGGAAAGCCGACATATATAGTCCGTGCACTTGCGCCATCAGGGGCGATGCAGTCGATGTAATCTTCTCAAATTTCATATTTACATCTAATTGAAAACAGGCTACAAATATACTACTACTCATCGAAAAAAAACTATAATTCGGCGAATTAATTGGCAATATGGCTCTGATTTAAACTTTAATGATTAATTTTGCGCCAGCTAAAGAAAACTATATCAGCAAGTCTTTTAAATGACAAACCGATCATCACTCGCTGCATTGGCAATAGCAGCAACGCTGAGTTGCAGCGCCACAGCAGAGTCGGGCGACTCGATCATGAGCCGTGAACTCTCGGAAGTGGTAGTCACCGGCTCCAATCAGACTGTCAATGCAAAATATTTGCCTTACACCGTAAGCATCATTGACAGCAAGTCGCTCGACAACGCGAGCTCCAATCAGTTGCTTAGCATCCTCTCAGGGAGGGTGCCAAGCCTCTTCGTCACTCAGAGAGGCATACTCGGCTTCGGAGTGAGCAGCAATGGCGGCTCCGGCCATATCAAGATAAGAGGTGTCGGTGGAGACAGGGCATCGGCCGTACTGATGATGGTGGATGGTCAGCCACAGTTTGCCGGGCTCTACTCTCACCATGTAGCCGACTTCTACTCAAAGGAATATGTTGAGAGGGTCGAAGTGCTCCGCGGACCCGCCTCAGTGCTCTATGGCTCCAACGCCATGGCGGGTACTATCAATGTCATCACCAAGCAAGCCGAGCATCGCCCGTTAGCAGGGTCATTGACCACCTCCTATGGCAGCTACAACACATGGCAATCGACGGCTACCGTCTCCGCGCGTCACCGCCGTGTGTCGGCAATGGCTTCGGTAAGCTACGACCATACAGACGGCAATGTCAAGAACTTTGACTTCAGCCAGTGGAGCGGTTATGCCAAAGCATCATATCGCTTCAGCGACAGATGGCTGACAACTGCCGATCTGACCCTGATGAACTTCAAGGCTAACGACCCTCTGTACGCCCGGCTATCCAATCCCGAATCGACGGATATCTACCATCAAAACATCATCCGCGGGGAGGCTTCGCTTGCAGCGACAAACAGCTACTCCTCGACAAATGGCGCCGTCAGAGCCTACTATAGCTGGGGCAACCACTTCATCCGTGACCCGAGAGCGTTTCACAGCCTTGACGACCGCTTTGGAGTAATGGCATATCAGAATATCAAGCCATGGTACGAGGCCGACATGACTGTCGGCATTGACTTCGCATGCTATTCGGGAGAGATACCGATGTCGGGAGGTACGCTCCACCAGCCGGGAGCTATAGCTACAATGGAACGCCACAACATCACCGAATATTCACCCTACCTCACTCTGGCTCAGAACCTGCTCGACAGGCGCCTGACGCTCAACGCCGGCTTACGAGTGGCCAACAGCAGCATGTTCGCAACACGATGCGTGCCTCAGGCCGGTGTGGTTTACAATCCGACAGAGTCGCTCACGCTAAAAGCTTCGGCTGCAATGGGATATCGCAACCCATCATTCCGCGAGCTGTATCTCTACAAGATGGCCAACCCCGACCTTGAACCCGAACGGATGTGGAATTATGAGGTTTCGGCACACAAGAGTTTCGGTCCGATGGTCTATGTTGACCTTACCCTTTACTACAGTTCAGGCTCAAACATGATCGAGGTCATGGATATGAAAAATGTCAACACAGGCAGCTTCCGCAATAAGGGCATTGAGGCCGGCGTGGGCGTGACCCCCTTGAGCAATCTCTCGCTCACGGCCACCTACAGCTATCTGCACACGTCGCTCGACAATCTGACCGGCGCCCCGCGTCATCAATACTTCCTCGGAGCCGACTGGCGCCCCATGCGGCAGCTGACCCTCAGCGCGCAACTGCGTGGCATCGCGCATCTCTTTGTTGCTGAAAGCATCCCGTATCAAAGCTATGCACTGCTCGATCTAAAAGCTCAGTATCAACTACTCAAGTATCTCAAGTTGTTCGTCAATCTGGACAATATCACCGACGCATCCTACATCATAAATCGAGGATATCCGATGCCCGGATTCACTGCGTCGGGAGGATTCACCCTTAGTTTCTGAAACCAACTACACATATTAACAATATATAATACTCAAACCAAATGAAAAAAATCACATCTCTGATAGCTCTTGCGACCTTCGGCGCAATGACTGCTATGAGTTCTTGCGGCAACTCAAAGGGAACCGCTACTGCAGAAGCCACCGAAGCTCCGGCCGACACCATCCCCACGGTCTACTACATTAAAGACATCACTCCGGAAAATATAGTAAAAGTCTACGAAGCTCTCGGCCGCGAAGCCAAAGGCAACAAGGTGGGCATCAAGATCTCAACCGGCGAGTCAAACAAGTCGAACCACCTCGACACAGCCCTTATTGCCGATTTCGTGCGTCTGGTCAACGGTACATTCATCGAATGTAACACAGCCTACGCCGGCAATCGCAATACGACCGAAGCCCACCGCGCTACAGCTAAGGAGCACGGCTATACTGATCTGGCTGGCGTTGATATAATGGACGCAGACGGCGAAATCGAGCTGCCCGTGGTCGGAGGCAAACACCTCACAAAGGATATCGTCGGCAAAAATCTTGCTGACTACGACTTTATCGTCGTGCTCTCTCACTTCAAGGGGCATCAGATGGGTGGCTTTGGTGGCGCGCTGAAAAATATCTCTATCGGCATCGCATCGTCAAGCGGCAAAACCTACATCCACTCAGCCGGCAAGACCGCAAACGTAGACTCCATATGGTCGAACACAGCCGAACAGGCAGACTTCATCGAGTCGATGGCCGAAGCTGCCAAGGCTGTGACTGACTACACCGGCGACCACATCCTGTATATCAACGTAGCCAACAACCTGTCAGTAGACTGCGACTGCAACGGCAATCCCGCAGCTCCCGAGATGGGTGACCTCGGCGTGCTTGCTTCGCTCGACCCCGTGGCTCTTGACAAGGCTTGCGTCGATATGGTGATGAATTCTGACGATCCCGGCAAAGCTCATCTTATCGAACGAATCGAGTCACGCTTAGGTACCCTGATTCTCTCGCACGCAGAGGAGCTTGGCGTCGGCAAGCAGAAATATCGCCTCGTGACTATCGAGGAGTAATCCGTCATAATAAAAGTTTATAAGCGCTTCGGCCCCTTTAGGTCGGAGCGTCCTTTGTATTAAACATTGATTTTTACTATTTTTGCAGTCAAAATCAAACAATCATTATCATGACAACAACAGTAAAACAGTATCTCAACGACAAGACGTGGGCTCGCTGGACTGCACTGGTGCTCATCGCATCAATGATGTTCTTCGCCTATATGTTTGTCGATGTCATGGCTCCCCTGAAGAGCCTTCTCGATCCTCAGCTCGGCTGGGACTCAACAGCTTACGGCACATACCGATCATCTGAATATATCCTCAATGTGTGCGGATTCCTGATCGTGGCCGGCTTTATCCTCGACAAGATGGGCATCCGCTTCACCGGCGTGCTTTCAGCTTCGCTGATGGTGATCGGCGCCGGTATCAAACTGTACGGTATCAGCGACGCATTCCAGGGCACCGGTCTCGAACATTGGCTCAACAGCTGGTGGATTGCGATGCCCGCAAGCGCCAAGATGGCCTCTCTCGGCTTCATGATATTCGGATGTGGCTGCGAAATGGCCGGCACAACCGTATCTAAAGCGATTGCCAAATGGTTTAAAGGCAAAGAGATGGCTCTCGCAATGGGCCTTGAGATGGCAATCGCCCGTCTTGGAGTCTTTGCCATCTTCTCTATCTCGCCTGTGATCGCCGACAAATTTGGCACCGTGGTAGCGCCCGTGGCATTCTGCACCACGCTCCTTCTGATCGGCCTCATCTGCTACTGCGTCTTCTGCGTACTTGACACCAAGTTCGACCGCGAGCTCGGAGCTGCCGCATCCGACGGTCCTTCTGAAGACGAATTCAAGGCATCCGATATCACCAAGATTTTCTCAAGCCACATCTTCTGGGTCGTAGCTCTCCTCTGCGTACTCTACTACTCGGCTATCTTCCCCTTCCAGGCCTACGGTGCTGAAATGCTCCAGTGCAACATCGGCGACATCTCAGCCAAAGAGGCGTCGGACATCTTCCGCTGGTTCCCGATCGGTGCAGCTGTCATCACCGTATTCCTCGGCAACTTCCTTGACCGTCGCGGTAAGGGTGCAACCATGCTGATATTCGGCGCACTCCTCCTGATAGCCTGCCACCTGGTATTCGCATTCCTCCTCCCCGCTACCCACAGCAAAGTGCTTGCCTACGCCACAATCGTAGTGCTCGGCGTCTCGTTTGCCCTCGTGCCCGCCGCCCTGTGGCCCAGTGTACCCAAGATCATCGAAGAGAAAGTGCTCGGCAGTGCCTACTGCCTCATCTTCTGGGTACAGAACATCGGCCTGTGCGCCGTGCCGTTGCTCATCGGCTATGTACTCGACTCCGTCAACGCCTCTAACCCCGTAGTTCAGAGTGAAGTCGCACAGCTCGAAGCTTGGAAAGCAGCCGGCGTGGAAGCCCCCGAAGGATTCTTCATCCACTACAACTACACCATCCCGATGATCATCTTCGCAGGATTCGGCGTGATGGCACTCCTCCTGGCCATCTATCTCAAAGGCCTTGACAAGAAGCACCACTACGGCCTTGAGCTCCCTAACATCCAGCCCAATGCCGCTGCCGAAGCTGCTGAAGTAGAAGCCGCTGAAGAATAACTTTCTCAACGCATAGCGTCACCCTCCCGACGCAATCAAGGAGGCAGTATCGATCCCCTCGATACTGCCTCCTCTGCTTTAATTAAATATCCTATTATTTTAGATATCAAGTATCAATCCTTCGTAGTCGTCTATCAACCAGTCCCTCCCTCCATTCTCCCCTTCTATAATACTATATGGACCGCTTATTGAATCCTTACTAAATACCAAGACAGGAATTTTCAGAGGTCTAACCCTATTGACTAAATTTATATATGATGGAGCATTATAAACACACCCATCTGAAGGGGTATCAACGAAATCATGTACTATGACCGCAATTATGCAACCGGTTAAATCAATTTCAACAGAAGATGATAAAGATCTTCTTACTACCCTGAATTCCCTCTCATAACTCCAGTCGTCAGACTTTGTAAAAAATACTTCTTTAGTATTATTCTGTATATATTCTTTCGGATTTCCTTCAACACAAATAGATGAGTCAAAATCTTTTTCATAGGTAACTTTGTCCTTAAAGAATTCTTCATCCTTAATTCTCGAAAGCAATTTTCGTTTATCAAATACCAGACACATCCCCTTACCATTTTCAGCATAGTGGCCCCACATCGCAGCTATTGCAAATCCGGGTATTTTTCCGTCATCTCTTGTGAAACTACTCTGAAAATACCTCTCCATTTCATTCATTACCATTCCAATATCATTTTTCTCGTTATCACAACTGATAAACCGATTATTCTCATTTATATCATTCATCTTTATCGGTTTCGACATTATCATCGTCTGCGACTGTAAAATGAACATTCCGTTCTTGAAAGAGGTATAGTGATATAGTTTTTCTATATCTCGAAACTTTTCGGGTGTCATTTGCACTTTATATGATTTTAGATGTCGGATATTACCCCGAAACCATCGGTAAGTCTTGCGATGGTCTCGGGGATTGTATTTGTATGACATATCATTCTATTGGTAATATTTCTTTAAAAGCGTTTTTAAACGTATCTATATATAGCTCAAGAGATTCTTTAGGAACGTATGCGGTAACACTTCTTAGATAGAAATTATAGAAATATATATAGGGAGGTTTTTTTGAGTGAAAATATATTGATTCTAACGAGGTGCAACCATAAAAGCATTGATATTCTATGGAGGTAATACTTTCCGGCAAAACTATGGATGATAAGGAAGT
>JAAVFS010000042.1 GCA_014800605.1 Bacteroidales bacterium | reverse complement strand
TAAGTAACTGTTGAAAATTAATTTATACTATATATGAGATGGAAATTGAGGATATATCAAAAGATGAAGAGGGAGTGAAGCGAGCTTCATGACCGATTACTATTTTGATATAGACCAATTTACAGCCATAGATAGTGTGAAAGATTAAAATTGACAGCTACTTTGCACATAATATCGTTTAATTATCAACAGTTACTTACATATTACAACCAAACACATCAACAAAATGAAAAAACTCATCCTTTCAGCCGCCTGCGCGATGACACTCTTCACCGTAGCATGCTCATCATCACCCGAGAAACAGTTCGAAAAACTCATCGACACCTACACCACAAAGATCCAGGACGCAAAGTCAGCTGAAGACATCCAGAAGATCAGCATGGACCTCGCCTCACAGATGATGGAACTCGCTCAGAAATACCCCGACTTCAACCCCGAAGGCAACCAAGCACTCGAAGAAAAAGCAAAGAAACTCGAAGAAGTCGTTAACGCAAAAGCACAGGAACTCTTCGGCAACTTCGACAGCCTCACCGACGAAGCAGAAGCCGAAGTAGAAGAAGTAGAAGAAGCAGTTGCAGTAATCGACAGCATCGCCGAATAATATACTTCCACCTCATAACCCCCAAAGCCGCGTCAGCCCCCTGATGCGGCTTTTCTCATACCCCGATCACACAAACCATAGCCACACCCATCCATCACGACAACCCATCCTCCATCGTCTTACATATCTCAGTACGTCCTACCGGACGTCGACTTACTGGTAACCCCGTACATGGAGCGAAGCGACATGTGCGGGGCAAACACCTACCCACACCCGCGTGCCGGAGGTACGCTACACCACCAACTCACAAAAACACTTAAATATTTGGAAAGTGACAGCGCAATTACTACCTTTGCCCTACATTATCATCGACTATTAATACTTAGGGTCTCACCGATAACACGGCCGAGGCGCTACTTTTTTTATTGTAAAACTAAAGACACCGACTACCATGGCAATCACTTTCATGACCAAGGAAGGTTATAAGAAAAAAATGGAAGAAATCGCTTATCTCGAAAACGTTAAGCGACCCGAAATATCTCGCGCAATCGCCGAAGCACGCGACAAAGGCGACCTCTCCGAAAACGCCGAATACGACGCCGCCAAAGAAGCACAAGGCCTCCTCGAGATGAAAATCTCAATGCTCAAAGACCTCGTGGCCTCAGCCCGCATCATCGACGAAAGCAAACTCAACACCGACGAAGTACAGATCATGAACAAAGTCAAGATCAAAAACCTCGCCAACAACATGGCCGTCGAATACACCATCGTCACCGACAGCGAAGCCAACCTCAAAGAAAAGAAAATCGCCGCGTCCACACCCATCGCCCAGGGACTCCTCGGCCACAAAAAAGGCGACATCGTAGAAATCAAAGTCCCCCAGGGCCTGATGAAATTCGAAATCCTCGAGATCAGCTTCTAAACCCCACAACACCATGCCTACAATATTCTCACGCATCATAGCCGGCGAAATCCCATCCTACAAAGTAGCCGAAAACGACGACTGCTTCGCATTCCTCGACATCAACCCCGTACAGCCCGGCCATACACTCATCGTCCCCAAGCGCGAAGTCGACTACATCTTCGACCTCACCTCCGACGAATACCTCCGACTGCAGAGTTTCGCCCACAAAGTAGCCCATGCAGTCAAAGCCGCCGTACCATGCCGTAAGATAGGCGTTGCCGTAATAGGTCTCGAAGTCCCGCACGCACACATCCACCTCATACCCCTCACCCACGAAGGCGACATGGACTTCAACAACAAAAAGACCCTCCCTGCCCAAGAGATGCAGCGCCTCGCCGAAGCCATCTCCGAAGCCTACAACACTCAGAACAACAAGTAATTCAGTCCCTCCTCCCCACCTATCCTCCACATGCGTCCCCTCCACACCCTCATCGCCGCCGCAGCCTGTGCATCACTCCTGGCAGCCTGCTCCGGCAGCAAAAAATCCGACTCACAGTGGTCAGTCAGCGGCACAATCAGCGGCGCCGACTCCCGGACAGTCCTCCTGCAGCGATTCGCCGGCAACCGCTGGGTCACAATCGACTCAGCACGCACCGCCCCCGACGGCACATTCTCCATCGTCAAAAACCGCATGGACTACCCCGACTTCTATCGTCTGAGCTACCGTGACAACATCCTCTACTTCCCCGTCGACAGCACCGAAGACATCGTCATCGCAGCCGACACAGCCGACATCTCCCTCGGACGCATCTCCGGCTCACCCACAGCCGACCTCATCCAGCGCGCCAACGACATCATCAGCGAAGCCCTCCGTACATCATCCGAGCAGGCCGTAGCCGCCGACTCGGCCCTCAAACGCCGCCTCTACAACGAGATCATCACCCCCGCGCCCGGCGACCTCGCAGCCTTCTATGTCATCACCCGCAACATCGGCAGCCAAACCCTCTTCGATCCCTCCAACCGCTTCGACCTCAAGATCATACGTGCCGTTGCCAACTTCTACTCACAGTATCGCCCCAACGACCCCCGCACAGCCGAGCTCACCAACCTCGTCGCACCACGCGGAGCCACAGCCGTAGCACAGGAAATCGGCTTCCCCGACCTCTCCCTGATGGGTCTTGACGGCAGCATGCGCTCACTCTCCGAACTCACCGGCAAAGGCAAGCCAGTCATCGTCTGCTTCTCAGCCCACACCCTCGAGAGCGCCCCGGTAGTCAATCAGGCACTCGCCTTCGCATGGCATAACGGCCTGGCCGACATCTATCAGATCAGCTTCGACCCCAACGAAGTAGCCTGGCGCGAGACAGCCACCAACCTCCCCTGGACATCCGTCTACAACACCCAAGGCGATCGCCCCCTCCGCACCTACAACGTCACCACACTCCCCACACTCTTCATCATCGACCGCCAGGGCTCACTCGCCGAGCGCGTCGACGACATCGCCCAGCTGCAGAACATCCTGAAAAGATACTGATGACGCCAGCGGCTTTATAGTCTATCAACACTCTTAATCGCTTCCGGTCACAGTCCCTACAAAGGTGCGGAATTCCTTCCGTACCTTTGCTATCCCAAATTCTTCAGACACACGCCCAGGTGCATGGGCAGCCGACTCGCGCATATATGACGGATCGCGGAGCATCGCGACAACCTGTTCGGCCCATAATCCGGAATCCGGCTCAACAACCGTCATGACATCCTCCAGACTCTCCATCCCTTCAGCCCCGGTAGGGGTTGTGATTACTCTCGCACCGTATGCGAGAGCTTCAAGAATCTTGTTCTGTACACCCGAACCACTGAGCATAGGGGCAACCACTACAGACGCTCCGGAAAAATAAGACCCGACCTCGGGAACACCTCCTGTCACTGTCACACCGGGAAGATTCCCGAGATTCTCAACTGCCCCGGTAGGCTTTGTCCCGACAATAAGGAACTCAGCATCGGGACATTTTCGCAAAACCAAAGGCATCACCTCCCGCGCAAAAAAATTCACCGCCAGAATGTTGGGCGCATAGTTCATTTTCCCGACAAATACTAGTCGCCGGGATTCCGTTCCATGATGATTTCTCTCATTCTCGGGGATCTCCCTGACAGCGTTTCCAACAATAAATTTATTTTTTCCACCCGCGATATAGTCCCTGTCTGCCGAAGCTATGTAGGCAAGCGCGTCAAAATTCATGATACACCGCTTTTCATATTTTTCCATCCGGCGTGCTTCCTCTATAAATAGTCTTCTCATGAGTCCATGCCTGCTTTCGGCTGTCCTCTCGAAATTCATAGTCAGGCAATCTGTCATGTCGATTATCCTTCTCTTGAAATCACCATTAAGAGCATACTGCCCCATAACCGGGGACGCACAAAAAACAAAATCATAGCGGGAAGCATTACGCTTCACCCATTTCATCAGATCACCGGCCCTGAAATGATTAACCACTTCCGCGTTCCCGTTCACGATCGTCCGGAGGATTCTGCCACATCTCCGGATGGGACCGGCCACAAAACGATGCTCACCACTGATTTGGGGAACATAATCTTTGAAAGAGGGGACATCATCAGTCTTCGACAGGTAAGCCACATCGACGTCGCAGATCTCGGCAAGCAATCTAAGGCTCTGCGACATACGGACATTATCTCCCCCTATGACAGGAAAAACGGGCTGATGGGATATAAACAGAGCTTTCTTCATCTCAACGGGAGATTTTTTACAAATATAACTCAAACATACCTTTTACGCAACTTAGCAGATACCCAAGTCTATAATCTACCCCGCGGCACCTACCTAATGCCCCCCCCGATCCACCCCACCCCACACATCCGCGCCATCATTTCAGCCCGATTTTGCAATTGAACCGAAAAACCGTATATTTGTAATCGCAACAGCTGAAAATCCTCTTACCTACAAACCTCTATTACCCTGACATGAGACTAATCAACCTTGCCCTCACCGCAGCCCTGTCACTCACGGCACTCACCGCCGCAGCCACAGACAGCCAGCCACGAAAAGACACATTCACAGCCGGCTCCGGGACATTCCTCCTCAACGACGAGCCATTCGTAGTCAAAGCCGCCGAGCTCCACTACCCCCGAATACCGCGCCCCTACTGGGAGCACCGCATCAAGATGTGCAAAGCCCTCGGCATGAATACCGTATGCCTCTACGTATTCTGGAACACCCACGAATCCGAGCCAGGAGTCTTCGACTTTGAAGGACAGAACGACCTCGCCGAATTCATCCGCCTCTGCCAGAAAAACGACATGAAAGTCATACTTCGCCCCGGCCCCTACGTCTGCGCCGAGTGGGAGATGGGAGGCCTACCCTGGTGGCTCCTCAAAGACAAAGACATCGCCCTGCGCGAGAATGACCCCAGATTCCTCGACCGCGTCAAAATCTTCGAAGAAGCCGTAGCCGGGCAAGTCGGCGACCTCACAGCCGACAAAGGCGGACCCATCATCATGATACAGGTCGAAAACGAATACGGATCCTACGGCGAAGACAAAACCTACGTAGCCAATATCCGCGACATGCTCCGCGAGCTCTACCCCGACGTCACCCTCTTCCAGTGCGACTGGTCGAGCAACTTCACCCTCAACGGCCTTGACGACCTCGTCTGGACCATGAACTTCGGCACCGGAGCCAATATCGACGAGCAGTTCCGCCACCTCCGCGAGCTCCGCCCCGACAGCCCCCTGATGTGCTCCGAATTCTGGAGCGGATGGTTCGACAAATGGGGCGCCAACCACGAGACACGCCCCGCCGACGAAATGATCGAAGGCATCGACGAAATGCTCTCCAAAGACATCTCATTCTCACTCTACATGACCCACGGCGGCACCAACTGGGGACACTGGGCCGGAGCCAACTCACCCGGCTTCGCCCCCGACGTCACCTCCTACGACTATGACGCACCCATCAGCGAGAGCGGACAAGCCACACCCAAATATCACGCACTGCGCCGCGCCCTCGCCAAATACATGCCCAAAGGACAGAAACAAGCCAAAGTCCCCGCAGCCATCCCAACCACCACCATCCGCCCCTTCACCCTCACCGAAGTAGCACCCATCTTCGCCAACCTCCCCGAGCCCGTCAAGAGCGCCGACATCCTCACAATGGAAGAGCTCAACCAAGGCTTCGGCTCACTCCTCTACCGCACCACACTCCCCGCCATCGACGAATCATCCCTGCTGACCGTCGACGAGCCCCACGACTACGCCCAGATCTTCATCAACGGCCAATACATCGGCACCCTCGACCGCCGCAACGGCGACCGCCAGATACGCATCCCCGCCGTCAATCGCGGCGACACACTCGACATCCTCGTCGAAGCCATGGGACGCATCAACTTCGGCCGCGCAATCAAAGACTTCAAAGGCATCACCGACCGCGTAGAGCTCACAATCGACCGCGACGGACGCCCCTTCACCTGCGACCTCAAAGGCTGGCAGATCTACCCCCTCCCCGACCTCTACGAATTCTACACCTCACTCACCTATCAGCCCCTGGCCGACAACCCCGCCGACACCACAGGCCGATCACCCCGCGGAGTCTATCGCGGCACATTCACCATAGACCGTCCCGCCGACACATTCCTCGACTTCGGGACATGGGGCAAAGGCCTCGTCTACGTCAACGGCCACCCCATGGGCCGCATCTGGGAAATCGGCCCCCAGCAGACCCTCTACATGCCCGGCTGCTGGCTCAAGAAAGGCCAAAACGAAATCCTCGTCTTCGACATCCTCGGGCCCCATGACCCCCTCGTACAGGGCCGCAAGACCCCCGAGCTCGACAAGCTCCTCGTAGCCCGCCCCCTCACCCATCGCGAAGAAGGCGACACCCTCGACCTCACAGGCCTCGCCCCCATCCTTGAAGGCACCTTCGCTCCCAGCAACGGCTGGCAGGAAATCGAACTCGGACAGCCATTCACCGGACGCTACCTCGCCCTAGAGGCACTCAACGCCCATGACGGAGGCGACCGCGCGGCAATCTCCGAATTCTACCTCCTCGACCAGAACGGACAGCGCCTCTCACGCGAGCCCTGGACCATCTACTACGCCGACTCCGAAGAAGTCGACCGCAAAAACTGCTCCGGCGACAAAATCTTCGACCTCCAGGAGTCAACCTACTGGCGCACAGTCAAGGGCAACCCCTTCCCCCACACCATCGTCATAGACCTCGGAGCCACACGCACCATCACAGCCATCCAGTATCTCCCCCGCATGGAAGCCGAAGCCCCGCAGTCCATCCGCGACTTCCGCGTCTACCTCTCCGACGAGCCCATCAAAAAATAACCCCTCGCCCCCAAACCCCCTCCCGGCAGCCCCACAGCCCGCCGGGAGATTTTTTTTACCCAACCAACAAAAAGCATAAATTAACGAAATTTTTCCCTATTTATACACCTAAAATCATAAATCCTGATTATCTTTGCACTCGGATAAAAGGATGCCGACCGCACCCCTATCCCATACCCGAAGAGTCAACAACTCATTTTACTAACATACATATCATTAACCACAACAATGAGCAAAATCGACTTAACACAGTACGGTATCACCGGCACAAAGGAGATTATCTACAATCCCACCTACGAAGAGCTGTTCAAGGAAGAAACACTTCCCTCACTCGAAGGCTTTGAAAAAGGAGTAGTGACAGAACTCGGCGCAGTCAATGTAATGACAGGCGTCTACACCGGCCGCTCCCCCAAAGATAAATTCATCGTTCTCGACGAAAACTCCAAGGACAACGTTTGGTGGACAACCGAAGAATACAAAAACGACAACAAGCCCGTCACCGAAAAGACATGGGATGCCGTTAAAGAAATCGCCGTTAAAGAGCTTTCTAACAAAAAACTCTACGTCGTTGACCGCTTCTGCGGCGCCAACAAGGACACCCGCATGGCCGTTCGCTTCATCATGGAAGTAGCATGGCAGGCTCACTTCGTGACCAACATGTTCATCGCACCCACCGAAGAAGAACTCAAAGACTTCAAGCCCGACTTCATCGTCTACAACGCTTCTAAAGCTAAAGTTGAAAACTACAAAGAGCTCGGCCTCAACTCTGAGACAGCAGTAGTATTCAACACCACCTCACGCGAACAGGTTATCATCAACACATGGTACGGCGGCGAAATGAAGAAAGGTATGTTCTCAATGATGAACTACTACCTCCCCCAGAAGGGTATCGCTTCAATGCACTGCTCTGCCAACACCGACATGAACGGCGAAAACACCGCCATCTTCTTCGGCCTCTCAGGCACAGGTAAGACCACCCTTTCCACCGACCCCAAACGCCTCCTCATCGGCGACGACGAACACGGCTGGGACGACAACGGCGTCTTCAACTTCGAAGGCGGTTGCTACGCTAAGGTCATCAACCTCGACAAAGAGTCAGAGCCCGACATCTACAACGCTATCCGTCGCGACGCCCTCCTCGAGAACGTAACCGTCGACGCAGAAGGCAAGATCGACTTCGCTGACAAGTCAGTCACCGAAAACACCCGCGTATCTTACCCCATCGACCACATCGTCAACATCGTCAAGCCCAAATCAGCAGGCCCCGCTGCCAAGAACGTCATCTTCCTGTCAGCTGACGCATTCGGTGTGCTTCCCCCCGTATCTATCCTGACCCCCGAGCAGACCAAGTACTACTTCCTCTCAGGCTTCACCGCCAAGCTCGCAGGTACAGAACGCGGCATCACAGAGCCCACCCCCACATTCTCAGCATGCTTCGGCCAGGCGTTCCTCGAACTCCACCCCACAAAGTACGCTGAAGAACTCGTTAAGAAAATGGAAAAGAGCGGTGCTAAGGCATACCTCGTCAACACCGGCTGGAACGGCACAGGCAAGCGCATCTCCATCAAGGATACACGCGGCATCATCGACGCTATCCTCGACGGCGCTATCCTCTCAGCTCCCACCAAGAAACTCCCCATCTTCGACTTCGAAATTCCCACCGAACTTCCCGGCGTAGACTCTAAGATCCTCGATCCCCGCGACACCTACGCTAACCCCGAAGAGTGGACCAAGAAAGCTGACGACCTCGCTGAGCGCTTCATCAAGAACTTCAAGAAATACGAGACCAACGCAGCAGGCAAAGCCCTCGTAGCAGCAGGTCCCCACATCGAGAAGTAATCTCAGTCAGACAACAATCTGAAAAGACCATCATAGAGGCCGAGCTCCCCACGGAGCCCGGCCTCTTTCCATATCCCCGCTACCTTAGCGGCCATGAGACTCGCACACGCGCTGCCATTAGCCTCCGGAGGGCGTCCGAAGGACGCCATAACCCCATCTATTATTGGGAAATAACAGCTGGCAAAACCTGATAATACAGACAGCTTCAATCGGCTTCCTGCGGATGCCATCCCTTAGATCCACATTCCTTCCTGCCCTGCACGCCGGCGCTATCGCGCCTCGGCGTACAGGGTTACCTCTTAATCAGCGTCCTGTAGGACACCCTCAGGCCGCCTTAATATATAGCCGTATTATTCTATCCGTCAGGACATCTATTAACGAGTAACCGGGGCGCGCCGAAGCCCGCAAGGGCTGGCGCCCCCGGTTAGCCGAGCCTACCACGGCAGGGCGTCTGGAAGACGCCGATTGTAGCAGATTGCTATTGCTTCTCCACACTCTACCCTTAGCCATCATATTGGCGGGCGTCTGGAGGACGCCGATTTACCAGTAACCCCGCACATGTCGCGTTGCTCCATGTACCGGGTATGCTCTACCCTCCGCTCACGCGTGCCCGAGGCACGCTACTTCCTGTTCGCACACGCACCGCGCAGGCTATCCCAGATGCTTGAGAAACCAGGTGGCAATATTCACATAGAGAATCAAGCCCACGATATCATTCGAGATCTGGATAAACGGGCCCGTAGCCAGCGCCGGGTTGATCTTCAGCTTCTCCAGAGTCAGCGGCACCACCGTACCCAGGATCGTGGCAAACATCACCACAGCCCATAGCGACACCGCCACCGATATCGTCACCGCAAAATCGTGCGGCAGCATAATCAGATTATAGACAAAAATCACCAGACTCAGCACTGTGGCATTGAGCAGGCCGATAAGCACCTCCTTACCCAGCTGAGCGCCAAACTGCTTGATATCCAGCGAGCCGTTAGCCAGGCCCTGCACGACGATAGCCGATGCCTGCACACCGACATTACCACCCGTACCGCCGATGATCGGGATAAACAGCGCCAGCGCCGTCACCGCCGCCAGCTGATTCTCAAATCCGGTCAGAATAAGCGACGCCAGGATGCCGCTCGCGATGCCGATCAGCAGCCAGGGGATGCGCGCCTTAGTCTGCGCAAAGACAGTATCATTGGCCGCTACGTCGCTCGAGAGACCTGATGCAAGCTGATAGTCACGCTCGCTCGACTCACGCACCTCGTCCATGACGTCGTCGACCGTGATCCGCCCCAGCAGGCGACCGATCGAGTCCACGACAGGCATCGCAACGAGGTCATATTTCTCAAAGTCCAGCGCCACCTCATCGATCGACGTGTCAGCCTTCACAGCCACAGGGTCCTCCTCCATGACATGCTTGATCTTCGACACCGACGGATGCGTGATCAGCTTCTTCAGCGGCAGGATGCCACGCAGGCGATTCTCATTGTCGACGACATAGACATAATAGATCTCGTCCATCTCCTCAGCCTGCATACGCATCTGCTTGATGCACTCCGGCATCGACCAGTTCTCATTGACTACAATCATCTCCGTGCCCATAAGGCCACCCGCAGTGTCCTCATCATATTTCAGCAAGTCGATGATATCACCCGCCTGCTCCACATCATCGATGTGCGAGAGAATCTCGTCACGCTCCTCCTCCGGGAGATCCTGTATGAGGTCGACAGCCTCGTCAGTATCCAGATAGTCGATCTGGCGGGCAATATCCTCAGCCGGCATATCAGCCAGCAGCTTGCGGCGCTCATCCTCATCAAGCTCCATCAGCACATCAGCCGCCGTCTGGTCAGCCAGCAGCTTATATAGATACTCAGCCTCCTCCAGATCAAGCTCCTCATAGAGCTCGGCGATGTCAGCCGGGTGCATATCCTCAAGCTCCGAGAGCGCAGCCTGATCATCGCGCGAAGCGATGATATCGCGCAGCCTCTCCAGATATTCCTGTGTAAACTCCTTCATCACGATTCCTTGCCGCCGCGCAGAGCGTCGACTATATTAGTTAGATCAATAAACTCCTTTACCGTAAGCTGCTCCGGACGCATAGCCCCCAGAGCACAGTCAGCCGGAAGCTGCACGCCCGCAGGCAGCAGCGCACGCACCGTATTGCGGATCGTCTTGCGGCGCTGCCCGAAGGTAGTCTTGACCACCGTCTTCAGCAGGCGCTCGTCACATCCGAGGTCGGTCACCCCGTTGCGGGTCATCCGGATGACACCGCTCTTCACCTTTGGCGGCGGGTTGAAGACCGACTCGCTGACCGTGAACAGATACTCCACGTCATACCACGCCTGAAGCAGCACACTCAGTATGCCCCTGGACTTCGTGCCCGGAGCGGCAGCCAGACGCTCGGCCACCTCACGCTGCAACATACCCGAACAGCACTCCACCACGTCCTTATAGTCAAGCACATGGAAAAATATCTGCGACGAGATGTTATACGGATAGTTGCCTATAACACAGCACTTGCGGCCGCCATAGAACTCCCGGAGGTCTATCTTAAGGAAATCCCCCTCTACGATTCGCCCCTCGAGCGCCGGAAAGTTAGCCTTCAGATAGTCGACACTCTCCGTGTCGATCTCGGCCACAGTCACATCCACGTGCTCCGGGAGCAGAAACTGAGTCAGCACGCCCATACCCGGGCCCACCTCCATGACCGGCAGCCCCTTATAGCCGTCCAGCGTCGACGCGATACGCCTCGCAATCGATAGATCCGTTAGAAAATGCTGTCCAAGAGCCTTCTTAGGCTTCACCTTATTACCAATTGCTGCCATAAACATATATGCTAAGTGATCAACCGCAAAGATACGCAAAAAAACCAAACCACCCCAACCCCCTGCGCCCCTACGCCAAAAATTATTATCTTTGCGATCACCATCATTCTTTATACCTATTCGATTGAAATATGGCCGGATTTTTGAAAATAGCAGGCGACTATACCCAATGGAACGTTTATAAAAAATCGGTCATTATCTGCGACATTACCGAGCTGTTCATCAGACACGCTTTTCCTGACAGAACACGCACAATCGACCAGATGCGACAGGCGGCTCGTTCCTGCAAGCAGAGTATCGTCGAAGGTTGCTCCGACGGAACAGTTTCAGCTGGATTGACTCAATGCTTGCTAAAGTCCTGAAAAAAGTGGAAGCAGAATTTTTAGCAAACGGAGGCATCAAGGAAGCTATGGCATCCGCGCGAAGAAGCCACCGTGGGTACTGAGCAGACTACTCTATCACAGGAATCTTATACATCTTATAAATTTTATAAGACTTATAAGTTTACGATAGTATCGGATTTTTTTTGTATTTTTGCTTGTTGAAACCGTAAACATTCAAATTTGTAATCAGGCCCCAGTGAGGCCAT
>JAAVFS010000041.1 GCA_014800605.1 Bacteroidales bacterium | reverse complement strand
GTTGTCGGAGGATATCAGGCGAGTGGCGAAGACAAGCGACGCATATGTAGGTCTGAGCTACATGACAGGGGCTGAGTCGAATTTCCCGGCTGATACAATTTTTGAATGTATGGATGGCCGAAGATTCATTAAGTTCGTGAAGGAAGGCGACGCGCCGATGATAGGAGAGGTCGATCAGTTCCGGAACCGGATGACCCGCGGAGGCGACGATCTCGATATCGAGCTGAAGTTTGTGCCGTGCGCGATGAAGCGCGAGGCGGTGCATTTCGTAGGAGATGACGGCGGCCAGGGATGGTCAGCGCTCAAACAGAATCCTTACATCGAGATTTCAGATCCTCAGATCACGATTTTCTCCCGTCCGGACCGCGGTGACGTGGTAACGCTGGGAGCCGGAGTAGTCGACAATGGCAGCTACAGCATCGAGGACCTGATAAACGGTGAGCAGGAGGCCGAGGAAGAAGAATCGGGCGAGGATCTGATCTACATTGCCATCGCTGGAGCGATGACGCCGGAGACAGTCACGACAAAATGGAAGATAATGGACGACGGCAAGGAGAAGGAGCAGGGCCCGGTGACAGTGCTTATGCCGCGCGGATTCACAGCCCAGGAGCAGAACCTGGTGATCGGTGGCAGCCGTCTCGACAAAAACGAAGCGCTGTCGCTGGGACTCAACGAGGTTGCCGGGCAGACCAACCTCTATTCAAAAACGAAAATCGGCATAGAGGTTAGAGCGACAGAAAAACATTGCATCAGCTTCATCAGCGCTGCAATCCCCGACGTGGAGGATATTTTTATAATCCGCAACCGTCGATTTGTGTGCGAAAAAATTGAGGCCAGCATCTCAACGCATGGCCTCAATCATAAGATTACCGGTTATTTCTACGAGCTGACGCTATAACTATAAGTTGCCTTTAAAATGCTTGGTGGCGTCGTGAACGGGCAGATCGCTTCCCTGAAGATATTTGTTCGTGGTAGATATGTCGGTGTGACGGGCCTGATCGCGGGCTATGACTATGCCTTTTTCGTTAGCAAGGTCGCGCAGACCTGAATCCTTCAGGCTATAGAACTGATAGTCTTCGGACCATTTGAGGGCTTTGCGCATCTTGACCCATTCTCGGCGAAACATCTCGCTACTGCCCTTGTCGAAGCCCGGGCGAAGTTTGTGGCCGAACAGATAGCATTGATCGGGAAAGTTGAAGATGTTAAGCTCGATCATGAGCCGAACCAGGTCGTCGTTCAGACCTACTTTGCCATCGCGCTTGTTTTTGCTGAATTCCTTCGAGATGAAGACGCTCTGTTCCTTGACAGATATATCAGCCAGGCGGATATTTACGAGCTCAGCCGGGCGGATGAAACAGTAATATTCCATCATGCAGGCGAGCAGGAAGAGCTGATTGTTTTCTGCGAGATAGCTTCGCAGGGTTTTGAGCATGGCGGCCGTGAGTGGCTTGCGCTTTTTTGGGGCCTCCGACACTGTTTTGATCTTGGCGACGGGGTTTTCTGAGAGATATCCGCGCTCGATGAAGAATTCGGCCAGGCTGCTGCACCAACCGCGATAATTGTTGCGGGTACGGCCGGCTACGTCACGATCGAGATAGAGGTGATCGAGGAAGTCGCTAATGAGGCTTGTATCGTACTGATACACATAGTGAGGCTTCAGGAAACGAGATCCTATATACTGGCGGAAAACGTTCAGGCGGCTGTGATAGCTGTGGCGCGTTTTGGCTTTCTGTTCACGCTCGAGGTGCTTTTCATAGAGATCTAAGGCTGCCGAGAGCTCAGTAAAGCTACGATCGGTCTCGATATTGGCCCAAGGTGACCATCCCTGACGGAGTTTTTCATGAGTGCTTTCGATAAGGTCTTTGGCGAAGGCGCGGCGATCTTTTACTTTCTTGAAGCTATCGACCATATACTTTTTTCGCTTCATGGTCTGGGTCGCGGGATCGAACGCCATAAAATCCACGTACCAGTTTTTGCCTTCGTGAAGTTTTGGAACCGTGTACTTCAAAACTTCGCTCTTAGGAGAGTAGTTGCTGCGGTGCGAACACATTTTTTTTGACGTTCTTTGCAGTTTTTTAAGAACGCCGGTTAAACATGTGGTTGGCTCTCGCGGGAAAGTGATGTCCGGATACTGTCCGACCCATATTTCCCAAAATTGGCTTAACTGATTGATTGCCAATCTGTTAAGCCAATTTTCGCGGAGAGAGAGGGATTCGAACCCCCGGAGGTGTTACCCTCAACGGTTTTCAAGACCGCCGCAATCGACCACTCTGCCATCTCTCCTTTGTGGTTTGCGTTGCAAAGGTATAAATTATTTTTGATTCTGCAAAATAATTTGTCGATGTTCGCCATACTTAGGTTGTCGGCTGAAGGCTTCCTGGGGGGTGAGACCGGAGAGGCGGAGCAGATGGACTATGGTGCCTGCATGAGCGAAGATGAGGATGCGGCGGTGTGGTAGGGTTATGAGGTCGCTCACGAAGTCGGCTACCCGGCGATATTGATCTTCGAAGGATTCTCCGCCGGTTGCCCTGACGTGCTGCCAGTCGTCGTACCAGATCTGCAGCCGTGGGTCGGTTATGGCGTCGTAACGCTGCATTTCCCACTCGCCGAAGTTCATCTCGCGGAGGCGAGGATCGGTGATGAAGGTGGTGAATCCGCAGGCACGTGCCAGCAGGGTGCAACGGGTTAGTGGACTGCAATATACAGCATTGAAGGTAGTTCCAAGGCCTGTGATGGTTTCTTTAACGCGGCGCGCTTCGTCGGCGAAGGTGTCGGCCACGCCGACATCGGTGCAGCCGTAGCATGTGCCGGGCTCTACGGAGACGGAGGTATGGCGAACAGCAATTATCTCAAGCATAGGGCCAGCGCTGTGATGCAGAATGATAGTTCGGAAAGCAGGGCCGTTGCACCACAGCAATCGCCCGTGTATCCCTGAATCTTGTGTCTGAAATAGAGGATGAGGCCGGCGGAGACGAGGGCTGGAGCGGCCGCAGCAGTGTAAAGGAAGCCGAAGTTGCAGAAGCATGCGACGGCAACGAGCGGTGCGGCCCCGAGAATGGCGCATCCAATCAGAGCCAGGGGTGACATGCGGGTGTAGACGGTCTTGTTCTTGGCCTGTTGGGCCGTGCGGGCATAGGGTAGGAAATTGATGATCTGAGCGGCGCAGCATTTGCTCCATGGATCACCGGCAAGAATGACGAGTGCGGCAATATAGGGTGGAAGTTCAGACAGCACGCCAATTATCAGGAGATAATAGAAAAGAATTCCGATCACGCCGTAAGTGCCGATATGGGAGTCTTTCATAATCTCGAGAATGCGCTGGCGGGATGTGCCGCCACCGAAACCGTCGAAAAAGTCGGCAAGGCCGTCTTCATGCAGTGCGCCTGTAAACACTGCACGGATGGCAAACGCTATCATCACCGACGGAAGCGGGGGAAGGATCATGGAGCAACAGAGAAGCACGGCCGTCGTGAGAAGTCCGGTAAGCCAGCCGGCAAGAGGCCACAGCTCGACAACACGCTTATAGCTATCGGCAGGTATTTCCTTCCACCGCCAAAGGGGCAGGCGGGTGAAGAATGTGAGCGTGGCGAGAAAGCGATCCATCAGGGCTCAGAAATATTTGGTGACGTCGACATCGGCGAAGGTATCCATCTCGGTTATCATGCGTGCTGCAGAATCGATGACGGGGAAAGCACACACGGCGCCGCTTCCCTCGCCGAGCCTGAGCGACAGATGGAGCAGCGGACGTGCTCCGAGAGCCTCAAGCATCAGTTTGTGGCCAGCTTCATCGCCACAATGTCCGAACACGGCGTATTCCTTCACGGCAGGATCGATCGACATAGCAGCAGCAATACACGCAGTCATGATGAAACCGTCGACAATTATCAGCATACCCAGTTCGGCCGCACGCAGCATACCGCCCACGGCCATTGCCATCTCAAAACCGCCGAAATATGCAAGGCGTCCCTGAATATCAGCCTTGTCGAGAGGGCAATTGTCAATGGCCTGGCTGAGAACTCGCAGTTTGTGGCCGACCCCGCTGTTGTTGAGTCCGGCGCCCGCGCCGACGCAGAGGCTCAGGGGAATTTCGGTAAGAATGTGCATCCAAAGGGCCGACGGACTTGTGTTTCCGCTGCCCATCTCGCCGAAGCTAACCACATTGCAGCCATCGGCATGGACCATTTCGACAACACGGGCACCGCGGTCGAGCGCCTCATGCCACTGGTCGGTCGTCATGGCGGGTTCGTGAAGGAAGTTTCCGGTGCCGCGTCCCATCTTCATATCGATGATGCCGTGACCCTGCGGAATATCATAGTCGACACCGGCATCGACGAGTACAAGCCGGAAGCCATGCTGATCGCACAGGAAATTGATTCCCGCGCCGCCTTTCGAGAAATGGGCCAGCTGCTGCCAGGTGACTTCTTTGGGCGACACGCTGACACCTTCGGCAATAATACCATGGTCGGCGGCGAAAAGGATGTTGGCCGGACTGCGGAACATGGGCTTGAGTGATTTCTGAATCAGACCGATCTGCAGGGCAAGATCCTCAAGACGGCCGAGCGATCCTTTTGGTTTGGTCAGATTGTCGATCCGGTTGCGCAGAGCAGGTTCGAGCGACCGGTCGAGTGGAGATATATTGAATTTTCGCATTCTATTTCAGTTTTAGCTTAATACCGGACAAAGAGATATAGGCTTCGTCGGCCATCTGGCCCAGACGCGTGTTGACAAGACCCTGAAGATCGGTGAATTTTCGTTGCATCTCGTCGGCGCTGATGCCTCCGAGCCCGATTTCGTTTGTGACGATCACAACGGTGTCGGCGTCAGACGCTTTCAGTTTCTCAAGTTGGGCTGTGACAGCGGTAGCCGATGCGCCGACGTCCATTCCGCTGTCAAGGAAATGGTTTGTCGCAAGCATGGTGAGGCAGTCGAGCAAGACGGTACGGCCTTTGAGATCGGCTGCGTCGGCGGGCGAGAGAGGTGCTTCGACGGTGGTCCACTGCTGACCGCGGCGGTCGCGGTGAATCTTCACCCGTTCCTCCATTCCGGCGTCGAGGATGCGGGCGGTAGCCAGATAGACGGGGCTATCGCTGAGCGATAGGGTGATCTGTTCGGCCAACAGGCTCTTGCCGGAGCGCTGTCCGCCGGTGACCATTACAATGCGTGCACACATAGCAATGAGGATGATATTTTGACAAAATTACAAAAAAAACGATAGCCGAGGTGGCCGAACAGAATATTTTTCGTAGAGTTGCCACAAAAAATTGTGACAGTCGGGTATTGTCTTTGAGGCATAATAGCGAATAAGCAGATACAAACGGCGAGGTATAAGCCGAGAATACAAGCCGAGATATGAGGTTCAGAAAACATATATGGATACAGCTGCCGATGGTGATAATGATTGTATGAGGGGGTATTGATGCCGTCAAAGAAGTGATGGCCGAGAAGCCGGAGTCTGCCGAGACCAGCTTGAAGGGTCCTGACGGCCGGCCAATGATCAAAGAACAACGAACACGGCGTACAGGAAAGCGGATAGTGTCAACCGGCTGCAGATAAGATACTTTAAAATTAGCAGTCGTTATCTTGTTGAAAGTTTGTGAGAATGAAAGTAAATCAGTATCTTTGGACCAATCAACTTATTATCACAGATAGAGGAATAGACTATGGATATCATGACCTCGGTTTCAGATAGAACTTTCGGCCTGAGAAGATGTGGCCTGATGTTGGCTCTCGTTATAGCTATACTGACAGCGAGGGCGGAGGATTTTGTAAAGAACGCGGCTCCGGCAGAGCTTGAGGTGAGGTATGAGCGCGTAGAGGTGCTCGACACCACCAAGCACGGCGAT
>JAAVFS010000040.1 GCA_014800605.1 Bacteroidales bacterium | reverse complement strand
ATTCCTCATTAGCCGCAGCAAAGTCGGCCTTCAGCTTTTCAGCCTCAGCCTTAGTCTCGTCCAACTGTGCAGAGAGAGCGGTTTTATCGTTTTCGAGCTCGGCGATTTTGGCTGAGAGGGCTTTTGTGTCGACGTCGCCAGAAGACTCGCCCATGACATTCATGACTCGCATTTTGTTGACAAGCGTACGATTCTCAAGTTCATACTGCTCACGCTCAGCTTCGAGCTTAGCAATCTGTATTTCAAGATCATGCACACGTTCATTGATAGCACGCTTCTGTCGCTCGGCACTCAAGAGTCGGCGTCCCTTTTCAGCTTCGTCGTCCTCGGTGCTGCGCATGCGGGTCTCAAGTCGGGCGATTTCTTCCTGATAACCTCGACGTTCGGCCTCAAAATGCTGATCACAAGCGGCCATCAGCGATTGATGCACATTGGATATATATAGCTTTACATCAGCACTGAGCGAGTCATATATTCGTTTTTTTTGAGCCTCCGGGTCAACAGTCTGCTGCAGAAACGAAGGGAGAGTATCATTGAAAATGCTGACAACCGTATTGAATATCGACTCCATCGGGACAGCCTCACTGGCTATTTCAGTGGGGCTCTTCTTAGGTGCAGCAGGCTTGGGTTCTACCTTCTGCTCCGGCTGCTCTTCTTCCTGGTATTTCTGCTGGCGCAAGGGTGTCACTGTCGCGTCAATGCCATAGTCAGCAGCACTGATTTCTTCATCATCAAAGTCTGAATTTCCGAAGCCGAAAGCCCGCTTCACAGCATTAAAAAATCCCATAGGTGATAATCATGGTTTACACACGACTCCTACTCCCTTTCGGCCGTTGATGCCGATCGAAAGAGGTTCGTTAAATTTTACAATTCTAAGATATTCAGTCTCTTCTACCGCGGGCAGAGAGTTCAGATAGTCAATGTCGTAGATGCCATCGTGGGAGCAGGGGTTGATTGTAAAGTAACCTACTCCGAAAGATGTAAGATTCTGGAAGAAGTGCGTGCCCTGACTCGGCTCGATGCGATAGTTGCTGAGCGACGACTCCACGATGAGTCGAGCGGCAGAGATGTCGGGCCACTTGACGGGAATACCGAGAGCTGTGTCGCTTGAGCCCCATCGGCCCGGACCGATCAGGATATAGTAGTCCTCAGCCGCAGCCATCCGTCGGTTGATATGTTCTATCTCACGAGCTATCAGCGAATTGTTGGCCGATGAGAAATGCTCCGGTTTAACATAAATAATAGTCTTGACCCCATCAATGCGGCCATGACCTAAAGCGGTGTTGCTCTTGAGGATGAGCTGATCGTCGGGAATGGATAGAATAGTGTCGTCGACAAGGTCTTTTTTGTCGATTATCGGACGTATCTGGAGCCAGTAGATATGCCCCTTCATCTTGCCCTCTGAACCTATGACGCCGGCAAACTCGATTTCAACCGGTCGTTGCATCTCGTTCTGACCATTGACAAGCATAAAGTCGATAGCTTTAGCAAGCGGGAATGCCCCATGACTGAGTACATTGGCAAAGGTCACAACCTTGCGGCCCCGACCGCGGTCGGTGTCGCGGATCATCTGATCGTTGACATCGAAAGTCGAAACCATGTATTTCAGTGCATCCGTATCAGCGAAATCCTGCACACGCTTCTTGACGAGATTAAAGCTGTCGTCGACCTTGAAATCGTCATTGATATTATGCATATCAAGAGTGTAAAGTCGGGTCTGGGTGTCGCGCAAAGCAAGGTCGATAGTCGAAGTCTGAAGCACCTTGGCCGGATGGCGCGGGCTGAATCTGAGGCTCAGACCGCCATCCACTATGTACTTGCCCAAACCGATAGCTATCTCGGCCACACCGTCCTCCGGCTTCTCCTCGCCAAGTGGATAGTAGTTGAGCGATCGACCGACTCCCGAGAATGACGGGAAGAAAAATCCGTCATGCTCCTTGCCGACCACTTCCTGAAGTATGACCGCCATCTTCTCCTGGTCAATGACATTGCTTGTAGCCGTCATATATGCTTTACTATCAGCATAGAACACGGAGGCATAGACCCCCTTGACAGCATCCGCCACAAGAGTCAGCATCTTCTCGGAGTCGCTGACCTTGGGTATCATGTAAGTCGAATAGATACCGGCAAACGGCTGATAATGCGAGTCTTCAAGTAGGCTCGAGCTGCGCACGGCGAGCGGCCGGTCGACGACATCAAACAGAGCTCTGAGGTCATCTCTAACCCATTCCGGCAAGCGTGCCTTGAGAAATGCCTTAAGGATCTCCTCATCGCTCGCATCACTCAGGGCTATGGGATAGAGATTGTTGGAAGCCATAAACTCATCGAAGATGTCGGTGCAGAGGACTACCGTACGGGGTATTGAGATCGTGACATCTTCAAAGTTGTCACAGATCGGATTCTTCTTTATTATGGAGTCTATGAATGCCAGGCCGCGACCCTTACCGCCGAGCGACCCCTGCCCTATTCGGGCAAAATTGGAGTAGTGGTCAAAGCGGTCTTTGCGAAAGACGGCAACGACACCCCTGTTTTTCATCTTGCGATACTTGACTATCAGATCGAAGATAAGTTGCTTTGTAGCCGGCATCTCCTCTACCGAGTGGGAACGATGCTTCTTGATAATCTCGGCTATGGCAAACATTGCTCTCGAATATAGCCATCGGGAGACGTCATTGCGCGAAGTGTGATAGAAAAGCGTCTCGGCCGGTATGTCGAAGATTGCTTTCTGAAGGTCCTTGAGCGAACTCAGTCGTCCGATCTCCTCGCCGGTGGCAGGGTCGCGCATGACGAAGTCGCCGAAGCCGAAGTTTTCCATGATGGCCTCACCGAGATCTACGGGGAGCTTCTTGGAATTCTTATCCAGGAAGACAGTTCCGAGCAATTTTGCCCACTCCTTATTGGCTGTCTCGGTCGACTCTATGATGATAGGCAGATAGGGGTCGCGGCTTCGAAGGTAGGCCGCAAGCTGCAGGCCGGCTTGGCTATCCTTCTTGCCATCACGCTTGAATGACACATCAGTGATCACGCCAAGCATGTTGTGGCCATACTTTTCATACAGCTCGACCGCTTCCTCATAGTCACGTGCCAGCACAACCTTTGGGCGACCGCGCATTCGGAGCATCTTCTCATGCTCATTGAGCGCCTCGGTCGAAAATTCGAGCGACTGCTTGAGCAAGAATTTATAGAGATGCGGCAGGATCGACGAGTAGAATCTGACGGAGTCTTCGACGAGCATGATCATCTGCACGCCGACATCGAGCACATCGTTGGCCGCATTCATCTTGTCCTCAAGGAGCTTGATGATGGCAAGCAGCAGGTCGACATTGCCCAGCCAGCTGAACACATAGTCGATACCTGAAAAGTCCTCATGGGCAAGTCGGCGAGAGACCTCTTTAGAGAATGGGGTCAGGACGACGATCGGAATGTCGGGATAGCGCTCCTTGATGACTCTGGCGCCGTTAAATGTCTCCGAAAGGTCGCTGCCGGGCATGGCTATGATCAAATCAAAGTGCTTTTGGTCAAGCTCTTCAAGCGCATCCTTGATGTGAGATACGCGGGTGACTCGCGGCGGAGAACTAAGATTGAGAGCAACATACTCGAAATAAAGTTGCTCCTCGACGCGCCCGTCCTCCTCCATCATAAATGCGTCATAGGGTGAAGCAATCAGTAGCACATTGAAAATGCGCTTCTGCATTAAGTTCTGAAATGCCGTATCCTTAAGATACAGCTGACTGACTGCTTCCTCATTCATACCCAGCTGTTTAATATAAATTACATACGAGCCGATCCTGAAAGACTCCCGCCAGCTTGACAGCTCGGCGATGACAGCATTCAGTATCCGCTCTATGCTTATTATGCGTCAAAGTTAAGAAAAATCCTTTAAATCTTGGTTGTACAAGGCCGATTTTTAGACTTCTCCCACGCATTTTTGCCGTCAATCTATTTCGGAAGCCTCCTTCATCTCCTCATATTCGGCCCAGTCGGGGTCATTTTCAGCCGAGATGGACAAGGGGAGAAGGTCAAATTCAGCGAGCGCCTCGTTGATCTTGCGCTGGAAGATATGCGTGCTCATGGTATAGAACACCCAATTGCGCTGGCCGTCACCGGTGTATATACCTGTCAACACCGCAATAGGATCCTTACGAAACACCTCCTGAAGCGCATCCTGGACCTCCTGCATCAACTCGGAAGTAGCCTCATCAGGCATCCCCGTAGAGCCGCTTTCATAGGGCCATGTTATCTCCACACGAATGTTGAATTTTGGATTCTTACGAAATGTGTCTACATCCCGTCGTCCGGTGACCATTATCAGTTTTCCATCGGCGCCTTCCGCCGGTGCCGTCCACCATTCTCCGTATTCTGCCATATTTTGACTATTTATATTTTTCCAAAATTACAACAATTCAGGCAAAAACTGACGCAGTAGAGCTATTTTTTCGAGATTTTCCCACCTGAGAGCAAAAAGAAAGACCCGACTAAGGCGGTTTTTTTAACTTATTTTATTAACTTTGCACATTGATAATAGCGCCCGCGCTCGAGCGCATAACTTTTACAAACTAAACTGAAACCAATCATGCAATTTACCGCAGGCCAGATAGCATCACTCGTCGGTGGCACCGTAGAAGGCAATCCGGAAGCAGCCGTCAGCACATTCGCCAAAATCGAAGAAGGTCATCCCGGAGCAATCTCCTTCCTGGCCAACCCCAAATACACGCATTACATATACTCAACCGAGTCGTCAATCGTGCTTGTAAGCAACGAGTTCATCGCCGAGGAGCCGGTCAAGGCCACCCTTATCCGCGTAGCCGACCCGTATGCTACAGTAGCCATGCTGCTTGAAATGGTGCAGAAGATGACCGTCACCCTCCCCGAAGGCCGTGAGGAGCCCTCATTCGTAGCTGAAGGTGTCGAGATTCCCGCGGGTACCTATATCGGAGCTTTCGCCTACATCAGTCGCGGCGCCAAGCTCGGCAAGAATGTCAAGATTTTTCCCCAGGCTTTCGTAGGTGAGAATGTGACCATCGGCGATGATGCCATCATCTATCCCGGTGTTAAGATCTATCGCGACTGCAAGATCGGTCAGCGCTGCATACTCCATGCCGGCTGCGTGATCGGTGCCGACGGCTTCGGCTTTGCGCCCCGCCCCGATGGCCACTATGACAAGATCCCCCAGATGGGCAATGTAGAGCTCGCCGATGATGTCGAGATCGGAGCCAACACGACTATCGACCGTGCCACTATGGGTAGTACCCGCATCGGCCACGGCGTCAAGCTCGACAATCTCATCCAGATAGCTCACAATGTAGAGGTAGGCGCCAACACCGTCATCGCCTCACAGACCGGCGTGGCCGGCTCCACCAAGATCGGCAGCCAGTGCATGATCGGCGGACAGGTAGGTTTTGCCGGACACATCCACGTCGGCGACCGCGTATCGATCGGAGCGCAGAGTGGCATCCCCAAAGATGTCAAGTCAGGATCACGCCTGATGGGCTATCCCGCAGTCGACGTCCGCGAATGGGCTCGCCAGGCTGTCTATGTCAAGAACCTCCCCAAGCTCAGCGACCAAGTCCGCACACTCGAAAAGAAACTCAAAGACGAAATAAAATAAAACAGATTCAAATATGAAACAAATGACACTGAATGGCTCTTTCAGCGTAGAAGGCAAAGGGCTTCATTCCGGAAAAATCATCACCGCCACATTCGAACCGGCAGATGAAAATCACGGATACAAATTCCAGCGTATCGACCTCCCCGAGCAGCCCATCATCGAGGCTCTGGCTGAAAATGTAGTCGAGACTACCCGTGGCACAGTGATCGCCCGTGGCGACGTCAAGGTCTCGACCATCGAGCACTCACTCGCCGCCCTCTACGCCGCCGGCATCGACAATGTCCTCATCAAGATCAACGGCCCTGAGATGCCTATCCTCGACGGCAGCGCAAAGGAATACTGCGAAAAGATCGAAGCCACCGGCATCATAGAGCAGGAAGCAGAAAAAGAATTCTACATCGTCAAGCAGAAAATCGAAGTACGCGACGACAGCACCGGCAGCTCTATCATCGTGCTCCCCGACGACGAGTTTACCGTCGATGTCAAGGTAGGTTTCGACTCACCCGTACTGGCCAACCAGTTTGCCACCCTCGAAAACATCAAGGACTTCCCCACTGAAATAGCCGCAGCCCGCACCTTTGTATTCGTTCGCGAAATCGAACCGCTGCTCAAGGCCAACCTCATCAAGGGCGGCGACCTTGACAATGCCATCGTGATCTATGACAGCCCCCTGCAGCAGGAGCAGATCGACCATATCGCCGACCTGATGCATGCCCCCCATGTGAAAGTCGAAGAGTTCGGATTCATCAACGACCGCCCTCTGACCAGCGAGAACGAGCCCGCACGCCATAAACTCATGGACGTCCTCGGCGACCTCGCACTCGTAGGCCGTCCCATCAAGGGCCGCGTCATCGCAACTCGCCCCGGCCATGCCCTCAACACAGCTCTCTCCAAAAAGATCCGCAAGGACATCAAACGTCAGGACATCCAGGCTCCCGTCTACAATCCGACTCTCCCCCCGCTTATGGACATCAACCGCATCCGCCAGCTCCTCCCCCACCGCTACCCGTTCGCAATGGTCGACAAGATCATCGACCGTGGCGAAAACTACATTGTCGGTATCAAGAATGTCTCAATCGATGAGCCTTTCTTCTTAGGCCACTTCCCCCAGGAACCCGTCATGCCCGGCGTGCTCCAGATCGAGGCTATGGCACAGACCGGCGGCCTCCTCGTACTCGACAGCGTCGACGAGCCCGAACGCTACTCTACCTACTTCATGAAGATCGACAACGTGAAATTCCGCCAGAAGGTAGTACCCGGCGACACTCTCATATTCCACGTATCATTCATGACACCCATGCGCCGCGGTTGCGCCATGATGAAGGGCTACGCATTCGTAGGCGAAAAGATTGTCACCGAATGTGAGTTCATGGCTCAGATCGTTAAGAACAAATAATCAAATCAGTCATATAAAAACACTTTCAAGCTATGATCCATCCAATGGCTATCGTTCACCCGAATGCAAAAATCGGTGAAAACGTAGAAATCGGCCCCTTCAGTGTCGTTACTGAAAATGTAGAGATCGGCGACGGCACTGTCATCATGAACAATGTCACCATCCTCGACGGCGCACGTATCGGTCGCAACTGCCGCATATTCCCCGGAGCAGTCATCTCCGGCATTCCCCAGGACCTCAAGTTCCGCGGTGAAGAGACCCTCGCCATCATCGGCGACAACACCACCCTCCGCGAATGTGTCACCGTCAATCGCGGCACAGCCTCTAAGGAAAACACAATCGTCGGCTCCAACTGTCTCATCATGGCCTACTGCCACGTAGCCCACGACGTCGTGATCGGCAATAATGTCATCATCTCCAATTCTACTCAGGTAGCCGGCGAGGTAGTAATCGATGACTATGCAGTGATCGGTGGCGGCACACTCATCCACCAGTTCACCCACATCGGCCCGCACGTAATGATCCAGGGTGGCGCTAAGATCAACAAGGACATCCCGCCCTATGTCAAGGCAGCCCGCGACCCAATCGCCTATACCGGCATCAACATCATCGGCCTTCGCCGCCGCAACTTCTCGCCCGAAGACATCAACACTATCCAGGAAGTCTATCGCTATCTCTACCTCTCGCAGCTCAATGTCTCTGACGCCATCGAGCGTATCGAGGAGGAAATCCCGCAGAGCGCCGTACGCGATGAGATCCTTGATTTCGCCAAAACTTCAAAGCGCGGTATCCTACGTGGCTACGAATGGTGTTAACACCTGCCTGAACTAAAAAAATGTATATACCGATGCAACTATTCTGCAGCGGTATATACATATATTATATATAGGTACAGATGCAACCATTATTTTACAGGTACACGTCAATAATTCAAACTTAATCATAACCTCAAATGAACAAATTAATCAAAGGCGCATTTGTAGCAGCTGCCGCCGTCATCGGCCTCACAGCATCTGCACAGATGAACATCCCCGTCGACTCCAATGTACGCATCGGCAAGCTCGACAACGGACTGACCTACTACATCCGTCACAACGAGACTCCCAAAGGTCAGGTAGATTTCCACATCGCGCAGAAAGTCGGTTCGATCCTCGAAAACGACAATCAGCGCGGTCTTGCCCACTTCCTGGAGCACATGTGCTTCAACGGAACTGAGAACTTCCCCGGAAGCTCCCTGCGCGACTGGCTCGAATCAATCGGTGTAAAATTCGGTGTTGACCTCAACGCTTACACTTCGATCGATGAGACCGTCTATCGTATTACCAACGTGCCCGCCGGCCGCGAAGGGGTGCAGGACTCTTGCCTCCTCATCCTCCACGACTGGGCCGATGGCCTCCTGCTCGAACCCGAAGAAATCGACAAAGAGCGTGGCGTTATCCATGAGGAATGGCGTCGTTCCAATGTCGGCCAGATGCGTGTCGTTGAGCAGCTCCTTCCCATTGTCTATCCCGGCTCTAAATATGGCTATCGCCTGCCGATCGGCACCATGGAGGTCGTTGACAACTTCCCCCATCAGGCTCTCCGCGACTACTACGAGGAATGGTACCGCCCCGATCAGCAGGGCATCATCGTAGTCGGCGACATTGATGTAGACCGCATCGAGAATAAGATTAAAGCAATCTTTTCTCCCATCAAGATGCCGGCCGACGCACCCGAACGCGTCTATGAGGAAGTCGCTGACAATGAAGGCACCATCTATGCTATCGGCAAAGACAAAGAGGTTTCTCAGGTCACCGCACAGCTGATGTTCAAGACCGATGTATACCCCGACAGCCTCAAGAACGACATTTCATATATGGCAGTTGACTATATCGTCAACATGATGGCCGATATGCTTAACAACCGCTTTGACGATCTTACCTCTGACCCCAACACTACTTACAACGGTGCTGGTGTCTACTATGACAATTTCTTCCTCGCCAAGACTAAAGATGCACTCACCCTTGGTATAAATCCCAAAGGCAATGACCTGCGCCCTGCTCTCGCCGATGCTTATCGCGAACTCCTCCGCGCTCAGCGTGGCGGTTTCACCGATACAGAGTATGACCGCGTACGCAGCGAGTATCTCTCTCGTCTTGAGAAAGCTTACAACGACCGCAACAACCGAAACAACAACTCATACGCTCAGGAATATATCAAAAACTTCACTGACAATGAACCCATCCCCGCTCTCGAAGATGAATATCAGCTCATGACCATGATCGCCAATCAGGT
>JAAVFS010000039.1 GCA_014800605.1 Bacteroidales bacterium | reverse complement strand
TTATTGACATGGATTGTCGTTATCGCATCACAAGTTTTGCTTTTAGCCGCATTCATCATCAACTACTTCAATGAAAAACGTCACACAGCTATGAAAGCCGCTGTGGCCGGCAAGCATCATCACCACATCATAACAGTAGGCTCCGAGCGTGAGGAATTTTTCTGCCCCGGCGATAGAATGAAAATTGACAGCCATGACTGGAACAATCAAGATTTTGACTGAAGAAAGTCCGGCAGCTGCGGAAGAAGTCGCTAAATGTGAGGCAACTCGACACGCCACCTCGGCGCGGTCGATGTGTCTGTTTCTGGCCGAATACGGAGTATGGCTCCTCGGAAGCGGAGCCACCTGCATACGCCTGGAAAAGAACATGAAGCGCATAGCCGCCTCGGCCGACATGGAAGTCGAAATCACCATCATGCCCAGGCACTTGCATCTGACGGTCTGGAGCAAAAATCACCGAAACGTATTCACGACAGTAGCTACTGTCAAAAACTGCCCGATCAGCTTCTATGTCAACTCCCGCCTGAGCACAATGAGCTGGGAGATAGCTGACGGACGCCTCTCGATAGCCGACGCCTATAGTCTGCTCGACAGCATAGTCAGGTCTGACAGCCAGGACCCTTGGCTGCTGCTACTGCTTGTAGCCTTGGCCAACGCATCATTCTGCCGACTGTTTGGCGGCGACTTCATAGCCATGGGAGTAGTGGCTATAGCCACGGCTGCGGGCTACTTCATGAAAATCAACTTAATGCGTCGCCATGTCGATATAAGAATCATCATGATAGTCTGCGCATTTGTATCGACCGTCATAGGGGCCACCGACTATCTTTTTGGACTCGGCTCGACGCCGATGCTGGCTGTCGGAACCAGCGTACTCTATCTCGTGCCCGGCATACCATTCCTCAACTCATTCAGCGATATGCTCTATCGCCACTATATATGTGCATTCAGTCGATTCATGGATGCCGTAGTCCTGACGGGATGCCTGTCGATCGGGCTGTGCCTCGGGTTGTGGCTGATGCGAATCGGAATGTTTTAGAACTGACTCTCAGATAAATATAGATCACAATGCTTATCCAGATATTACAAGACGCGCTTTTTGCAGCCATAGCGGCTATCGGCTTTGCGGCTATCAGTCGCCCTCCGAAGGCTGCGTTTCTGTATTGCGCGATCATAGCGGCTGTGGGCCACTCGGCACGGTTTCTGCTGATGAGTTCGACTGTAGGACTCAACATCCTGGGGGCGACTGCGATTGCCGCATTCATAGTCGGACTCCTCTCGGTCTGGCTCTCGCCTAAGGCCAAGATTCCCCCGGAGACCTGCCTCTTTCCGTCGCTTCTGCCCATGATCCCGGGGATGTATGCCTACCGCGCATTCGGTGGTCTGGCGCTCTGCCTGACCGGCTCTTCGGAGGCTACATTCAGCCATGACTTTTATCTCTTTGCTTCCAACGGGCTGACTTGCCTGTTCATCCTGCTGGTCATGGTCATAGGAGCCACGATCCCTATCTTCCTATTCCGCCGGCGCGCGTTCACGGCCACACGCGAGGCTGTGAACACATCTTCACCTTCCGACGTTATAAAATAAAACAAAATTAAAGACTCAGACTATGAAAAACATTACGACATTCGGTAGCTCAAAGCATTGGTGGCTACTTCTCATCATCGGTATCTTATTAGTAATCGGCGGCTTCGCCTATTGGTTCTGGCCCGGAGCCGGATTTGCTGTAGCATCGCTGCTTTTCGGCTGGCTGCTCGTAGGCGTCGGCGTGGTGCAGATCTGCGTTGCCTCCGCCAGAATCCGCCCCGTCGACTGGGTATGGTGGCTCATTGGCGGCGCGATCAATGTATTGGTCGGCTTCCTCTTGGCCGCAAACGTATTCCTGGCCGAAGCAGTGCTCCCCGTGTTCCTCGCCTTCGTGTTCCTTTATAGCGGCATCATGGCACTTGCGCGTGGTTTCGCAGGCCGTCAGGTGCATGGTCGCTGGCTCTACTTCGTCAATGGCATCCTTCTACTGATCATCGGCGGATGCTTCCTCGGCGGCAGCTATCAGCAGGAGGCATCGATGGTAAGCTTCCTTGCAGCCCTGGCATTTGTCTACTGGGGATTTACCATCTCGAGCATCGCTCTCGACATGAAACCAGCAAAGAAGTAAACAGACTATAAAAAAGAATTTATGGCAGGGACTCCGACCGGAGACTCTGCCACTTTTTTTATCCTACAATATTTGGCCGATAATATTATATTGTATATCTTTGCTACCGGAGGTTCTATATAATAATGTATAACTTTTTTCAGTTCCCGAAAAATTCTCACATTTGCACAGGTAAAAAAAGCCAGATACATTAAACCTTATAGCCCACTTTTTTGTCTAATCTATAAAAAGTGTATTATGAAGATCAACCGACTATTTACAACGATGATTAGTGTCGCCATGGCGACCGCATCCATCGCGACTTATGCACAGGGATTCTACGACGATGACATATATTATGATGCCTCAAAGGCTAAAAAAGAGCAAGCCGAGAAGCAGAAGAAGGCTGCTGCCGAACGTGTAGCCCGAGAGTATGGTCAGGACTATACCACCTACGGCTTCAGCGCTCCATCGACGGCTCACACCATGCCCGGCTCAGACACATATATCGTCAACACCGGCAACAGTCGTGATGTCGACGAATACAACCGCCGCTACTCTTACGGCTCAAACGGCGTGGAACAGACCGACTCGATCAGCCTCAACGCCCTGACCGCAGGCGACTTCTCCAACACCCGCCGCATCGAGCGCTTCTACAATCCGGAAATAATCTCAGGCTCAAACGACGAGAACCTGAAAGGCTATTATTACAGCACTCAGCAGGCCGAACCTCAGTCGTCAGTGATCATCAATCTCAATGTCGACCCCCTCTACTCTTCTTACTATAATAACCCCTGGAGCAACTGGAACAGCTGGGGTTACACCTACTACACTCCTTCCTACTGGAACTGGGGCTACAATCCCTGGTATGGTCCCTCTTGGTCATGGAACTGGGGATGGAACAGCTGGTATGGTCCCTCCTGGTCATGGAACTGGGGATGGGGCGGCTGGAACGACCCCTGGTATCACCCCTGGCACCCCGGACATGGCTGGCACCCCGGACACTGGGCTGGTCACGGACCCGCATGGTCAGGCAGCAGCTGGCGTCCCGTTTCGTCGGGAGCTACTCGCCCCCACACACCCGGAGGAGCTGTACAGACTACCCCCGGACGACGTCCCGGCTCGTCACAAGCTACTGTCAATTCTAACGGATCTAACTGGAATCAGTCGACCGTCGGCGCAGGTCGTCGCCCCTCAGGCACTCAGACCGCCAACACCGGCTCGCAGGCCGGCCACCGCGTAGAGTCTACTCCCGTCGTCGGAGGCCATCATGGCTCATCGCAGGCTACAACCACAAGCTCAGGCCGTACGGGCCGCACAGGCAGCGTTGTCGTCAATCAGCAGCATAACAGCTCTACCCGTCAGCCCTCTTCTATTAATTATAACAGCAATAGCTCACGCCGCGAAAACAATAACTCATACAATAACTCATCATCCCACAGCAACAGCTCATCGTCATGGGGCTCGGGCCGCTCAGGCCGCTCATCAAGCAGCTCATCATTCGGTGGCGGAAGCTCATTCGGAGGTGGCCGTTCAAGCGGCGGGGGTAGCATGGGTGGCGGCAGCGGTCGCGCAGGTCGTCGCTAACCTCTAAAAACAGATTCAACTATTTAGATCCTACATAAAGCACACATTAGAAATTCTCACAATGAAAAAGTCAATAATCATAGCTGCACTTGCCACAGTGCCCGCCTTGGCAAGTGCTCAATCAGCAGTAAGTGCCTACAACATAGCCGGAAATGACCTCAGAGGTACGGCGCGATTCATGTCAATGGCCGGAGCATTCAGCGCTCTGGGCGGCGACCTCTCGACCCTCAACCAGAACCCTGCAGGCATCGGCGTCTACCGCAGCAGCGAAATCGGCGCGACACTGGACATCAACATGACTTCCGGCCCCGGAAATGGGAGCGACAAGACCCACGTCTACTGCAACAACTTCGGATATGTAGGATCGACCCGACTCGGGAGCGAGACTATGCCGACATTCTCGTGGGGAGCTACCTACAGCCGCGTAGCCTCGTTTGACCGCACCTACAGCGGTGGCATCGGTTCACTCGGCACCTCGCTGACCAACTATATCGCCAGTATCTCAAACGGAACTGCGCCCTCAGTGCTCGGCGAGGAGGGCTCCTACAACCCCTTCCAGGACTCATCGGCCGACTGGCTTTCGATCATGGGCTACAACAGCTATATGATCAACCCCACCGGATATAACAACACCTATAACGGCATCTTCACCCAGGGGACTGTAGGTGACGCGGAGTTCAGCGTGCGCGAACGCGGTTATATCGCTGAGTATTCGATCAACTTCGGCGGCAATATCATGAACACCATCTACTGGGGTATCGGCTTCGGCATCACCGACCTGTCGTGGACTCAGGAGTCATTCTATGACGAGCAGCTCACCTACGCCAACGTCTATGACGATGCCACCGGTGGCACGACCGACGGCGACGCCTACACGACTTTGAGCAACTTCAACCGCGTGTCAGGCAGCGGATTCAATGTCAAGCTCGGCCTTATATTCAAGCCAATCAATGAATTCCGCCTCGGCTTGGCTGTCCACACTCCGACATGGTATAACCTCTCGCAGACATATACCGCCTCAACCACCTATTCTTACGGTTATGACTTCAACACCGACGGCTATCCGACAAGCTCGCTGCAGGGCGACTATCAAAGCGATGCGGCCTACTTCGACTGGCGTCTCAAGAGTCCCTGGCGGCTGATCGTCGGCGGTGCAGGTGTAATCGGTGGCCGCTTCATCATCAGCGCCGACTACGAGTATACCGCCTATAACAATATGTCGGTATCAGCACCCAACCGCTGGAACAACTATGTATCGCTCGATGATGTCAACTCCGACATCAAGAACTACTATCAGGGCAGCAACACCCTGCGTCTCGGAGCCGAATACCGCATCACCCCCCAGTTCAGCGTCCGCGCCGGCTATAGCTACGTAAGTTCTAACGTCAAGGAGAATGCCAACAACGGCGCCGATTACATCGCCACTTCCGGCACAAATCCTGCCTATACCTTCAATAAGGACACCAACTATGTGACTTTCGGTCTGGGCTACCGTATCGGCGGCTTCTACATTGACGCCGCTTACGTCCATAAAGCTACCAACGCCACCTACCACGCCTTCACGCCCTTTGCCGAAGGCAATCAGTGGACCTACGAACCCTATCAGGATTTCACCCTCAACAACAATAATATAGTCCTCTCCATGGGCTTCAAATTCTAATAATAGGCTGACCATCCACATTTTCTATGAAGACAGCTTTGATCACCGGCGTGACCGGCCAGGACGGCTCATTTCTCGCTGAGTTTCTCCTTGAGAAAGGATATGATGTACACGGCACAATACGCCGCTCCTCTGTCGACTTCCGCGAGCGAATCGCACATCTGCAGGGGCATGAGCACTTTCACCTCCACTATGCCGACATGAGCGACTCGATGTCGATCATCCAGGTACTTAGCAAAGTGCGTCCCGACGAAGTCTACAATCTTGCAGCGCAGAGCCATGTGCAGGTATCGTTTGACTCGCCTGAATATACAGCCAATGTCGATGCTACCGGCGTCCTTCGCATCCTTGAGGGCATTCGGCAGTGCGGGCTGACCGACACCTGCCGCTTCTATCAGGCATCTACCTCCGAACTCTACGGAAAGGTCGAAGCAGTCCCGCAGAATGAGGAGACCCCTTTCCACCCCTACTCTCCCTATGCCGTAGCCAAGCTTTACGGGTTCTGGATTGTCAAGGAGTATCGCGAGGCCTACAATATGTATGCCTGCTCCGGCATCCTGTTCAATCACGAATCGGAGCGCCGCGGCGAGACATTTGTCACCCGCAAGATATCGCTGGCAGCCGCCCGCATCGCTCAGGGGAAGCAGGAAAAGCTGTATCTGGGCAACCTGTCGTCACTCCGTGACTGGGGCTATGCCCGCGACTATGTCGAGTGTATGTGGCTTATCCTTCAGCAACCTGTTGCCGACGACTATGTGATCGCCACCGGCCACCAGCACTCTGTGCGCGACTTCTGTCTGCTCGCGTTCCGTCGTGCCGGCATTGAGCTGCGCTTTGAGGGTGAGGGTGCCGACGAAAAGGGTATCGACGTAAAGACCGGCAAAGTGCTCGTCGAGGTGTCGCCCGACTTCTACCGCCCGACCGATGTGGTCAATCTGCTCGGCGACCCCTCGAAGGCACGCCGTCAGCTCGGCTGGGACCCTGACAAGAAGACCTCATTTGAGCAACTCGTCAATCTGATGGTCGATGCCGACATGGCCAAAGTAGCCATGGAGCGTGCCGGCGAGCAGGTCAGACTCAATCTGGAAGAATATCTCGAAAAAGGTATCGTCAAATGATGCAACCTGAATCCAAAATCTACGTTGCCGGCCATCGCGGAATGGTGGGTTCGGCCATCGTGCGTGCCCTCCGCAAGCAGGGCTACAACAATATCATCACCCGCACTCATCAAGAACTCGATCTCACGGATCAGAAAGCCGTCAAATCATTCTTCGAGCGCGAACAGCCTGAATACGTGTTTCTCGCAGCAGCCAAAGTAGGCGGAATCATAGCCAACGCTGAACATCCGGCCGACTTCATGTATGAGAATATGATGCTGGAGATGAATGTCATCCACTCAGCCTACATGGCCGGATGCCGCAAACTCCTCTTTCTGGGCTCTTCATGCATCTATCCACGACTGGCGCCTCAGCCCATGCCGGAGTCATGCCTGCTGACATCGTCGCTCGAGACTACCAACGAAGCCTATGCGCTGGCCAAAATCTCAGGTCTGAAATATTGCGAATATCTCAACCGCCAGTATGGCACAGACTATATCTCAGTGATGCCCACCAACCTCTATGGGCCTAACGACAATTATCACCCGCTCCATTCGCATGTGCTCCCGGCTCTGATCCGACGCTTCCATGAAGCAGCTGAGCAGGGTCTTGACAAGGTGGTCTGCTGGGGCGACGGCTCTCCGCTCAGAGAGTTTCTCTACGTGGACGACCTCGCCGACCTGTGCGTCTTCCTTATGAACAACTATTCGGGCAACGAGACAGTCAATGCAGGCACAGGTAAGGAAGTGACCATACGCGAACTGGCCGAGACTGTGGCACGCGTCACCAACTTTACCGGGCGCATTGTCTGGGACACAAGCAAGCCCAACGGCACACCGCGCAAGCTACTCGATGTCAGCAAAGCCACATCGCTGGGCTGGACCTACTCTACCGAGCTTGAAGCGGGCATCCGTCTGGCCTACGAGGATTTTCTTACCAACCCCTACCGCGCTGAGCGCTGATTTCCGGGAACAGGCCTCTTAGAGCCGACTGTCAGTCTCAATCCGGCGACGTATTGAGGATGTCAAGCAGCCCCTTGCGCGACTTAATGTAGATAACTCCGGGCTCATAGTCGATGTAGCCCTGCTCCTTCATCGCGTCAAGAGTAGCCATGAACGACGAGCGCTGCACTCCGAAGAGCGAATAGAGGTCGCGGGTCTTGCAAGTCATGGTGATGTTTTTGCCCGAGCGCTGTGTCAGGGCTATGATCCAGTAGGCAAGGCGCTGATCCAAAGCGCCGGTAGTCAGTGCCAGGATTCCCTCGACCCCCTTCTGAGCCTTTGTGGAGAGCGTGTTCAGGAAGTTGTAAAGGAACACTCGGTCGCTGTTGAGGATGTGCAGATAGTCATTTTTGTCGATCTGCAGGATGCCGACCGGCTCATTTGCGACCACCGAGCAAGGATAGGTGCTGGACATGCCGAAGAGGTACTCTGGGGAGATGACGTCAGGAGCCTCGAGTGTCTGCGAAACTGTGAAGCGTCCGGTCACGTTGGTGATAGACACGCGTGCCGAGCCGGAGATTATAAACATTATGTGTGTGCAGGGATTGCCCGCTGCGATGATAGTCTCCCCTTCCAGATACTTAAGGAAGTGGAACTTGGTGTTGCCTACGATTTCCGTCATTCTCTCACGGCTGACACCGTTGAACAGTGGTAGCCCCATGAGAATCTCATACATTTTATCCATAAAAAGCGTTTTATTTATTAACGTTTTTAAGGGCTAAAAAGTTAGGCCTCGGTCCGACCATCGCGGCGGGTCTTGTAATAGAGCTGGGCGGAATTGATTATATTTTGCCACGCAATATAGGCCGCAGGGGCGACTGACGCTATCTGGTGGCCACTGAAGAAGGCGAATACCATCCAGATTGCAAGCACGGTATTTTTCTGCCCGAGTCCTTGAGCGCCGGCTATTTTGTCGCCGCATCTGCGGCCGATGACACGCCCGACATAAAACTGGAGGCAGCAGGCCACCAATGCTCCGGCGGCAAGCTCTACCATCAGCATGACATCCTGATGATTGAGCATGATGTAGCTGACAGCGCGCCCTACGACGATACAGAGCGAGATGGCCCATATATAGAACGAGAGCGACTGATGGGAAGCTACGACCTTATGCGCTTCGGGAGCCAGATAGAGCAGACCGAAGGCACAGACCAGCGGCAACACTATCAGGGGAACTACCCGGCTGAGAATCTTGAGCATAGTGTGCATGAAATCGACCGACTCCCCGTCGCCGCATAGAGTGAAGAAGACCGGAGCAAGCACGGCGACAGTCACATTGCTGACGATAGAGTAAGTCACCAGACGACTGACACTGCCGCCAAGCATCCCCGTGATGACCGGAGCGGCTGTGGCCGTCGGGCAGAATACACATATTGCACATCCGATGGCGAGTGTCTCACTGAGCGAGCGGAACGCAAGGTAGATCCCGGCAGCTCCGACTATCTGAATCATTATCAGAAGCACCGACAGGCGGGTGATCTTGAATTCTGACGGGCGAATCTTGCAGAAAGCCACAAAGAGCATTATAAATATAAGGTAGGGGGCGGTCCACTCTACATAGTGCATGTACCTATAAAAAACGACTCCGATTATCATCGCGATAGGGAGCATAAACGGCTTAATACGCTGCCGCATCATTACTGACTTCATAGTTATATCGTGTTTGGGAATGCAAATTTACGAGATTTTATTAAATTTGCCGACATGAACAGATTCTTTATCCTCGCAATGACATCTGTCCTCCTGTCGGGCTGCAACTACGGAGGCATACCTCAGAGCGCACCCTCGTCCGACTCCTCGACCAAACCTGAGATCGAACGCATCCGGGTGGCCGAGATAATCGACTATACACCTGCACCGGGACAATATGTCAATCTCCTCCCACCTGCCTCAGTGGGCGAGACACTTGAATCGGTCAAAGCCAAGGTGTCAGACTATCTCAACCGCGGATATACGGTCACACTCGGCTCATTTGGCGGGAGCATCACTGTCAGACTGGCCGAGCCGATCCGGCGCCGGCCCGGTATGCCCGATTTCTTCGTTGGAGGCAATGCGATAACCAACGGCTCCGAGCCCGGCATTGTCGAAGTCTCTGAAGATGGAGCCACATGGTATCAGCTCCAAGGGGAGTTCCCGCCAAGCGACCTGCCGCTGACACGCATCACCTACACACGAGTGCCCCCCGAGGAGAATATCCCCTACTCTGCCGTTGCCGCCGACGGAGCAGCGACCGAGGGCTTCGTCTATTGGCTCCCGCAATATCACCCGCAATACTACTGGCCCGAGTGGGAGCAGTCACCGACCCTGTCATACACCGCACTCAGGCTCCCCGACAACGCCCGTCCTAATCCCGACACCGGGCAATATGAATTCACACCCTACGCCGGGTACGCCGACTCCTACCCCAACTCATCGCCGGCAGGCTACCTGTCGCTGGATGACGCCATCGACACCTCAACAGGAGCTCCGGCCGACCTCAGCTCCATCACCTACATCAGAGTCACAACCTCCATACTCCAGTCAAACGGCTCCCTCGGCGAAGCCTCGACCGAAGTATCCGGCATCTATAGTATTCGATAGAAAAACTCCAAAATGCTGTTTGAAAACATAATTTTACAGCATTGCGTGCAAATACTGAAGAATATTTCATATATTTGCTTCCAAATTACAATCAATCCAAATCCAATACTTATCAATTTCCAATTAAGCATGAAACAATTTCTACTCCCCGGCCTGCTCTTGGCCGCATCTGCAGGTGCTGTCAATGCTGCCGATCTGTCTCTGGCCAAGCACTCATTTAAAGGCGAGAGCAATCATGTAACCGTGACAAAGAATGTAGCTACCCCACTCTCCGGACTGAAGAAAAGCGTGCTCCGCTCACTTCCACAGTCGCCGGAAAAGAAGACCCTCAATATCAAGAAAGCACGTCACTTCGCTGCTGAAGCTGAAGAAAGCGGAGTCGCTTTCTTCGAAAGCTTCGAGAAGTGGCCCGTCGGCGAAGACGGCACATCCGATCTGGCTTGGCTACCCGAAGGATGGACACGTAAGGGCAACTTTGAAGCCGGCGTAGAGCAGACATGGAGCCCTGCGTATCAGGCTAATTACGCCTATCCGGCTCCTGCCAACGGAGAATTTTACATGATGGTCTTATATGCTGCGAATCAAGATGAATGGCTTATCACACCGACCATAGAAGTCGAAGATGGCATGAATCTGAGCTACTATCTGTTTTATCAGCCTTTCTATCTCTTCTCAGTAGATAATGTCGACTGGGATACAATGGAATATGAAGGGGATAAAGTCACAGTCTGCAACTTCCAGGCCTACATCAGACTTGAGGGCCAAGAGGAATGGACCATGATTCAGGACATTGCAGACAAATATAAAGATGCGACCGCGCTTGAACTACTGACTGAAGCCCATACCGAATTAGAAAAGCAGACTATCAATATTGAGGAGTACGCAGGTAAGAAGGTTCAGTTCGCATTCCGCTATACCACCACAGACGATGGCGACTCTATGTTCCTCGATGCAGTGCGTGTAGGTGTTCCCACCCTCGACAATGTATCCTACGAGCTCCCTTTCAGCACATTCTACTGGGGTATGGACGAGAACTTCACCGGCATGAGTGTCGACGTTGCTCAGGTGCCTGTATTCCAGCCCATCACATTCATGAACATGTCTGACGACGACGCGACCTTCACATGGCACTACACCGACCCGCAGACCGGTCTGGAAGCAACCAGCGACGATCAGTATGAGCTCGAGCTCACATACGAGCCCGACTACTCCTCGGCCGACCGTATCGAGAACAATCTCTACACTGCTCCCACTCTCTCGGCTACAGCTCCCGGCAAAGCCTCTGCTGAATATAAGCTTGACATCTTCATCAAGGCCGGTGGCAAGTCATCCCTGACTGAAGATGGAGCCTCCTATGACCTGTCCATCTTCCCCTTCGCCCTCAACAAATCACCTTTAGGAAAAATCACAGTCTTCGACGATGAGATCGGTGACATGGCAATCCCGGTGTTCGGCCACAATGCCAACACTAACCAGTACTGGTTAAACTATACAGCCAATGGTGACGATGATCCCAACCTCGCCGATTGCTACAATCACCTCGAAGGTATCGCCAACCTTTATATGCCCGAACTCGGCAGCACTCTCGTAGTCAATGGTATCAAGGTATTCGGCTATGGCCACCTGGCTGCCGATGCAGAAGTAAAATTCACCATCTACGCTCTTAAGGGACTCTTTGACGAGGATGGCGACTTCATGGGTGTCTCCAACGCATACGAAGATCTTAAGCCGATTGCAACCGCAACGGCTAAGGGAAGCGATGTCATATATTACATGAGTGAGGATGATCAGAAAGACGATCTCTGCATCCCCTTCACTTTCGATGCTCCCGCTGTGTTGACCACTACTGAAGAATACCCGGCGTTCTTCTTCATGCTCGAAGGATTCAACTCCGACAAGGTAGAATATTTCGCTCCTTATCAGACTGTCGGCAACGACGAAACATTCAGCCTTTCTTACATGCTGTCGCACGTCGACTTCGAGGTTGCTACCGGTCGCCCGGCTTACTACAACATCAAGCCGATCGTATACAAGGAATATGGTGACTACGTTGATCCCATCTCAACCTTTGCTTTCGGCCTCGACGCAGTGTTCCCCTGGCTGACTACCGAAACCAACGAAATCACTCTCACAGCCGAAAACGCCTCTGCAGAAGTAGCTCTCGGATCATACTATGACGGCAGCGAGCTGACAGTCACCGCTCCCGCGGGTATCGAAGCCACTGTAGCCGGCCGCTACGACAAGTGCGTGCTCACCGTGACCCGCACAGGCAACTTCGACAAGGAAATCGAAGGCACAGTGACCGTATCGGGCCCCGGAGTAGAAGTCGAGATCGAAGTATTTGCCGACCAGACTTCCGGCATAGATGAGATCACCAACGGCTCAGCTGAAGCAACTGACGCCTACGATCTCTTCGGGCGCCGTGTAGAGAATCCCGGCACCGGTGTCTACATCGTCAAATACAACGACGGCACCGTCAGCAAGAAAGTCATTGTCGAGTAATAAACTCCGACCACATACATAAAAAATCCCCGACCTCTTGATAGGGCCGGGGAATTTTTTTAATTTTGCGGTAATAGAAACTCAACACTTTATTCTTATATACAATGGCAACAAAACCGTTCAAATATCAGGAGATGTTCCCCCTCGGACCGGACACCACTGAGTTTTATCATCTGACCAGTGACTATGTCAAAGTCGAGAACTGGAATGGACACGAAATCGTAGTCGTAGATCCCGAAGCACTGCGCGTACTGACCCGTCAGGCCACACACGACAACGCCTTCATGCTCCGCCGCGAGCACAACGAGATGGTAGCCAAGATACTCCATGATCCCGAAGCAAGCGACAACGACAAGTTTGTGGCGCTCACCATGCTCCGCAATGCCGAGATCGCAGCCAAAGGCCAGCTCCCCTTCTGCCAGGACACTGGCACAGCTATCTGCCACGCCACAAAGGGACAGCACATCTGGACGGGTGCCAACGACGAAGAGCAGATCTCGCACGGCGTCTATGACACATATACCGAAAACAACCTGCGCTACTCGCAGAATGCACCTCTGACCATGTATGACGAGGTCAACACAGGCTGCAACCTCCCTGCGCAGATCGACATCCACGCCGGCGAGGGCGATGAGTATCACTTCCTCTTCGTAGCCAAGGGTGGCGGCTCTGCCAATAAGACATATCTCTATCAGGAGACAAAGGCTACCATCAATCCCAAGACCCTCGTCCCCTTCCTCGTCGAAAAGATGAAGACCCTCGGCACAGCAGCTTGCCCTCCCTACCACATCGCATTCGTGATCGGTGGCACCTCAGCCGAGAAGAACCTCGAAGTAGTCAAGAAAGCCTCTGTAAAATATCTCGACTCACTCCCCACCAAGGGCAATGAGCTCGGTCACGCATTCCGCGACATCGAGCTCGAAAACGAGCTGCTCAAAGCGTCGCGTGAGATCGGCCTCGGCGCACAGTTCGGCGGCAAATATTTCGCTCACGACATCCGCGTGATCCGTCTCCCCCGCCACGGCGCATCCTGCCCCATCGGCATGGGTGTATCCTGCTCGGCCGACCGCAACATCAAGGCGAAAATCGACCGCAACGGTCTCTGGATCGAAAAGCTTGACTCCAATCCCGGCGACCTCATCCCCGAAGAGCTCCGCAACGCAGGCGAAGGTGATGTAGTCAAGATCGACCTCGACCGCCCCATGGACGAGATCCTCAAGGAGCTGACCAAATATCCCGTAGCTACACGCCTCTCACTCAAGGGCACAATCATCGTAGCCCGCGACATCGCTCACGCCAAGATCAAAGAGCGCATCGACCGCGGCGAGCCCATGCCCCAGTATCTGAAGGATCACCCCGTCTACTACGCAGGTCCCGCCAAGACTCCCGCCGGCATGGCATCAGGCTCATTCGGTCCGACAACAGCCGGCCGAATGGACCCCTACGTCGATCCCTTCCAGGAGAAAGGCGGCTCAATGGTAATGATCGCCAAGGGCAACCGCTCCAAGCAGGTAACCGACGCCTGCCACAAGCATGGAGGCTTCTACCTCGGCTCTATCGGTGGCCCGGCAGCAGTGCTGGCATCCAACTCTATCAAGAAGGTAGAGCTCCTCGAGTATCCCGAACTCGGCATGGAGGCCGTATGGAAAATCCAGGTTGAAGACTTCCCCGCATTCATCCTCGTCGACGACAAGGGCAATGACTTCTTCACCGAAATCCAGGCAAAATGCAGCAACTGCCCCATCGCAGCTGACAAAAAATAACGCATAGACCCATCACGATACAGGCTGTCGGCCCGATCTGCATCGGCCACAGCCTGTATTTTTTTCGTGTGTGATTAAATTTCTAATATTTAGTCTGCACATTCTTTGATATTTACAAAAAACTTTTTTAACTTTGCACTCCGAATAGCGCAAATAATAAACAAGTAAAAATATAAGGCAATGAAAAGAACATTTCAACCCTCTAACAGAAAAAGAGTTAACAAGCACGGCTTCCGTGAAAGAATGTCTACTCCCGATGGTCGCAAGGTGCTTGCACGTCGTCGCGCAAAAGGTCGCGCTCGTCTGACTGTATCTGACTCTATCGCCGGAAAATAATCGTTTCTAAGCGAAAAAAATACAAGGAAAGCCCTGAGCAACTATGCTCAGGGCTTTCCTTTATGCCCACTGCCTTGTTAATGGAAGCCGACGCTCACTTCACGACAAACGCTCCGAGTCGCGTGGTGTAGTCGGGTGATTTCATGGTGCGACGTATGGCATTGTCAAAACTGACG
>JAAVFS010000038.1 GCA_014800605.1 Bacteroidales bacterium | reverse complement strand
TCGGATATGCTGCCGGACATCACACTCCATATCACAGATGTATCTGCAAGTACACTCCGACATGGCCTCGTAGCTTCACACCGCGCGAACAGTCAATGCGTAACCTTGTGGCTAAGATGAAGCTTGTGCCCAATCGTGCAATGCTCGAAGGGAAACGCGCTCTCTTTTGCGATGACTCTATAGTCAGAGGTACTCAGCTCAATGACAACGTGAAAGTCCTCTTTGACGATGGCGCCAAGGAGGTGCACATGCGTATCGCTTCTCCGCCTCTGATCTACGGATGCCGATATATCGGATTTACTTCCTCCAAGAGCGACATGGAACTTTTGACTCGTCGCTTGATTATGGATATGGAGGGCGGGGATCCTAACGCTCATCTCGACGAATACGCTGAGGCCGGGTCAGAGCGATATAATAAGATGGTAGAAAAGATCCGTGAGCGTTTTGGCCTGACATCGCTGAAATTCAGTACGATCGAATCAATCGTGAAGGCTATTGGACTTCCCAAATGCAAAATCTGCACACACTGCTTTGATGGAAGCAGTTATTTCCATTCATCTGAAAAGAAGTAATCACAATTGTAATTGATATAAAATTCAGAAGCGCATCTCATAGTGGGATGCGCTTCTGTCGTATATCGTTAATTTGCGTAAGTAATTAGAGTGGGGCAGGGGCGTAGCCATCTTCAATGGCGATATAGTGCTGATAGGGATGATCGCAACCAGGGCATTTTGTGGGAGGCACGAGACCGACTTCGGTGTATCCGCAGACAAGACATTTCCAGGTTACAGGTTTTTCACGTTTCCAGAGCGTACCGTTGTTGATCATATCAAGGAATTTCTGGAATCGGTCATGGTGGATTTTTTCGCATGTTGCTATTGCTTCAAAGTGAGAGGCTATGTCGTCAAAGCCTTCTGAGTGGGCTACCTTTGCAGCTTCCATATAGTAGTCATAGCCACCTACGCTCTCTTCTCTGATTGCTACTTCAAGGTTTGCGGTTGTAGTGCCGAGGAATCCGGCATCAACTGATGTAGATGCTGTCATTTCGGTATTTTCGAGCATTTTCAGGAATACCTTTGCATGGTGCATCTCATTGTCGGCAGTTTCGCGGAAGATAACGCCTACAGGGAAGTATGATTCTTTGTCAGCTACCTGTGCATAAAAGATGTAGCGTGCGTAAGCTTGTGTTTCTGAAAGGTAAGAGTTAAGGATGTACTGCTCAGTCTTTGAGCCTTTGATACTTTGTGTTGCCATTGTGATTATAAGTTTTAATTTACTTATATAACACTACAGGATTAATATAGTTTTAAAGGCGAGAAAATGTCGTACTATTTTTTTTGCTTGGGGTTGCTCGGGAACCATCCGCGTGCCACTCGGCCTTCCTGCTCCTTGATCTCCTTGATGCTCCAAAAGCTGCTGAAAGCGGTTACGCCGGCCAGTATTGAGATGATATGCGAGTCGGACAGGATGCTGACGGCTATCATTACTAAGCCAAACGCCAGGAACCACCAGCGGCATTTTAGCCCGAAGTGGTAGTATCCTTTTATAACCAGCGGGTGGAAGAGTCCTATGATGAGAAATGTTGCAAGCCCGATGAGCAGGCCGACTAAGTGGTGGGTATAAAGCCAACTATTCATTTATGATTGGAGTTTTACGTCTTTTAAGTCAATTAGGTTATTTACGATCGCGAATATTGTCAGTCCGGAAGGCGAGTGTATGTCGAGTTTGGATGCAATGTTTCGTCTGTGGGTGGCAACGGTATGTACGGACAGAAAGAGCTGATTGGCGATTTCCTTGTTGGAATATCCCTTGGCAACACAACAGATTATTTCACGCTCTCTTTCGGTCAGATCAGCGATAGGGGAGTAGGAGCTCTCGACTTCCTCTGTGTCTTGGAGTCGGAGGGTGTTAACTGACTCTTCGAGCTTTTCGACTGCCGGTACAAACACTCGATTTTCGACTCCACAATGAGTCAAAAGGTCCTCCTCGCAGACTATGATATCAAATAGGACAGAATTTAGCAAGTTGACATTGATGTTTTTCCCGTTCAGGTGACGGATGATTACCTCCTTAAGGTCGTGAAGCTTGCTCGCAATCGGCTTATGCCCGGCTACGAATGATGATATAGTGTAGTTGTGAGTGGACTCTCCGCTGAGTAGCTTCTCGACGTAGGTGAACACATCGCGGTCCTCATATTCCATGTGCGATCTGACTTCCTCTGAATAGTCATCGAAAAATTTCAGAATGATCAGTGACAGGTCTCCGCAGTCAGATGCGCTAAGGGCTTCGAGCATCCGCCGACGGATCGAGGGAAGTACGAAATCCAGAAAGTAAATGTGCGCTTGCTTGAGATAGTCTATCAGGCATCTTAGATCTACGGCGGGAGTCTCAGATACATGTTTATGACTTACAAAATTTGCTACGGTAAGAAATGTCGGGGTATCAACATTATTTTGTTCGCAGACTTCCGAGATCTTAAGGTCGCCGAATCCAAGTGAAATGCCGAAACGACTCAATGTCGATAGCAACATAGAGTTGTCGGCTATGATATCACGCATCCTATCGGTAGAGAGATACTCTTTTTGAGGCTGTTTTGATTTCATTACTTCCTATTTATAATGCAAAAATGATCAAATTTGGTAGCGCGAAAAATACCTTGATTTAGGTATTTCGGGAGTGGGGGGATTTCCCGAATTTTGTATTGTTGAAAATTGATGATATTTGGCAGGTAGACTTTATCTCTGTAAGCCGGATGAAGATCTACCTGTCATTTTATTTCGATCAGTGTCAGCGGATACTTGTAGATTTTCTTGACGCGTTTGAGGTTTTGGCGAGTCAGCAGATGGGTGGCAAAGAAGTTGACAAGGAATCCTGTTGATAGCGCTGCTACCAGCGTACCCTCTCTGACTCCATTGATTTCGTGAGCGAAGATCAGTGAGAGGAGGATTGCCGAAAGTACTAAAGTGACGTCGAAGACTACCTTAACTTTTCCGAAATTTTTGTGATAGCGTTTGCAGAAATACTTTACAAAACCCTCGGCGCTCATGATTGCGACATTCGGTTTTAGCTCCAAGACTACTCCGATTGATTGCACTATGCAGCCGATTCCCAGGAGACCAAGCGAAATCCAGTAGCTTGTGACGTTGATCTGCTCGATCCACAGCATGTTCAGGTCGATAAACAGGCTGAACAGGAATGAAAAGGGGATTTGAAATAGAATCTCCAAATAGTCAGTCCGTGTACCAATACCTCTAACGAGCCAGAATTGAAGCAGAATTATGACCATATTGAATGCCATGGTTGCCATTCCGAGGGTCAGCGGGAAGTTGAGCGACAGGACATAGTTGACACTGGAGATAGGTGTCGTCCCAAGGCTGGATTTTACAATAAAATCGACTCCGAGTGACAGAAAAAGCAAACCTATTATGAAGCAGGTGTAGCGTTTAAAGATTGATGACATAATTGTACCTTTTTAGAATTAATTCAAAAGCCATTAGTTATCAATACAGAATAGAGACTGCATCGACGTAAATTACGATGCAGCCTCATTTTCCGTGTGACTTTTGCAAGTCTTATTTGCTTGTTTTGTCCTTCACCCAGTTGTATGCGTTGATGAATGCCTGAATCCAAGGTGTTACCTCGTCGTTGACGCGGGCAGTGGGGTAATAAGCGCACTGCCAGGGGAAGATCGCGCGCTCAAGGTGGGGCATCATGCAGAGATGGCGTCCATCAGCTGATGCAAGACCGGCCACAGCTCCACGCGAACCGTTGGGGTTGGCAGGATATTCCGAGTAATTGTATTTTGCGATCACGTTGTAGCTTGACATAGGTTCGGGAAGGATGAAACGACCCTCGCCGTGAGCCACCCAGACACCAAGTTTTGAGCCGGAGAGTGAGCCGAACATCACTGAGTTATTTTTCGGAATTGTAAGTCCGAGGAATTGTGACTCAAACTTGTGTGAGATGTTATGGTCCATTCTGGTGCGTTTTTTGTGCTCTGGATTGATGAGATTTAACTCAATCATCAACTGGCAACCGTTGCAGATACCCAGACTGAGCGTATCCTCTCTTGAGAAGTAGTTCTTAAGTGTCTCTTTGGCTTTATCATTCCAAAGGAAGCCACCTGCCCAGCCCTTGGCTGAGCCAAGCACGTCAGAATTGGAGAATCCACCGCAGAATACGATCATGTTGACATCCTCGAGTGTCTCGCGTCCTGACATGAGGTCGGTCATGTGCACATCCTTGACATCAAATCCGGCAAGGTGGAGGGAATATGCCATCTCTCTGTCGCCATTGACACCCTTCTCTCGGATTATGGCAGCCTTGATGCCTGACTTGCCGTTGCGGTTGTGGGTGATCTGCTTCATGATATCGCTGCTTGACCATCCTGAGGGCATGCGGTATTTAATGGGCTGTTTCTTATAGTTTTCGAAGCGCTTGGCTGCGCACTCCTTACCGCTCTGGAGGGTGTCAAGCAGATAGGATGACTCAAACCAAACATCACGCAGATAGTCTATGCCGAGTAAATGCTCTGAGCCGTCGTGCTGTAGCATGATAGTGCGCTCTTCTGCGGTATTACCTATTGCGAGGAATTTCACGCCGGCCTCACCGAGGATAGCTTCCACTGATTCGCGCTTAGCGTCCTCTACCTGAATTACTGCAGCGGGATTCTCAGCGAAGAGAATCTTGATGAGGTCTTTTTCGCAGAAGGGATCGAGATTGATTTCAAGGCCTCCTGTGGTGTTGGCAAATGTCATCTCAAGCAGGGCGGTAACCAGACCACCGGCAGAGATGTCGTGGTAGGCAGCCAGCTTGCGATTGCGGACAAGCTTCTGTACAGCCTCAAATGCTGTAGCGAAATAGCTGCTTGAGGTGACTGTCGGAGCATCCGATCCGATTGTATTCAGCGTCTGTGCAAATGCCGAGCCACCAAGCTTGAGGTCGCAAGCAGAGAAGTCTATATAATATAATGTGGATTTTGTATTCTTTAGAACGGGAGAGACTGTGCGTCTTACGTTGCTGACTTCGCCGGCTGCAGAGATGATTACAGTGCCGGGGGCAAATACTTTTTTCTCGCCATATTTCTGGGTCATGGAAAGCGAGTCCTTACCGGTCGGGATATTGATGCCGAGTTCGCAAGCGAAATCGGAGCAAGCCTGTACCGCCTTATAAAGGGCGGCATCTTCTCCATGGTTCTTGCAGGGCCACATCCAGTTGGCCGATAATGAAATGCTCTTCAGCCCATCGGCAAGCTGCGCCCCCGCGATATTTGTAAGGGCCTCGGCGATAGCCATCACAGATCCCTTGGCCGAGTCAGCTAAAGCGACCTGAGGTGCATGACCGATAGATGTCGCGATGCCGGCTTTTCCTTTGTAGTCGAGCGCTACCACACCACAGTCGCTCAGTGGAAGCTGAATTTCACCCTGACACTGCTGGCGGGCTATACGACCTGTTACTGATCGGTCTACCTTATTGGTAAGCCAATCCTTACAAGCTACTGCCTCAATGCTGAGTACGTTCTTAAGGTACTTGTCGAGTTCGGTAGTTGTGTATTTGGGTGATTCGTATGTAGTCTCGACTGTTTCATCAGTCATAACGGTCTTGGGTGAGCTTCCAAACATATCGCTCATGGCAAGGTCGATAGGCTTGACACCTTTTTTGTCTTCAAAGACGAAT
>JAAVFS010000037.1 GCA_014800605.1 Bacteroidales bacterium | reverse complement strand
CAGGTTGAGCTCGACATTGAGTTCATCGGTCGCGGAAATGAGAGCGGGAGATGTCTGGCCGTCGTTGGTGATAAGCCAGCCACGCTCTTTGGCCCGGGTGACATAGCTCTCGTCGGTAAAGCCGAAAGCGAAGTCAAGTCCGGGTGACATCGGGCCGTAGGCATTCGACTGACCGAAGATGTTGCCGACATCGTTGCGGAATAGCGGGAGGGTCAGTCCGCGGGCACGCTTCCAGCGCACTGAAGCAGTTCGCGGAGAAATAATCAGTCGGGTGGTATATGCAAGTATTTCCTTGAATACCGGCTTATCCACTTTCTGGACTTCCACGATAGTAAACTTCAGGTTCTGGTCGCCATGATCCAGCACCTCGATCGAGTTGGCATCGACAATTTTAAACCGCACGGGGAACGGAGTGCCGTCAGTAGTCGTAGCAGTGACATTGACCTTGGGCACACGCAGATTGTGCTTGATCAGAGTCGTTGTATCAGACTTGAGCTTGAATGTGCGCTCGAAGCGTTTTGGCTTCTTGCTCTTATTGTTTGAAGATGACTTGGCGCGGGTAGCCGAGAAGCGCTTATGCACATCCTTGACATAGGGGATCTTGTTGTAGAGCGACTCGAAATTGATGCGTCCGTCAGCGCTCAGAGTGGCCTGATTGGCGATAGTGTTACCCATAGAAATCTCGTCGATGGTAGCACCGCGATCCCATCTGTAGGTAGCGTTATATGAGGCATTGGCTGTCAGGAAGTCAAGCACGGGGATGCGGTTGAAGGGGGCCTTATAGGATGCTACGAAGGACTGGTTGTAGGACCAGGGGGTACCCATGCTCAGGATGCTTGACCAGACTGTGTCCTGCCACTCCTTGTATTTGTCGGGGAACAGCTTGCGATTGACCGCGCCGGCTGTCTCCTCGATGCGAGCGGAGGTGTTGGAGTTGAAAGTCAGCGAGATCGAGCTGGTGAGATTCCAAGTCAGATTGAGCTGGCGGTCCCAAAGGAAATTCTTACTGACGGAGACAGGCAGCTGGAACATCTGATCAGTCTCCGAACGGGTCTGCTGCTCATAGTAGTAGCGCGACATGGTGGTTAGAAACGAGATGTTGTCAGGCAGCCAGCGGAGCTCCCAGTCTTTGACAAACTTTACATTCTTATTCGTGCTGGAGATGAACGAGAACGGCTTGAAGCCCTTTATATATGGCGAATAGGAGTATGCCAGCGAGCCGCGATAGTCGTTGGTATTCTCATACTCGGTCGTGGGGTCGCTTTTCTTCTGGCGCGAGAATGAGAAATTGATGGTAAAGTTGGCCGGATCCCACGGCATCGGGCGCTTGCTCTTGACGTCGAATTTTAGGGATGAGAGGGAGAAATTCTCCGTACTTGAGCGCTCGATAGCATAGGCACGTATCGAGTCGCGCTCACGCGGAGTAGCGACATCGAGAGCATCCTTCAGGAGGACATCCTGATCGAGCGGATTGTAGCGGGGAGTCGTGGTCTCGCGCGACATCGAGTAGAATATCGGGGCTCTGAGCTTGACTGACTCGGGGAGGAGGCGGCCGACATCGCCGGAGACTGAGACATTATACTGCTCATAGTCGTCCATGCGCCGCTCATTGAGCGACTGGTCGACACCGCCGAAACCGGCGCTCTCAATATGCGCGCCGAAATTGACTGTGGCGATATCTGACATCGAGAGGTTGGCGTTGACCTTACCGGCCCAGCCACCTTCCTCATTGAAGTCAGTGACCTTAAGTTCGTTGATCCAGACCGTACCGTCCTTAACCACAGATGCATTGTTGCGGACACCGATGAGTATAACACGGATATCGCTCAACGACGGATTGCCCATGACGGAGATGCGGTTGCGCTCATTGTTTGGGTCGCGACCGGAGTAGAGTGTAGCGAAGCCTACATTTGAGCCCTCCTCATTCTTGGCTCGGTTGCGCTCCTTCTTCAGGTCAACGAGCGACTGGAGGGTGAGATCCATGAAGTTGTTGGTCGGCCAGACTATCTGGCGATCGGAGGGGGTATCTGCGTAGTGCCCGGGAGGAGTCAGTTCGAGCGGTATCTCATACTCATAGAAGTTGTTTTTGACGTCAGTGCCAAGGCGCACGAAGAGCGAGAGCTCGCCGCTGCGCAGATTGGTCAGGTTGTCAATCAACGCCTCGGCATGGACATGCATCTGGAGCGAGCGGTAGTTGCGGAGATCGAGCATCGTGTTGCGATAGATGCCACGGCCGTCGGAGGGCTGAAGGTCGCGGACGGTCAGCGACAGTGACTGCTCGTTGAGCTGTACTATCTGCGACTGTCCGGGGTCGGTGATACGTGTGACGCCGGGGGGTAATACATAGTTGACAGGCTCGCGCTGAGCATTTTCCTCGATATTGACGACTGTGATATCAAGCTTGCCTTCGGCGGGGGTATCTCCTCGCTTATTGAGGTTGAAGTCGTAGGTACGCCACTCACCTCGGACGAGTTCGAGGGTAGCAAAGCGAAGGTGAGTGACCTCCTTGAATCCGGTCATGAAGATACGCGCGAAGCGTATTGTCGAGAAATCGGAAATAGAGCCGACGATCTTTTCATAGTCGGCCAACGGGATTTTAAACTGATACCACTCGACTTCGCCTTTCGTGCCGTCAGGAAGCGGAACGATAGATACCTGCTTGTCAGTGATATAGTTGTGACCCACGACAAAGTCCTCCGGTCGGATTGAGACGCGATACTGGAAGTAGCGCTCATACTCGTTGAGGGTATTGTCCTGGTTGATATCCTCGACATCGGGAGTGCTTCGCGATGACTGATATAGCGGATCGGGTGACTCTTCGGGGGAGAGTGAGTTGCCCTCGACGCCATTATAGCGCTTGTAGCGTTCGAGGATAGAGAGGCGCTCCTCATCATAGTCGTAGCCACGGAAGAAGTGGTAGTTGTCGCCGGCAGGGTCATTGAACGGAGAGAAGCTGTCTTCCTGCATTCGGGCTATTGTGGTAGCCGGGAGGCGCTGAGAGAGTGTGGTGAGATACTTCTGATAGGTGCTGAATGAATACTCGTCATCGTTTTTCAGACCGTCGAGGCCGACGTCCTGAATGGAACGCGAAGTACTGCTATTATCAAATGAATAGGTCAGCGAGGCCTGGCGCGAAACACGACCCCAGACGGTGGAGTCCATAAACTGATAATTGCCGTCGAGGGGCAGGCCGTTTTCATAACTTTTGAGTCCGTCCTTGAGGATATCCTCTGACACCTCACCGAAGTTGAAGTAGAGGTCGCCACCCTCATAGTTGGGATTTTCGGGATCAAGGAACGGGTTCATGAGCCAGAATTGGATATACTCGATGTTGGACTGCTCGAAGTTGGTATTATCCATCTTGCGCATGATGCCACCCCAGCGCGATTCCGGGCGGGTCAAGTTGCCATCATCGTCGATGTCGGTATCGTCGAGGTTGTAGGGGCCGCGCTCCGTGGGATAGAACGAGAGATTGAGAGTCTGGAGTGTGGACGATTCGCCATAGTTGAGCTGGCGTCCGGGGAAAATCTCGCGGTAGGTCACCTCACGCACATAGGGGTTGGAGAGCTGCTTGAGGTCGCTGCGGATATAGCCGGGACAGAGCGATGAATTGCGCTGGGTGAACATGCGGTCGATGTAATACCAGTTGATGAGCGCTCGATTCTTGCCGTAGGCGGGGTTGTTGGAAAGAGCGGCCTCAGGGAAGAGTGCATCGGGCGAGGGATCGTAGGGGGTGGAGGCGAGCACCCACGCATAGGGTGAGCGGAGGTCGACTCCGATCTGAGCCGACTCGAAGTCGTCGATATATGAGGAGCCCTGATTGGAGCCCGCCTTCTGGTTGTGGGGCATCAGGCGCGCAACTTCGGCTGTCAGGCTCAGCTTGGAGGGCTGAGTGGCGTTGATGGTCGGGACCTTGTTGAGCAGATTGGTAAGCCAATAGAACTCAGTGTTGTAGCTGAGGTTGAGACCCATCATAGTGTTGTTGACCACTTCGTCACCGATATTGACCTTTTCGATCAGAGCTTTCTCGGAGAAATGGAGTATCGTAGCTCCGATATTGAAGTTCTTATTGAATGCATATTGGAGGTCAAGGCCGAGCAACGACTTGCGCTGAAGCGAGAAAAGTGACTGATTCTCAAGCGTCACACTGACATTCTGACCAGAGTCAATGATTGACTGGTTGGTGATAGTCACGATGCCCATCGCATAGTCGACGGTATAGTCACTATTCTCAGTGAGAGTGACGCCACCGGCTGTGACGACTACTGATCCGCGAGGCACGTTCATAGCATTGAGTCGGATTTGTGAGCCACCGGATGACTGATATTCGCCGACAAGTGAGAATTTATTTTTGTCGGCAAACTGACGGGCCACAATCTGTGTCGAGTCATAAAGCTCCTTATAGACATATCGCTCGGCGAGGGCGGGATTGTTGATCTTCGACTCCAGGTACGAACCGAATGGCTCGGCAACGGGGAAGATGATCTTGCCGCTCTGTGACTGGACCGTGTACCCCTCGATATAGTCGAAGAATCCGTCGGGATTGCTCTCCTCATTGGAGTCAATGCGGTCGAGATTCAAGACCTGGAGCAATGGCTGATTGCTCAGGCCGGGGACGGGCAGATAGTTGATCTCAATGCCGGTAGTATCGCTCAGATACTTGATATTGAGCTTAAACTTTGCTTTTTGCACCTGATAGGCACCCAGCGAATAGACGTTTTTCATCATCAGTCGCCACATCGGAAGCTTGGGAGCTACAGTAGTGCCTTTCAGCATTTTGACAAACAGCGACTGATCTGTTGTCGGGATATCGCTGGAGAACTCGCCGACCTGATAGACGCGGCCATTGTAGGTATATTCAAAAGCTACACCAAGCACTTCGTCACTCGAAAGGGCTCCTTTGAGCGAGATGTAGCCAAGCGTAGAGTTGAGAGTGTATTCGGATGATGAAAGCAGTCGGGCACTCTCGACCTTCTCAAAGTCGCGTCCACCCTCGATGCCATAGGCGCGCAAAGGCTCGAGTGCCTGAGTAACGGTATTGATATTGCGGGCTTCGGGATATTGCTCCTTGATGGTCGAGAGGAGGTCGTTGCTCTGATTGGTGGGGAACGGATAAGCCGGATTGCCTACCCAATAATCGCCTGCGAGCACCTGACTTTCGCCAAGGTCCTGAAAGGCCACGATATTGCGCGACTGATTGTAGTTGTTGGTCTTGTTGGTGACCCAGACTTCGATACGTGTGATCTGTATTCCGGAAGACACGAACGGCAGATTCTTCGCAAAGCGGTCATAATTCTGATAGAAGTATTGAGCCAGGAAGAAGTGACGGTTCTGGTCGTAATTGTCGACCGTGATGGAGAAAGGGGTCAACTGTGAGCCTCCCTTTGTGTTGACCGTCTTTGACTCCGAGTTCTGCTGCGACACGAGAGCGGTCGCTGTCAACTTGCCAAACTGGAGCTGGGTCTTCACACCGAAAAGCGCTGTGGATCCACGGATAAGGGATGAGCCGGTAGTCATCGATACATTACCGGCTTCGATCTGCTTGACGATATCGTCCTCCTTGCCTTCGTAGGCCAATTTAAGGTTTTTGGAGTCGAAATCGAAGGTCGCATCGGTGTTGTAGGTCATGTTGAATTTCATGCGGTCGCCGACCGATGCGCTGATCGTGGCCTGAATCTTCTGCTCGAAGTCGAAATATGTCTTGCGGCGTGCAGTCAGCGACAGCGATGGATTATCGGTCTTATTGCTCTTGATGCCCATCTTGAGCTGAACGGAGCCTTGGGTTGTCAACTGCACGCCACCAGGACCGAATATCTTCTCAAGCGGGCCGATCGCGAAGTGCATGTCGAGAGGATTGAACGGATTTTTCTCCTGACCAAGAAATGCCTCCGAGTTGCGTTGCTGATAGTATTTCTGCATCGACTCCCTGAGCTGCATATTGTTATACTGCTTTTCAGAGAGCATGAACGGTGTAGCCACATCGAAGTTGCCGACTTTTGTGCGAATGACATACATCCCGGTCTCAGGGTCAAACTCGGTGACAGTCTGGATGTTGGACGGCGTAGACAGGTCTGCCGCAAACTGATCGGACATCAGCTGCTCATAGGATTGCGGTACCGTCTGCTGGACCGGGAACGGCATCAACACCGAGTCAACAAACTCGGGCGACGGAGCAAAAGCAGGGTTGTAAGGGGGAGCGAGAGTGGTGGTAGCCGCGGGCTTCTGAGCCGATACAGTGAAGACGACAGCGAGCATAGCCACAATCAGGATAGCGGCTAAACGGCATGAAAATGTGATATGTCTGGACAACTGACCGGCGTTCATCGAATTAGAGCCTGACACATCCTGACTGACCGACAGGCTGGACAGCATGGTCCACCGCAATGGCTTGACAGAATGTAGATTCAGAGTTCTGTTCTATTGTTTACGGCCGACATCACATCATCGTCAGAGCCTTCTTGATAGCACCCTCGACAGTCAGCGCATTGTCAGCATCAAACAGCTTCTTGAGAGCTTTCTGCGACTGGGGTCGCGGGAAACCGAGCATGACAAGGGCTGCAAGGGCCTCATCAAAAGTGTCAGATGAGATCTGCGGCTGTATTACTAACGTATCATCCAGCGGTTTTATTTTATCTTTGAGGTCTACAATTATGCGTTGCGCTGTTTTTACGCCGACTCCCTTGACAGCCTTGAGGGGACCGACATTACCATTGGAAATAACAACCTCCAACTCGGGGGCCGGCACCGTCGAGAGAATCATGCGTGCCGTGTTGGCACCTACGCCTGATACCCCTATCAACGCCCTGAAAATCGAGCGCTCCTGCTCTGTGGAAAATCCAAAAAGAAGCCATGCATCCTCACGTATTACTTCATGCACAAGTAGCTTGGCCTGCTCCGCTCCTTCGAGAGCAGAATATGTTGAAAGAGTGATGTTGAGCAGGTAGCCGAGGCCGCTTTGCGTATCAATTGTCACGGTTGTAGGGGTCAGTTCGGCCACAGTGCCGCGGATATATTCGATCATGTCGTGTATGCTTTTAATTTGAGATTTCAAAATTACGAAATAATCGCTAATTTACCATCCTATATTATATGTACGCGCTCGATATGAATTTGTAAATTTGTGTATAATACTGTCATACAATAAGTTAAAATATGTTGCACAT
>JAAVFS010000036.1 GCA_014800605.1 Bacteroidales bacterium | reverse complement strand
GATCGGGATAACGGCATTATCCCGTAGCGAATGTTTCTTGCTCGCGTCATAGAGCCCCAGCAGCAGGGCGGAAATAAAAGCCAGCGTCAGCCACATAAGAGATGAAGGTTAATTTCGAAGTGCAAAGTTATACAATATTTATAAAGTTATACATTATTTATATTGTTTGTACTGCGTCGCGAATATTTCGTATAATGACCCCTCTGCCGATATGGTAGGTATTTGAATAATTACTAACTTTGCAACCGAAATGAAACGACACGGATACATATCACTCTGGCTGCTGCTTGTCGCTGCCTTCGGCCTGATGGCGTGGGGATCCCGCTATGAGAAGATCAACATCTTCGGCCACGACTTCAAGACGGCCTCAATCTTCGAAGAGCTGACCCTTCCCCCCCAGCTTGACACAGCCGTCCGCAGTCAGTCGCTAATCGACCTGCTCGTCCGCTGGATTCCCGACACGGTCCTCACCGAGGAGGAGTGTCCGTCGCTCGTGCCGAAATTCCCCGCGGAGGTCGATACCACCGCCAAGACCATCCTCTTCTTCGGCGACTCGATGCTTGAGGGTCTGTCGCCCCGCTTGGCCGACTACTGCAAGCGCAACGGCCATAAGCTCTACACCGTCATCTGGTATAGCTCGACCACCGAGATCTGGGGCCGATGCGACACCCTCTCGACTTTCATCCGCCGCTACAAGCCCGACTATGTGTTCGCTTGCCTGGGCGCCAACGAGCTGTTTGTCAGAGATATCAAGAATAAGCGCAAGCCCTATCTCGAGCACATCCTCGACCAGATAGGCGATCGCCCCCTGCTCTGGATCGGCCCTCCCAACTGGAAGGAGGATACCGGCATCAACGACCTCCTCAGCGAGCGCCTTGAGGAGGGCACATTCTTCCTCTCCAACGGCATGAAATTCAGCCGCAAGCGCGATGGTGCTCACCCCACAAGTGCGTCGGCCGCCCAGTGGATGGACAGCATCGTGCGCTGGATGCCCGGCCACTGTCTGCACCCCATCCTCATGGAGATGCCGGAGGCTAAGGGGCGCCCTGACAAACTAATCCTTCTTCAACCGGTCAAGTGATGGTCACTTTCGAAACGATTATAGACAATATCGGCCGGCTGCTGAGCTACAATCCCGGCCAGCCGATGATCTTCTCCTCGGGGACATTCTGGGCGCTCTTTATCATCTTTATGCCCCTCTTCGGCCTGCTCCGCAAGCGCCTCTGGCAGATGGTGACGTTCGTGGTGGCCTTCAGCTTCTTTTTTTACTACAAGTCAAGCGGTTGGTTTGTGCTCCTGCTGGCTGCCACGTCGCTCATCGACTGGACGGTGTCGCGGCTTATGGTGCGCACTTCGGCCCGATGGAAGCGAAAGACACTTGCCACGCTCTCCATCATGCTGTCGCTAAGTGTCTTAGGCTTCTTTAAGTATGCCAACTTCTTCCTCTGGAACTGGAATCAGATGGTCGAGGGCAACTTTCAGCCGCTCGACATCATCCTCCCCGTGGGTATATCATTCTATACCTTCCAGTCTATCAGTTATGTAGTCGATGTCTACAAGGGGTCGGTCAAGCCCACTCAGACCTGGCTCGAGTATGTATTCTTCCTGTCATTTTTTCCGGCGCTTGTGGCCGGCCCGATAGTGCGCGCCGACTATTTCCTGCCGCAAATCCGTGAGAATCACCGCGCTACCCATACCGAGATCTACGCTGCCCTGTGGCTCATCATCGTCGGCATCCTGAAGAAGGCTGTGATAGCCGACTATATAGCCCAGTATAACGACCTGATATTCAATAATCCCGGCGGATATTCCGGATTTGAGACCCTCATGGGTGTCATCGGCTACACGATGCAGATCTACTGCGACTTCTCCGGCTATAGCGACATGGCTATCGGTCTGGCGCTGATCATGGGTTTCCGTCTGAGCCGCAACTTCAATTTCCCCTATAAGTCGAAGAATCTCACCGAGTTCTGGCGCCGCTGGCACATCTCGCTCTCGACGTGGCTCCGCGACTATGTCTACATCCCCCTCGGAGGCAACCGCAAGGGGACCGTCCGCACTTATGTCAACAATTTCCTGACCATGCTCATCGGCGGCCTGTGGCATGGTGCAGCCTGGAAATTCGTGTTTTGGGGCGCGATGCACGGCGTCGGGCTTGCTGTGCATAAAGCCACCATGCCGCTGACCCGACGGCTCCCCGACGTCTGGCCCGTCAAGGCCCTCGGCTGGCTGGTGACCATGCTCTTTGTATCGCTCCTCTGGGTGTTCTTCAGAGCCGACTCGTGGGGCGACTCTTGGATCATCATCCGGACTATCTTCACCGATTTCTCGCTCGACTATCTCGAGCCGTTTGTCACCGTCCGGCTGACATGGGTCATCATGATGGCCGCCATCATCGTAGCCCATGCGCTCCCCGCCCGCTGGGTCGATTCGCTCTCGACAGGATTCGTCCGCGCGCCGTGGATCCTCAAGTTGGCGGTCTTTCTCATTGTTGTTCAGCTTGTTCTGGAGTTTGCCGGCGAGGATGTCGCCCCATTTATCTATTTCCAGTTCTGATTTTTTTGTTAAAGTAGGTCATGAAAGTGTCAAAGTGTCCTACGGCAGTGACAAGATTGTGTGCAACTTTGCCAAACAATTAACAATCAGACCACACTGCTATGAATAAGGTAAAGACACTCACCCTGACAATCGACGAATTTTCTCAGATACTTCAGATCACCGACTTGGCTCTGCGCGACGCTATACTGACTGCTGTCACCGAAGCCATTGACGCTCCCGAGTCGATCGACTTGACGGCCTACGCTGATGCCGACCCCCTGCTCATCAGCATCCTGACCCGCCTCAAGACCCGTGCCAAATCGGCCCGCAAGCGCGCCGAGAAGCGCCGCTCATCGCTCGTCGTTCCGAGGAAAGTGACTGTCAGCCAAGACACAAAGATGATAGAGATGGAACTCAACGACAGCAATGTGCGCCGACTGCTCTGGGTCAGGCAGCACTATGCGGAGACCATTGATAACATCATGCGCATCCTTACCTCCCAGAGCCACAACTCATTGGGTCGCGAGCTCTCGACCTGCTTCGGCGGTATCACTACCGCCATCCGCGCCTACCTGCGCCCGCTTTTTGAGGTAGCCGCGACCTACTTCCGCACACCCCGCCACCTGCGCCCCCGCACAATCAGCATCCCCATGAACTTAGCCCCCGTTCCCCAGTATTAGTTAATGCCGAGGCGAGGGTAATATTCGTGGGTGGAGCCCTTTTGTCTGTCAGTCAATTGCAGATAGCTGTAACAGAGCTGTTACGTTTGGCGGTTTATAAGCAAAAAAGTAGTACATTTGAGGCTTAAAAGCAATCATTATCAACTGATGAAACGTATTCTTCTATTTTCGCTGGCCCTGCTGACGGCTGCATCGTCGCTGATGGCGTCAGTCTCCAGATCTCAGCACTCCCTCGACAGCATAAGATATGAACTCGCGACTGCTTCAACTCCCGACGATAGCATCCGCCTCTACTACGATATCTTCGACCTCACTCCCCGCGAAAAGAAAAAGTATATCGCTCAGGAGCTCTACGAGATGGGCGTTCGCCATGCCAACGCCGAGGTGCAGCTCGACATGCTCTGCCAGTTGACTCTGTTCAATCTTGATAATGACACACTGCGCGCTCAGTATCAGAAGAAAGCCGAGCAGATGAGCCCCTCGTCGAGACAGCGCATGACAGCCCTCTATATCAGCGTCGTCAATGATGTCCAGGCAGCAAGATACTCCAAGGATCCTGCCAGCAAGAAGCGTCTCCGTCGGCTGATCAACAGGGCGACTATCGAGGATGGTGCCTCCGTCTATACCCGCCTTGAGGTGGCGATGACCCTCTGCGCCTTTCTCGACGGTAAGGGGCGCAACGCCATGCTGTCAAAGTATCTTGATGAGGCTGAGACATATATCAGTCGCCTCTCTTATCGACTCAACGCACTCGACACCTACTTCATGGCTCAGGCATCGGCTAACTACACCGCCGTCGGCGATTTCAAGAAGGCAATCGCTATCGATAAGAAGCTGATCGAGACCTTTGACAGTGCCGAGACAAAGTATAACACCCAGGGCCGCCAGTTTCGTAACTACGACTATGAGCGCTACAATGCCTACCGCCGCATCCTGCTCAACTTCCCGGAGCTGACCCCCCAGGAGGTGGAGTATTATTATGGTAAAGTTCAGGAGATGGCTCGGCGTGACGAGACCCAGACCGTCGAGTCGGAATTCTACCAGCGCCCCACGATCTACTACTATCTGGCTACCGGCCGCTACCACGAAGCGATCCCCTTGCTCTTCAAGCAGCTGCGCGACACCGACCAGCATCTGTCGCCCACTATCCGCCTGAACATGATCAACTATCTGATCGAAGCCGCCGAGAAGACCGGCGACAAGGAAGCCCTCAACGAGGCCTACAAGATGTATCGCGACGTCAAGGAGGACAATGACCTCTATGACGATCAGCAGGAATTCCTCGACATGCAGTTCTGCTACGAGACCAATACCCTCAATCTCGAGCGCAGCCAGCTGGCTGTCGACAGGATGCGCAGCGATCGCGAGAATCGAATCCGGGCCAAAAAGTCAGATCGCGTCATCCTCTACTCAGCCCTCCTGGTGGTGCTCATTCTTATCGTGGCGCTGGCGTTTATGTATCGCACCGGCCTCCGCATGAAGAAGCTCAATGCCCGCAGTGCCAAGGACAACGCCGCCCTGAAGGAGGAGCGCGACACCCTGCGACGCACCCAGGGCGACCTCATGCGAGCCAGCGAGCGAGTGCGCCGAGCCGACCAGCAGAAGGAGGAGTTTATCAACAATGTCAGCAACGAGATCCAGACCCCCGTCAATGCCATCGTCGAGTATTCGCAGCTCATCGTCGACTGTATCGACGATGACCGCCACCGCTATCTCGACCGCTTCGCAGCCGTCGTCAAGCTCAATGCCGAGCTCCTCTCGACCCTCGTAGGCGATGTGCTCAATCTGGCATCCCACGATAAGGGCACATTCAAGATCGAGAAGCGCCCCGTCTCCGTTCAGGACCTCTCGACCGTAGCTATCGATAGCATCAAGGACCGCATCCCCGAGGGGGTCAAGGTGGTCAACGAAGTGGCTCAGGAGACCGACATCCTTGTCGACACCGACGGCAAGCGCGTGGCTCAGGTGCTGATGAATCTGCTCAGCAACTCGGCCAAGTTTACCCACGAAGGCTCCATCACTCTCTCCGGCTCCCTCTCCGATGATGGCGAGGTGTACACCTTCGCCGTCACCGATACCGGCATCGGCATCCCCAAAGGCAAGGAGGAGGTCATCTTCGAGCGATTCAAGAAGCTCAGCAAGTATTCTCAGGGCGTAGGTCTCGGACTCCCCGTCGGCCGAATGATAGCCACGCTGCTCGGCGGTGAGCTCAAGGTCGACACCACCTACGCAGGCCGTGGCGCCCGTTTCATATTCACATTCCCTGTCAAATAATTACGTACTGCAAGTGAAAACCAACGACCCATCAGTAGAACTCATACTCATCAGCATCTCCGGCGAAGACCATCCCGGCGTAACCGCATCGCTGACCGGCATCCTCGCATCCTATAATGCAGTGATCCTTGACATCGGTCAGGCCGACATCCACCATCTGCTCTCGCTCGGCATCCTCTTTCAGACCACGAGCGACGTCTCCGGCGACATCATGAAGGACCTCCTCTTCAAGGCCTACGAGCTTAACCTGAAGATACGCTTCACACCCATCACCCCCGACGACTATCAGAGCTGGGTCGACCGTCAGGGGAAGTCGCGCTGGATCATCACCATCCTCGGCCGTAAGATCACGGCACGCCATCTGGCGCTGACCAGTACGGTCATAGCGGAGCAGGGGCTCAATATCGACGGCATACAGCGCCTGACCGGGCGTATGCCCCTCGGCGCCGACGAGCTCAGCGACTCCAAGGCGTGCGTCGAGTTCTCAGTCAGAGGTGACCCCCACGACTATCACGAGTTTCAGAGCCGATTCATGCAGGTCAGCACCGACGAAGGCTTTGACATCTCGCTCCAGGAGGACAACATCTTCCGCCGCAGCCGCCGCCTGATCTGCTTCGATATGGACTCGACCCTGATCGAGACCGAGGTCATCGACGAGCTGGCTATGCGTGCCGGGGTGGGCGACAAGGTCAAGGCTATCACCGAGCGCGCCATGCGTGGCGAGATCGACTTCACCGAGAGCTTCCGTGAGCGTGTCGCTCTGCTCGAAGGGCTCGATGAGAGTGTCATGATTGATATCGCCGAGAATCTGCCCCTGACCGAAGGGTGCGAGCGCACAATGCAGGTGCTCAAGCGGATGGGTTTCAAGATCGCAATTCTCTCGGGCGGTTTTACCTACTTTGGCAACTATCTGAAAAACCGTCTCGGCATCGACTATGTCTATGCCAACGAGCTCGAGATTGTCGATGGCAAGCTGACAGGCCGCTATGTGGGCGATGTCGTCGATGGCCGACGCAAGGCGGAGCTGCTCAAGCTGATAGCTCAGGTCGAGAATGTCAATATCAAGCAGACTATCGCTGTGGGTGATGGTGCCAACGACCTGCCGATGCTCGCAGTGGCCGGCCTCGGCATAGCATTCCACGCCAAGCCCAAAGTGAAGCGCGAGGCTGATCAGTCACTGTCGACTATCGGTCTTGACGGCGTGCTCTATTTCCTTGGATTCAAGGACTCTATTATCGGATAAATCGTTTGAAAACCTCTATCTGAGAGTCGGCGTTCCACTCGGCATTGATGGCCCGGTGGCAGTCGGCTCTCACTTGCTGTCGGGCCTCGGTGGTGTCGTGGCTCCGTAGCCACTCCTCGATTGCCGAGGCCATAGCCTCGACATTGTCGCGCTCGAAGAGGGCACCGGTCTGACCCGGAATTATGGCTTCATACTCAGGCATCTGAGTCTCGAAGTCGTCGTGGGTGATGACCGGCACACCATAGCTCAGCGCGTGGAGCGCGGTCAGCCCCACATTGCCTGGCGAACAGCAGAAGTCGCAGTTGTATATCAGTCGGTTGAGGGTCTGCTCGTCGTAGCAGGCGCCATACATCCATGTCCGCTCCTCAAGTCCGAGTTCGCGGCTCAGTCGCTCAAGCGCGGGGCGCTCGGGCCCGTCGCCGATTATCAGTATATTATAGTCGAGGCCGTGGAAGTGATTGATGGCAGCCGCCCTAAATATCATGTCGAGTTTCTTGACGGCGGTCAGGCGGCCGATGAAGAGCATGGTGGGAAGGTGGTTGCCGAAATGGTCGCTGATGACGGTGTCGGCCAGGCGGCTGTCGTCGCTTCGGTCAATGCGACCGGTCAGCGAGTTGCTGATGACATGGATTTTGTCCGGCTCCATACCCAGCTCGACCATCCGCTCCTTCCCTTTGCGGCCATAGATGAAGAAGCCGTCGACGCGTCGGAGCATCCAGCGGTCGAGCGGCGCCCCTCGGTGCTTCAGGTGCTTGAGGCCGTGCCCCCAGACGTAGATCTTCTTTCCTCTTAGTCGGGCTATCAGCATAAACAGCGGATAGCTCAGGCAGGTGTCCCATGTCAGCAGGTAGGCATCGTAGCGCCCCAGCGCCAGGCGGATGATCTTGCTGCGCCAGAGCAGCGGCCCCCGCTTCACGTTGCGAAACTCGACGGGCCGGTGGCGGAAGAAGTCGTAGTCCATCTTCTCGATACCCTGCGCCCCCTTACCCTCGGGTCGTTTGCCGAAATAGAAGCGGCAGTCGAAGGCCTCGTCGAGGCGGGCGAATATGGCTCGGCGATAGAGCGGGGCGTAGTTGAGGAAGCAGCAGAGTCTCATAGCGTTATGACTTGGATATGGGTTCTTCGGCCGGACTACGCACGCAGCAGAGCAGCAAGAGATTGACGGCGGCGAATCCTGCGAATGACAGCACTGTCATCCACGCGCCTCCGTAGAATCCGAATGAGTCGATCATGGCCGGCATCGCAGCCACGACCAGAGCGCTGCCTGTCAGCGATGTGACCAGATAGAGCCGGGGGCGATTGGTGGTGATAGTGTAATTGTTGATTATGAAGTAGATGGCGCTTGTCAGGGTCGACAGGGCGATGATGCGGCAGTAGGGGGTGGCGTCGACATAGCACCCCTTGGTCAGTATGTCGAGCACCAGCGGACAGAGCGCGATGAAGAGCCCGACCACGACAGCCAGACACCCTAAGTTGAGAGCTATGAATCCCGCATAGCGGCGCCACTGACGCTTGACGACCGACTCATACATGTCGGGCATAAACGTGTTGGTGACGGCGGTGGAGAAGGTCGTCAGGTAGCCGGCTGTGACGGCGGCCACGATGTAGTTGCCGTAGGTTGTCGTGTCGCCGAGAGTCTCCAGATAGCTGCGGTCGAATCCGTTGGTGAAGTAGCCGAGCATGGCGCTCAGAGCCAGCGGCCAGCAGAAGCGGAGGATCTTGCCGAGCCCCATGCCGGGTGTCGGCAGGCATATCTCGTCGCGATAGCTGATCAGCAGGTAGAAGAATACCCCCACATTGGCCAGCAGCGGGCCGAGCAGCTTGCCGAAGGCTCCCCATCCGGCGCAGACTACGAAGAGCACCGTCAGTCCGATATTGGCTGTGCCGGCTATGACCGTCAGGCGGAAGAAGGCCGCGGCTTTGCGCTCCATGCGGTGGCGTGCCTGGATCAGGCTAAGCAGGCCGGCAAACGGGAGCGCGAAGACAGCCATCGGCAGATAGGGCATCACCGGCAGAGTGATATCCGACTTGAACAGGTGCATGTAGCCGAGCAGCCCGGCAAAGCAGACGAGCGAGACCGCGCCCGAAAACCATATCAGCCCTCGGGCTATGACGGCAAAGAGGCGCCGGCGCCCCTCCTCGTCAAGGCGAAAATACTCCTTGATGAAGTAGTGGACCATGTAGAAGACGATGACCGGCTGCAGGAGATTGTTGAAGGAGGTGTAGTAGCCGGAGACGGCATAGTCGTCAGGGCTCATATTAGATGCAATCCACGGGTTGGCTGCCAGCCCGAGCAGCATCGGAACGACCGATGCACCCAGATAGGTCAGCATATTCCGCAGATGTGATTTAGTCAGTGGCATGTTGGGTGTGATGCATCAATGACACGCTGATAGAATCCGATCAGCCGCTGATAGTACTGGTCGAGAGAGAAGTTTTCGCGGGCGAAGTCGAGCGCAGCGTGTTGCATTCGGCCATACTCCTCGGGGTCAAGGGTCTCCATCTTATTGAGGGCCTCGACCAGCGAGTCTGGGTCGCCCGACTCGAAGCGGAATCCGGTCCGGCCGTCGACTACTATCTCCGGGATGCCACCTATCTCAGCTCCTATCGCCGGGGTGCCGGCCGAGTATGCTTCGATGACGGTCATGGGATTGTTTTCGTACCAGCGGGAGGGGAGGATGAGCGCCTTGGCTTCGGCTGTCAGCTGCTGTAGCTCCGCGCCCGACTTGAATCCGAGAAACTCGACATTGGTCAACCCCAGGCTTTCGGCCTTTTTCTTGAGCTCGGCTTCAAGAGGGCCTCGGCCGGCTATCTTGACCCTGAGGTAGGGCATGCGGCTGAAGGCGTCGATGATGGTCTCGATCCCTTTCTCCTGCGACAGGCGCCCAAGAAAGAGATAGAAGGGCTCGGCGGCGCGTGGAGCCGGCTCCGGGAGGATGTTCATGGCCATGTTGTAGAGGCGCATGGCCGGGAGCTCACGCAATCGGGGCATATACTGCTCATGCTTGTTGCGGCAGAAGTCGCTGACATAGATGATGCCGTTGAGCATCTTGGCCGGATGGAAGAATGTGTTGCGGAAATACTGCTCGGCTGCCATCATGGAGCTCAGCGGCTTGCTTCCGCGACAGCAGTTGCCGCCGATGCAGTGCCAGAAGTTAGTGCCGTGGCATTTCTCGCAGATCTCGCCGCGCCCGTTGCGGAAGGCGTAGGCCGGGCAGACGATGCGGTAGTCGTGGGCGGTCAGCACCACAGGCACCTTGTGGCGGCGGAGCACCCGCAGAATCGACGGAGTCAGCTGCCCCCATATCAGGTGGACGTGGGCTAAGTCGGGGCGCTCGTCGCGCAGCAGCCTGTCGAGCTTGCGGGCGGCTTCGAAATGATAGAAGTAGGTGACGATATTCTTGAGCGCGCGGAAGGGGCCTTTGCGCGTGTCTTTTGATTCGGGGAAATAGCGGGAGTAGGGTGAAGGCATATTCTCGTCCCATTTCAGAGCGAAGCGCGACACGCTGTGGCCATGCTCTTCGAGGAGCTGAGAGGTGTTGAGAAACACGGTCTCGGCGCCCCCTCTGAGATAGTGGTAGACATCAATTGAGAGTATTTTCATTCTACGGATTATTTGCTAAATTTGCTATAGTTTACAAAAATAACGAAAAAAAGTCACCTAAATTATTTTTTCAAAACAAAAGACGTCTGTATAGCGTTTTGTTTATGACGTTAACCAACTTTTTTCAATTTATGAGAGGTGTTTTAGCAGCTATTGCGCTGACAGTAGCGGGTGTTTTCAGCCATGTGGGAGCTAAGGAGGCCGGACCGTGTGATCGGCAGTCGGTCGGACTCGTGTTGAGCGGTGGAGGAGCCAAGGGTATAGCCCATATCGGTGTCCTTCAGGCACTGGAAGACAATGACATACCCGTCGACTACATAGCCGGCACTTCGATGGGCAGCATCGTCGGCGGTCTCTATGCCTCGGGCTACACCCCTGAGGAGATGATGCAGCTGCTGCTCTCCAAGGAGTTTGCCTACTGGTCGACCGGCCGAATCAACCAGTCGCTCGTCTACTATTTCGCCAAGCCCGAAGCCACTCCGGCTATGATCAATATCCCGGTGTCGCTATCCGGCAGCGGCAGTGTGGCGCAGTTTCCGAAGAGCCTTATCTCGCCTCTCCCCATGAATTTCGCATTCATGGAGCTATTCTCCGCTTACACTGCGCAGTGTGGCAGTGACTTCGACAATCTGTTCGTGCCCTTCCGCTGCGTGGCATCGGATATCAAGAATAAGCATAAGATCGTGTGCCGCTCGGGTCATTTGTCGGATGCTATCCGCGCCTCGATGACATTCCCGGTCGTGTTTCAGCCCATCGAGATGGACAGCGTGCTGGTCTATGACGGAGGCATTTACGACAACTTCCCGGTCGATGTCATGCGCGACGAGTTCCACCCGTCGATCATGATCGGCGTCGATGTACACTCGACGACCGACCCGGCTGAGGCCCACGAGCTGATCAATCAGATCGAGGATATGATCATTCAGAACCAGTCGTATGAGCTGCCGGCTGACGAAGGTGTGAAGCTCCGCATCAATCTCGACCAGTTCTCGCTCCTCGACTTCCCAAAGGCGCACGAGATCTATCGCATAGGCTATGACCATGCGATGTCGATGATGGACTCGATCAAGGCTCGTGTCAGCGCTCGTGTCCCGGCCGAGAAGGTGGCGGAGCGGCGTGCCCGCTTCAAGCGTGCGACCCCGCGAGTGGTCTTCGACCGCGTGCGCATCACCGGCGGTAGCCCCCGCGAGAATGAGTATCTGGAATACCTCTTCGACAAGAATCGCCCCGACACATTTAATATGTCGTCGGCCCGCCTCTCCTACTATCGCGCTATCACTCCCGGCAAGCTCGCCGACTTCCATCCGCACGCTGACTACAACCCCGAGACAGGATATTTCACTCTCAATGCTACGGCTGACGTAAAGAATGATTTCACCCTGGGCATCGGTGGCTATCTGACTTCGTCGGTCAACAGTATGGCCTTCTTTACTGCCCGATTTAATTCGCTGCAGTTTAATACCTTCGACGCGGCTATCGATGCGTGGATCGGCCAGAGCTACATGGCCGCCGCGGTCAATGGGCGCCTGATGCTCCCGAGCCATGTGCCGACCGCTCTATCGATGGATGTCGTGCTGACGCGTCGCAAATATTATGAGGACGACAAGCTCTTCTTTGACCTTTCGGCGCCGACTTTCTTCACTGATGTGCAGGCGTTTGCCCGCTTGCGATATGGTGTCGGCATCGCCAGAAGCAACAAGCTCGGCTTCGAGATCGGCGGCGGTACGATCATCGACCGCTTCTACGACAACATGCTGACCGACTATGAGAATGCCAGGCGCGACAAGTCGCAGTTTAACCTCGGCCAGGCCCGCATCGTGTTTGACGGCTCCAACCTCGACAATATGACTGCTCCCACGAGCGGCCGATATCTCCATGCTGTCCTGTCATGGAATGGTGGTCAATACCATTTCCGTCCCGGTATGCCTGAGCAGGAGGCGGCCAACAGGGGTATCAACTGGTTTCAGGCCGAACTGAAAGCGAAGTATTTCCACCGGTTCAGCGATCACTTTTCCTTAGGTGGCGCTTTCGACGGCATCTTTACCAATCGCGGTCTGCTCAGCAGCTACTATGCGTCGGTGACCAGTGCGCCGGCCTTTATCCCGACTCCGGCTTCGGATAATTCGTTTAACCCGGCTTTCCGCGCCAACAGCTTTCTGGCTGCCGGTCTGATTCCGGTCTGGATGATCAGCGACAATCTGCAGATACGCGGCAATGCCCACCTCTTCCAGCCGATAAGGCGCATCCTGCCGGACGGCTACGGCGCACGCTATGGCAGCTACTTCGCCAAGCGCTTCGTCTACTGTGAGTTGTCGGCGGCCTACACCCTCCCGTTTGCCACTCTGAGTGTCTACGGCAGTTACGGCAGCTACCCGGCACGCAACTGGAATTGCGGCATCTCGTTCGGCCTTTACTTCCTGGCTCCACAGTTTCTGAGATAAAAAATAGCAGGTTAGATACTTTTTGCTTAAATTTGTCAATTATAAACTGACACAATTAAGAAAAAGATATGGAAAAAATCATACTGACGGGCGACCGCCCTACCGGTAAGCTTCATCTGGGTCACTATGTAGGCTCACTCCGCCGCCGCGTTGAGCTGCAGAATTCCGGGATGTTTGACAAGATATATGTGATGATCGCAGATGCTCAGGCACTTACAGATAATGCCGACAATCCTGAGAAGGTGCGTCAGAATGTAATCGAGGTGGCTCTTGACTATCTGTCGGCAGGCCT
>JAAVFS010000035.1 GCA_014800605.1 Bacteroidales bacterium | reverse complement strand
TTTTAATATGACACGAGCCCGTAAAATTGACACGGATGCCCACCTCGTAGTCACCGACGACGAAACTCTGCACTATGATAAGCTCGTCATCGCTGCCGGCACTACCAACAATTTCTTCAATATGCCGGAACTCGTCGACACTGTCTATACCCTGAAATCTACAGCCGAAGCCATCCGATGCCGCAACGACATCCTTGACCGCCTCGAGCGCGCCAGCATTGAGACGGATCCCGAAAAACGCCGCGCACTGCTCAGTTTCGTAGTCATCGGCGGTGGCCCTACGGGAGTCGAAGTAGCCGGAGCTCTTGGCGAGATGAAGCGCTATGTACTTCAGCGTGAATACCCTCAGATCATGCAGGGCGAGGTGTCGATCACCCTTATCGAGGGCAGCGACCGTGTGCTCCGGACGATGTCCGAACGCTCTTCAGCCGAGGCAGCTGAATACCTTAAATCTCTCATGGTAAACGTCGTACTCGGTCATAACATGAAAAACTATACAGGCGGTAAAGTGACCCTTGATAATGATCGTGTCGTCGAGGCATCCATGGTCATCTGGACGGCAGGCGTCAAAGGCGTCGACTTCATGTTTGCCAACGACACTGTCAGACCCGGACGAGGAAATCGTTTCGAGGTCGATGAGCATTGTCGCGTAAAGGGTGTTGATGATGTATATGCCTTAGGAGATATTGCTCTTATGATCACCCCCGACTACCCTGCCGGACATCCTCAGCTGGCTCAGGTTGCCATTCAGCAGGCCAAACTGGTTGCCAAGGAGCTCAATAAGGGAGTGACTACCGAAGGGTTTAAATACAAAGATAAGGGCACGATGGCTACCGTCGGCCGCAATCGTGCGGTCGTCGACTTGAAGCACATCCACTTCAAAGGCTGGTTTGCCTGGGTGACATGGATGGTGATCCACCTGCTCTCACTCCTCGGCATGCGCAACAAGGTCAGCGTCTTTATCGACTGGGTATGGAGCTACTTCACATACAGCAGCTCGACACGCCTGCTGATGCATCCGTGCAAATATCCGCTGCGCAAGCGCTGGCAGAAGGAATGAGGCAGGACTCAGTCCTTATCCTCTTCATCAGCTTCGGGTAGGGCTTTCTCGACAAGCGGGGATGTCAGACGCTTATTGGCCTTAGCGCCCATTTTGCGCAATTTCTCTGCACGACCAACGAGATTTCCTTTACCTTCGGAGAGTTTTTTCATCGCATCGGAAAATGCAGCTCCGGCCTGAGTAAGCGATTTGTCTATCTTGGCCATATCGTCGACAAAGCCCACAAACTTGTCATACATCTTTCCGCTCTCTTCGGCGATTTCCAGCACATTGCGCTTCATATCGTCCTGGCGCCACATCTGCTCAACAAGCTTGAGGACTGAGAGGAGATGAGTCGGAGAAACAATCAGCACGCGACGGTCATAGGCGTCCTGCCACAGTTTTGAGTCAGCCTGCATTGCAGCAAGATATGCGCCTTCATTGGGGATAAACATTGTCACAAAATCAGCCTTTCTGTCGCCGATAAAATCCTGATAATTCTTTGTAGCTAATTCAGTGATATGAGAACGAACGGAGCGGAGATGACTCTGCAAAGCAGCCTGTGACTCCGGGGTGCTTGGCTCTGAATTTACAAAGTCAATATATGCAGTCAACGACACCTTCGAGTCAACAATCACTGACCGGCCATCAGGATAATATATCACAGCATCCGGACGAAGCATCTTGCCGGCAGAGTCGCGTATCACGTTGCCGTCAGCATCAGTCGTCAACTGAATGTCGAAGTGTACACCCTTAACGAGGCCGGACTTTTCAAGAAGCGTTTCGAGTACGAGCTCACCCCAGTCTCCCTGAACTTTGCTATCGCCACGGAGCGCACGAGTCAATTCCTTGGCTTCTCGGCCTATAGTCATGTTTAGTTCGACAAGCTCTTTAATGCGCTCAGTCAGTGCAAATCGCTCTCTTGCTTCCGAGTTATAGGCCGATTCGACCTGCTGCTTAAAGCGGTCAATGTCGGTCTTAAGCGGCGTCAATACATCGACCAATGTGCGGCGAGACTCCTCATTGAATTTATCGGCATTTGCCTCCATGATCTGCGAAGCGAGCAGTTTGAAACGCTGCTCATTTTCATTCTCTATACGTTCCCGCTCCGATTCCATCAGTGTCAGGCGCTCCTGGAGGCGCTCCGCTTTTGCTGTACAGGCCTGAAGCGACGATTGTGCATCGGTCAGTCGGTCTGCAATCTGCCGATTGCTCTCCTGCGACTCCTGCAGGCGCTCTGTCAGGGAGATAGTTTTTTCCTCAGAGCGTGACAACTGCTCGCGAAGAGACTGAATTGATTCGGTGTCCGACTTGCGCTCCATGGCATTATTGCGCACCAAGTAAATGATATATACCACTGCAGCGACAAGAGCTGCAAACAAAATTATAGAAAATACAATACTCATAGTAACGCGAAGTTACTAAATTTTCTTGAATAAGCGAAAAGCGAAACTATTAGCTATCAACCCCCTTTAGATCCGAATATTAGACCCCGCTACCCAACATTTGTTAAAGCTGAGGCGGTCAAGCGTTATGCAGCTGTGTTCGCGCAGTGAGGGAGCGATGGGGTCCCATCGAGACCGAAACAAGCGGACACAGCTGCGTGACGATTGGCCGAGGCGATAGTAACTTAGGCCACGGATAGATGAAAATAGTAATGTTTGTGATGAATTTGAGTTTTAGGTGAATCATACGAACCGCAACATAAACATTGCACATGCTGCCATCGCAACACCTTTTGCAGTGTGAAGAAATTGTTCGTAGTTTCTGTTAAGTCGTCTGAATGATTCAAGCCATGAAAAGGTCCGTTCCACAATCCACCTGCCATTAATGGGTTTGAATTCAGATGTGCCGAAATTTGATTTCTCACTCTCTAATTTCACATTCAGTCCGTCCCTCAAGTTTTTTTACTAAGGTGCCACAATAGTCATTATCTGTCTTCAATAGCCTTATTGTCGGATATTTACACACGACATTAATTATGTTACGCTGTGTATGTGCCAGATCTGTTTTATATCCCAAGTATCTGCGATATGCTAAAAATCATAAAATTTATATAACTCAATATGGGTACATTCTGTTGTATGACGATGTGAAAAAGTTATCTTACAGGCGCATATCTCCGGTGCTTTTTGTGTTGTCACTCAGTCACGATGGGACCCCATCGCTCCTTCGGTCCATCACAAAAATCACTCGGAGATATACGACCTCAGCGTTAACAAATATTGGGGAACGGGGTCTTACTTCTTAACTCTGCGGCTATACCTTAAATAATTATCGAAACACAGGTACGTCAAGATAATAATACTAAAAAGGTCAAACCATGCGCGGCCGGAACAAGGTGTTAAAGCAACACCCCAAATTCTACCAACAATAATCGCAAGCCCCAGTACGGATAGTGATCCTGAGATATTACGTTTTACCTTATTACTGATCTGCATATAAATATTCTCATCTTTGAATTTAGCTACTACAAATTTATAAAAATTTCTACTGATTCACATTTATTCCAAAGACAATTATATATGAGCAAAAATCAGCCACTTTGTCTGACACTATATGGCTGATATATAATTGCCTAATGCTATATCCTTTAGCTCTTTGATCATTCAGGGGAACTTGCATTCCATCTGCGAAAGATGCTGTAACATCCTCCTCACCTTTTGTCACACTATGCAGTGAGTAGCCTTCATTAGCTTTTATAGAAGCCATCAGCCCTTTATCTGAATAATGATTCTTCTCTAAAATCAAAAAATCCTTCGGCACAAAACACTACTAATTCAAGCGGTTGATAAAGCAATGTATCTCCAGTCTCTTAGTCTCAAAGGGGGGATTTTTATGTTATAAAACATGTTATTTTGTTTTGTCGGTACCGTTTTAAGTGTTATTTTTACACCCAAAATATTTTTTAAACCAATTATAGTCTATAATTACCTAACAAAAACCATGAGAAAAGTCTCTAAAGCACTGCTGCTCGGTGGTATAGCCGTAGCTGTAGCATCATGCTCCCACAAGGAACAGACTCCCGTGTTGACCAAAAGCGGCCTCAATCCCGAAAAGTTTAAAACTGAAGTAGCCGGCAAGCCTACCGGTCTATACACACTGACCAATGCCAACGGCATGGAGGTATGCGTAACGAATTTCGGCGGACGTATCGTGTCAATCATGGTCCCCGACAAAGACGGGAACTTCCGCGACGTCGTGCTCGGTTTTGACTCGATTCAGGCCTACCTGCCCGAGAATAATCAGACCGACTTCGGCGCATCAATCGGCCGATATGCCAATCGCATCAACCAGGGTAAAATCACCATCGACGGCGAGGAGATCCAGCTCCCCAAGAACAACTTCGGCCATTGCCTCCATGGCGGACCCACCGGCTGGCAGTATCAGGTCTACAGTGCTGAACAGCCCAACGACTCTGTACTTCACCTGACAATCGTTTCGCCCGACGGCGACAACAACTTCCCGGGCGAAGTCACGGCGACTGTCACCTACACGCTGACATCCGACAATGCTATCGACATCGCCTATCAGGCTACTACCGATGCTCCGACAGTCATAAACATGACCAACCACACCTACTTCAATCTCAACGGCGACCCCTCTCAGCCTATCACCGACAATATCCTGACTGTAAATGCCGACACCTACACTCCCGTAGACTCCACATTCATGACTACCGGCGAGATCGTCACTGTAGCCGGGACACCCATGGACTTCCGCGCAGGAAAGGCAATCGGTGAGGAAATCACAAACTTTGAATTTGAGCAGCTCAAGAACGGCAACGGCTATGACCACAACTGGGTGCTCAATACGGCCGGCAACGACTCGCTCGTAGCTGCTACTCTCGTAGCCCCCTCTACCGGCATCAAGCTTGAAGTACTTACCGACGAGCCCGGTATCCAGGTCTATACCGGCAATTTCCTTGATGGCACCGTGACAGGCAAGGGTGGTAAAGTCTATGGCCAGCGCGCTGCTGTCTGCCTCGAGACTCAGCACTACCCTGACAGCCCCAACAAACCGGAATGGCCCTCTGTCGAGCTTCGCCCCGGCGAGACTTACACAAGCCACTGTGTATTCCGCTTCTCAACCGCTGAGTAAAAAAATAATAATACTAAATAATTTAATAACACAATCATTATGGCACTATTGGACTGGCTCGTAATCGGGCTATTCTTCGTAGCCCTGATCGGCATTATCCTTTGGGTAATGAAGCAAAAGCAGGGTAATGCGGAGGACTACTTCCTCGGCGGTAAGGATGCGACATGGATTGCTATCGGCGCATCTATCTTCGCCTCCAACATTGGTTCAGAACACCTCATCGGCCTCGCCGGCTCTGGCGCTTCGAGCGGTATGGCAATGGCTCACTGGGAGATCCAGGGCTGGATGATCCTTATCCTCGGCTGGGTTTTCGTTCCTTTCTACTCTCGTTCGATGGTCATCACCATGCCTGAATTCCTCGAACGTCGCTACAACGGTGCATCACGCACGATTCTTTCGGTCATCTCTCTTATCAGCTATGTGCTGACCAAGGTAGCCGTGACTGTCTATGCAGGTGGTCTGGTATTCAAGACCGTGTTTGGCATCGACTCTATCTGGGGCATCGACTTCTTCTGGATCGCAGCTATCGGCCTCGTACTCATCACAGCGCTCTACACCATCTTCGGCGGCATGAAATCCGTGCTCTACACCTCTGTACTTCAGACTCCTATCCTGCTTCTTGGCTCACTCATCATCCTCGTACTCGGTCTTAAGGAGCTTGGCGGATGGGATGAAATGATGAAGACTTGCGGCGCCGTAGTCAGAAATGGCGAAGAAGGCTACATGACAAGCCTCATGCACTCCAACAGCGACCCCGAATATCCCTGGGCAGGCGCACTCATCGGTTCAGCCGTCATCGGCTTCTGGTACTGGTGTACCGACCAGTTCATCGTTCAGCGCGTGCTGTCAGGTAAAAACGAAAAAGAAGCTCGCCGCGGTACAATCTTCGGTG
>JAAVFS010000034.1 GCA_014800605.1 Bacteroidales bacterium | reverse complement strand
CTCATCTCATTCCATCAGCGAGTCAGACGAATGGATTGCGGAGGTAATCTGGCAAGATCAGCCGAAACAACTCATCAGCTTCTATTCCTACGACAACGATCCCATTTCCGGAAATTTTGAAGGTAAAGGTGACGCGGCTTTCTATTTCCAACCACTGGAAAATGTCGAGGGCAATGTCATAATCGGTGTACGCAAAAAACAAACCACTACCCCTGCTCCGGGAGAAAGAGAGTATCTTTGGAGCTGGCATCTATGGATCACCGATTATGAACCCGACGAAAATATCTCGTCATGGGAGGAAAATAAATATGTCTATCCCGTAACAGGAGGTGCTATCCATCGTTATGAATCAAGCTTCTGGAACAATTCCTATCTAAATAAGTATATCATGGATCGCAATCTTGGAGCCAAAACTGCCGTTCCGTCAACTGATACAGGATCATTCGGCCTATACTATCAATTCGGGCGCATGGCTCCTATGCCTTACGCTGATGCTGCCGTATACGATATGTATGGACAGATCATAGATGATTTCAAATATGACACTGTCAAAGGCTCCAATATGAAAATTCAGAAACCGGCCCAAAACATCAGATATGCAGTAACCAAGCCCTATATATTCTTTACATGCTCTGGTTCAGATACCGACCAAAGATGGTTGGAAACCAACGACTATAGCAAAAACTCCTGGAACAATCCCAATTGGCACACCTCCGGCACAAAGAGCCTCTTTGATCCGTGTCCCCCCGGGTGGTGTATCCCTGGTGACGCTGTGTGGGATAACTTTCGCTCCTATACCGTATCAGGTGGTGTAAATGGTACAACACGTTTCGAGGCTATTGCTGATCCCGATTTCCCCTTTACCACTTCTCACGGATATTATTTCTACCTTAATCCGAATAATCCTAACTCCGGCAAGACATGGTATCCTGCGGCCGGTAAAAGAGACCGGTCAACCGGCAAGATGACTGAGATAAACAATAAAGGTGTATACTGGATGACTATGCCGGCAAGCGCAAATTTCGGACAATGTATGGATATGGATTCAAATGGTATCCAGCTTACGGCAAACTATACTGATCACGGTGGACGAGGTGCGGCAGTCTCAGTAAGATGTATTCGTCAATAAAAAACTGCCCATTGTATGAAATCAGGCTTAGGAGTGATTTTAGTCGCATCAGCAATCCTGTCAGCCTCATGCTCAGGTAGCCGCAGCAACAACGACACTCAAAGCGAAACGCGCGAAGCTCTCTCTCCGCTCGCTTCGCTTTTCCGCAGTATAGATTATTCAGACACGGTCTCGCTTAGCGACGAACGCGTCATGACTCGTATAATGGTTGATATTGTCAAACTTATGCCTTACACTGATAGTCTAACCACGAGTCAAGAACTGAAATTATTTTTAAATAACATAAGTTCCCTTCCACGAAGCATCGCTATTGTCGACAGTCTTGGAGATCTCTACCTCAATAATCCTGCCTCACCAGTGAGGGACAACGAGCTCTATATCCGCTTTCTCCGCGCAATGCTCTCAACCGATTCCATCGCTGATTTCCTAAGACTTAGAAGCGAAGAAAATCTTCGTATAGCAAGTCTCAATCGCGAGGGAACAATTGCCAATAACATTTCTATCCTCGACCGCAACGGCCTGACACGGGATCTGCACTCAATCAATGCGCCACATATCCTTCTTGTTTTTTACGACCCGGAGTGTCCCCATTGTAGTGAAATTCTGGCTGAGATTGCAGCCTGCAAACGGATAAACGAGTTAATCAAAAGTGACGAACTTATGATTTTCGCTGTATATGCCGAAGGCAATCGCTCTGTCTGGGAAAGGACAAAAGCTGATATGCCTGACAATTGGATCGTAGGCTACGACATGAGCGGTGTTCTCGACAATGAGCTATACAGCCTTCCGGCAATGCCCGTAATCTATCTCCTCGACAGCGACCGTCGCGTCCTTCTTAAAGACCCCGAATTCTCCACCGTACTCCAAAATCTCTAACCCCAACAAAAAAATCACCCCCACATTCAGGATGAAAGATTACTGAACCCGGTCTGTCGCTCATACCCATTATCGACCAAATGCTCAAGGGGTAGTGTTTAATTTGTCACAGACATCTGTCTGTTATAGATATAGAACGTGATTATTGTTAGTGATGTCAATATCTACGATACTCCTAACGCAAGCCATATCCCGGTCTCTCCACATATCATTGGAAGCAAAATGAATGCGGGGACAAGAAATACCATACCTCTCAGTAACGCAAAAACTATTGAAGGCATAACCCTTTCCACGCTTTGAAAGTAGCCGATAGCTGTGAGATTGAAAATGAAAGCTACAAATGCCACTGAAAATATCGGGAATCCCTTTATTGCGATTTTTGCGGCAGGTAAATTGTCATCAAGAAATAGATGAACCATAGCTGATGGCGCGAAAACAAAGGCAAATGTCACTGCGACACCACACACCAAGGCCGCGAGGATGGCAAGTCTTTCAGTTGCTACAACTCTTGACTTGTCTCCAGAGCCATAATTGTAGCTGATGATAGGCTGGGCCGACTGGGCAATAGCATTACCTATCATAAAGACAAACGGACAATAATAACAGGCGATGCTGAAAGCCCCAACGCCATCATTGCCGATATATCGCATAAAAACAAGATTACCCATCAACATAAGCACCCCCATTGTAGCCTCACCGAGAAGTGCTGATATTCCTATCTTACACTGATAGCCGATGTTACGCAGTGTGAGCATAAGGCTTCTGTGGCTTAACTTAATCCTTATCAATCGCAGAGTATGAGCAAAGAATCCAAGGTAGCCCATCACCATCACACCGCCGGCTACACAACTGATACAGGTGGCTATGGCCGCGCCTCGGATACCCATCTGCAAGGGAAAGATAAAGATGTAATCGAGAATGATATTGAGAAGCCCGGGAATCACATTACACCACATGGCATACTTGGGGGAACCGTCGAGTCGCACGACAAATAATCCGATACCACACCATGACTGGAAAAGACAGCATACAAAAATCCAGGGCATATAGTCCCTCACAAGAGGCATAAGGCAGTCGGAACTTCCAAGTAATCTACCGGTATCATCTATGTATGAGAGTGTCAACAAAAGAAAAAGAGCCACAATGACTGAGACAGTAGCCAATGCCTGAGTGACATTTAGGCGAGCTGCCTTGACATTGCCGGACGCTAAATGAATAGACGATACCACAGACGCTCCGACACCGAGCATGAGGCTTATTCCCATCATCACCATTGTCGGTGCTATACAGATATTGACTGCAGCAAGGGCATCACTGCCGACGCCTCGTCCGACAAAAATACCGTCAGTAGCCGTAACAGCGCATAGAGACAACATTCCCAGAAGGGTCGGGATGAGATAGAGTCTGAAAAGCCGGGGAATTTTTACAGTCCCCAAATCAATTGAATCACGTTGCATAATGAATTTTCATCAAGGGCTAAACATAAAAATCGCCGCATAAGAATCGTGGTTTTACCCGGTCATCTTATCCGGCATCATGTCATGCCCTCCGATGAGGATTACAAAACGCTGTCTTGAATCGGCATTGCAAAATTACGAATTTATTTTGAAGTCGCCAAATTTAACACACAGCTATATTTAGAGTATGCTTACCTTTACAGTTGCCTACTCTCAACTGACAAGTGCAAAATTAGCGATTTGTGTATCAGCTTGACTATACCCGTAAGGGTATTAAATTGGCAAAATATATAAAGGCTGAGCGCAAGGAGTTTGGACTTACACAGGTTGACTTATCTCAGAATAGAAACCATTTCAAAAATTGAGTCTGCTCTTGAGCTTGAAATTCTTGAGCCGGCATTAGCTTCTCGCTGAATAAGCAATACGGAAACTCAATATTGGAATAGAGTTACGACCTTCGTAAGATTAGTTCATTAATTAAATATGCCACGCAAATATTCCATTGAGTTGATCGAGGCATACCACAATTGATACAGTGGTGATGGGGAAATGGATGGGAGGAGAGAACTTATCGGAGGGGATGGGTGTTTTAGGGGTAGGAAATGAATGAATAAAATTATATACTATGAAATCACTGGAAAGAAAAATTATGGGTGAGGAACCCACGTTGGTTGTATTCCAACACGCCGACAATAAGGAGGCAGACAATGTAGAAAATCTTCTTGGCTCGCTGCGTGCTCAGTATGGCGATCGTGTCAATATCGAGCATGTCGATGCTACTCACGATGGTAACATCAAGGTCAGCTACAAGCTCCATGAGTATCCTACCTGGATCATCTACAAGCAGGGTGAGGAGCTGATGAGGGAGAGCGGCCACAAGAGTGAGGCGGATCTGGTCGATATGATCAAGCGCGCCATGTAATCCGATAATAGTATTTTGAGCGGCGTGTTGTTTCTGCTAAGGACTTCACGCCGCTCTTTTTATCATACGTCGTCTATTCGCGAAGCCGGTCGAGGGCCTCGGTGGTGATTTCGACGGTCGGACTGAAGTCGGGGCCTCACATGTAGTCGATCACGGAGACTTTGAGCTGATTCCTGGCGGGATCGGAGTTGTCGGGATTGAGGATGTCAAACGCGCAGAGTCAGCCTCTCCGACAAAATGAAGGTAGAAGCAGTCAACGCGGCAATACACTACATGGAGGAAAATATCGGCAAGCAGCTAAAACCCTCCTACCGAAAAGCAGTCCGGCAATCGTAAGCGCTCAAAGATACAGAGCAGAAATTCCGCTATCGGGACTCTTGCATATAAATTATTTATGGGATAACTTTGCATGCATTTTTTGAAAGTCATAGATTAGCGATGATATGAACAAAGGTCTGATTGCATTGGCATTGGGGACGTTTGCCCTGGGCATCTCGGAATTCATAATGATGAGTATCCTGATCAATCTGTCGAAGGATCTGTCGGTATCGATCAGTGAGACGGGTCACCTGATCTCAGCCTACGCGGCAGGTGTCTGCTGCGGTGCGCCTCTGCTCCTTTTCTCCCGCAAGTTTAAGCTTAAGACTATCATGATGGTCCTTGCGGCGGTGATAGCTATCGGCAATCTGTGTGCGGCGTTATCGTCATCCTACATGTCTCTGCTCGTCTCGAGATTCATCTCCGGCCTGCCCCACGGAGCCTACTTCGGAGTCGGTGCTATCGTAGCCCGCAAGCTGGCCGCACCGGGCAAGGAGGTCAGCGCGGTGTCGCTGTTTTTGGCGGGTATGACCGTAGCGACGCTCGTGGGGGTGCCTTTCGGGTCGTACATCACCAACACATTCTCATGGCACATCGCATTCCTACTCGTCACGATAGCGGCCACGGGTGCATTAATCTTAATCCGCCTCTGGGTCAAGGATGTCGGCAAGCTGCCTGACATGGGATTCAAGGGGCAGTTTAAGTTTCTGAAGACGCTACCGCCATGGCTGATATTCGGCGGTGTGATATTCGGACAGATCGGCATCTACTGCTGGTATAGCTACATCGATCCGCAGCTGACACTCGGAGCCGGATTTACCTCTGACTCGCTATCGTGGCTGATGATTTTGGCAGGCTTCGGCATGTTTGCCGGCAATCTCATAGCGGGGCGTCTGAGCGACCATTTCAAGCCGGCGGCTGTAGCTGCGAGCGTGCAGGCTGCCGCCATGCCGACGCTGCTTCTGTTCTTCTTTTTCGGTCACTATAAGCTCGCGGCAGTGGTGCTGATGATGCTCGGCACGGCTGCCCTGTTTGGCTCGGGAAGTCCGCTGCAATCGTCGATCGTGGGCTACTCCAAGGGGGGCGAGATGCTCGGAGCAGCTTGCATCCAGATAGCCTATAATGCCGGCAATGCCATAGCGGCGGCCATCGGCGGAGCTGCGATCAGCGCCGGATGGACATATTCGACGACCTCACTTATTGGTCAACCGTTTATCCTGACGGGGTGCATCCTGCTGATCATCCTCTATCGCCGCTACGAGCGTACACCCCGAAAAGGGGCTGTTATGTCAAATCGGTGACAGTTGCGCCCGTAAGGCGGAGAAGTCGTATTTTTTTGCTAATTTTGTAGAGAATCATTATCTACATTCTGACATGCAACGCATTTTTTCGTTTCTGATTTCTGCAACTCTACTGGCTATCGGCTTATCGGCTTGCTCAAGCAAATCGGTCGATCCGGCTGCGACAGTCGATGATATAGAATCCCTGATGTATTCCGGCGACTTCGACGCTGCCCGCTCACTTGCCGACAAGCTCTGCAACGACACGGCTCTGACGCTGTCGGCCCGCGAGCTCTGTCGCCTCTCGATGGCATACATGAAGTTTAGCGACATTTTTGACACTGACGTCAATACAGCAATGGCGACCCGATGCTACCGCATGGCCATCAACACGGATGCCGACTCGGCCAACGCTTTCTACCAGACCCTCCCCATCGACGAGTCACGCCATGTCGACCTGATGTCTAAGCTCGAGCCGCTGCTTTCAAGCGACCGTAACGCTCACATCGACGAGCTGATGGACACCGACTCCCTATATTCCACCCCCGAAGAGCCAGAAAAATGAACTCCCTCGAAGACGCGATGAAGCGCTTTCTTGAAGCTAATCCCGACCTGCCAGCCGGCGAAGAGACTCAGGAAGAAGCGAAAGCCGAAGCCAAGCCGGCTTCGCGCCAGCTCTGTGTCAGCATGGAGCGGAAAGGGCGCGCCGGCAAGACGGCGACCATCGTCGAAGGGTTCAGCCCCGACGACGACATAGCCGCCATATCCTCGAAGCTCAAGACGCGACTCGGCACGGGAGGCTCGGCGCGCGGATGCGAGATCCTGATCCAAGGAGACCGCCGGGCTGATGTCGCAGCCATCCTACGCGAACTCGGACACAAGGTAAAGGGGATCTGACCCCCATCCATCAAATAATCACAGCTCACTCTCTAACTCTATCTCGCCTTGCTGACAATATTCAAAGCATCTGCCGGCTCCGGCAAGACCTACAACCTGACCCGCGACTATATCCGCTTCCTGCTGGCGAGAAAGACTCCCGAGGGCTACCGCCTGTATGAAAACGCTCACAGCCGCCACAGCCATATCCTGGCGATAACATTTACCAACAAGGCCACAGCCGAGATGTCGGAGCGCATCGTCAAGGCTCTGGCTCTGCTGTCGGGAGCCGGAGCGGAGAAAAGCCCCTATGAGGACGACTTCGTGCGGGAGTTTCAATGCACGCCTGATCAGCTCCACCGCGCTGCCGCGCAGGCTCTCAAGGACCTGCTTTACGACTATACACGCTTCAATGTCAGCACGATCGACGCCTTTTTTCAGAGCGTGCTCCGCGCTTTCACCCGCGAAGTGGAGCTGCCTGACAACTTCAATGTCGACCTCAACGACGAACGCGCCATCACCATCGGCCTGACCGAGCTGTTCAACTCAATCAATGAGCCCGCCGAGAAAGGCTCCCCCCGCGCCGAAAGCAATAAATGGCTGTCAGATTGGCTCGTAGAATACATGAAGGGTTTGGTGACTGCCGGAAAAAACTTCAATCTCTTCTCGCCGACCTCCAAAATGTTTGGCGGTATGGTCAAGTCATTCAGCAAGCTCATCAACGAGACCTTCAAGAAAAACATCGGCCCGATACGTGAATACTACTCCAACCCGGCTCTCATCGTAGAGCTGCGCAATCGCCTGGCCGAAATCTCCGGCAAGCGCTACGAAGCTCTCAACGCAGCCATGAGCGCATTCCGCATGACGGGCGACTTCAATCTGAGCAGCACCTTAAACGCCAGCTTAAAGAAATGGGAGAGGGGCGAGAAAGTCACTTCAATCAGCGCTACACTGCAGTCAGTCACCGACAATCCGGCCAAGGCCTTCAAGGCCAAAGAGGCTTTCACCGATGAGGCAGCCGCCGCTGCTCAGGCTCTGGTCAGAGCCGCACTTGACTGCTACGAATATCAGCACACACTCGCTCCCATCGCCGACAACCTCTTCAAACTCGGACTATTAGGCCGAATACTGACAGCAGTCGACGATTATTGCCGCGAGAACAACTTCATACTGCTCTCCGAGACCAACAACATCCTCAAGGGGATCATCAACGACGACGAGACCCCATTCATCTACGAAAAGCTCGGGTTCTATCTCAACCACTATCTCATCGATGAGTTTCAGGACACATCGGCAATGCAGTGGGACAATCTGAAGCCGCTGCTACTGGAGAGCCTGGCGCGCGGCTGCGACAACCTCGTCATCGGCGACGAGAAGCAGAGCATCTACCGCTTCCGCAATGCCGACCCTGAACTCTTAGGGCATATCGTGGCTGACGATGTCACCAAAAAAGAAGCCTGGGCCAAAGCCACGATAGACCCGCGAGGGGAAACTCTCGCCGACAACTCCAACTGGCGCAGCTCGCAGGAGGTGATCACATTCAACAATACCGTCTTCCACTTCATGCCGCGACGACTCAGCGATACCACCAAAGCCCCGTCAATCTCCGACACCTATCGCGGCATCATCCAGCAGATACACCCGAATCGCATCCCCAACCTGAAGCCGGGATATGTCAAGATTCAGTTTCTCTCCCCCACTCCCCGCAAGAAAAAGGGAACGAGCGCCGACGACAATTCTTCGGAGCCCGGGATACCGGTAATGACCCACCAGACATTCATCGAGACGGAGCTTCGCCGCATCCTGACCGAAGGAAAATATCAGCCTAAAGATATTGCCATTCTCGTACGCTCCAACGATGATGCGGAGAAGATAATCCACAACCTTATGGAGGCGATGAACCGCGAGGAGGACCCACTGCCGCGCATCTCGATCATGAGCAATGACGCGCTGAAGCTCGGCAGCTCACGCGCTGTCAACCTGATCATCAGCATCCTGCGACTGGTCAACCTCCCGGAGTTTCTTGAGCCTGACTACTCTGACACCCAGCGCTATAAGCCCTCGCCGGCCTATCGTCGTGCAAAACTCGTCAACCGCTACCACTACTTTCTCCATAAGACATCCGACGAAGACGGCTCACCCCGCGAGCTGACACCCGACGAAGCGCTTGCCGAAGCCCTCAAATGCCCCGACATCCCTGACGGCGACCAGAGCGCCTACGCATCGCTGCTGGCGATGGAGTGTCTCAACCTGCCGGGCGTCGTGGAGCGCATCATAGCCCGATACATTCCTCAGGAGCTCATCGACGGCGAAACGATCTTCCTCTCGGCATTCCAGGATGCTGTCATAGACTTCTCGGCACGCGGCAACCACGACATTCGCCAGTTCCTCAAATGGTGGGATGCCGGTGGCTACAAAACGGGCGTCTCTACTCCTGCCAACCTCAACGCCCTCAAGGTGATGACCATTCACCAGTCAAAGGGTCTCGAATTTGACTGCGTGATACTCCCCATCGGTGAGAACTATCTCGGCTCGCCTGACCCATCGCGTCCTGAATGGGTTGAGCTCGACAGGATGACTATCGCCGAGAGATTTGACATCCGCCCTGAACTGATCCCTCAGTTTGCTCCGCTGACCATGTCAAAGTTGATGGACGACTCCGACATACACCGCGACGCGTTCCGCGATCATGTCACCAAGCTCACTATCGACGAGCTCAATGTCACGTATGTGGCATTCACACGCGCCGTCCGCGAGCTGCTGATCTGCGCTCCGATTCCGTCGAAGCCTGACGAGAGCTCTGCCCTCGGTGCAAACCTCTACAGCATCGTCTCATCCGTCAACTCCGATACACTCACAGCCCCCAACTCCGGATTGACCGACGACAAGCGACAATGGACCATCACACTGAGCGATAAGCTGCGCGACGGCACCTTCACCCTTGGAGAGCCGACTGTCAAGAACTCGTCAACAAAGAAGTCGGACAGCCGACCTGCCGAAGAGAAGTCACGCGATATCGTCATCGACCGATACAACCTGATTGACGACGCCACACGCAATCTGCGCAGCGAACTCTCCGATGAGCATCGCCCGGTCATCAAGGCCAAGACAGATGCCATCGATCCGTTTTGCCCTACCGACCCGCGCCACACCGGTACATTCCTCCACGCCGTGATGAGCCTCGTCACTACCGCCGACCGTCTTCCCTCGGCTCTCAAGCGGATGTTCTACCGATACCGTATCCCCAAGGAGATGCGTGCCGGGCTGAGAGAGCGACTCGAGATGGCACTCGCTGAGCCGGAAGCCGCCAGATGGTTCACCGGATTCAAGAGAGTAATCACCGAGCGACCCATGACATGGGAGCGAAAGGGGGAGATGGTCAACCGCCGACCCGACCGCATCATCTTCATGACCGACGGATCGGCCGAAATCGTCGACTACAAGTTCGTGGTCGAGATGCCAGACGACCCCGCCAATGAGCCAAAGTTCGGAGCCTACTCCCGACAAGTATCCACCTACTGCCGCCACTTGGCGAAGGCAAAGAACATCGAAGTCAGAGGCTATCTCTGGTATATCTCCTACACCGAAACCCGCATAATCCCCGTAATATGACAGCACGCAAATTTTTCAGCACAGTACTCGCACTGGGTATATCAATAAGTATCAACGCATTGACTCCGGACCGCACCATGCTCGACAAGGAGTGGACCGTGACTGACGGCAAAGCAAAGCCGACCCCCGTCACACTCCCTCACGACTGGAGCGTAGAGCACAATTTCACCGAAAGCGCTCCCGCCGGCAACGATGGCGGCTATCTCCCGACCGCAGCCCTTAAATACACCCGCACACTGACACTCGACAGCATCCTGCCGGGCACATATTATATATATATCGAAGGTGCCTACATGGACTCTGAGGTCAGCGTCAACGGAGAGTATGCCAACGGTCATCCCTACGGATATACCTCCTACCGGACAGACATCACGCCGCTGCTAAACGCCGGCGACAACACTCTGGAAATCACCGTAGACAACACCAAGCAGAAGAATTCACGCTGGTACACCGGCACGGGTGTCTACCGCCCTGTCTGGCTCGAACACTACGGACCGGTCTACATCGAGCCCGAGAGCATGGTGTTCACGTCGCCCGGGATTCGCCCCGGGATGGCTATCGGACGAATTGATGCCAACATCCTGACCACAGGGGAGCAGCGCACATCTCCCGCCACATACACGGCTACGCTGCTCATCAAGTCACCCGACGGCGAAGTCGAGGTGCATACCAACCGCTTCATCCTCGGCATCAACGAGCATAACTATCCATTTCACATCGACTTCCCGATAGCCGACCCACAACTATGGTCGCCCGACACCCCCAATATCTATGAAGCTACGCTGACAGTAGCCGATGCCTCCGGGACAGTAGCTACCGATATCATCGAGTTCGGCTTGCGCTCGATCGACTTCTGCGCCGAAGATGGATTCTCGCTCAATGGGGTCCCGATGACAATCAATGGAGCCTGCGTTCACCACGACAACGGCCCCCTCGGAGCTGCGTCATATTCAGCTGCGGAATGGCGCAAGGCAGCACTGCTCAAGGAGGCCGGCTTCAACGCCGTACGCACTTCGCACAATACTCCCTCTCCGTCATTCCTGCGCGCCTGCGACCATCTGGGTCTGATGGTAATCGACGAAGCCTTTGACGGCTGGCGTCAGAATAAGACCGACCACGACTATGGCGAGATATTCGATGAATACTATGCCGACGACCTGGAGCGGATGATACTCCGCGACCGCAATCATCCCTCAATCATAGCCTGGAGCATCGGCAATGAGATCCTGGAGCGCAAGTCGCCTGAAGCGGTCAAACTGGCTGCCGACATGGCGGCTATCTGCCGATCGCTCGACGCTGACCGCCCCGTTACTCAAGCGCTTGCAGCATGGGATAGCGACTGGGAGATCTATGACCCCTTGGCTGCCGAGCATGACATCGCAGGCTATAACTACATGATACACAAAGCTGAGGGTGACCATGAGCGCGTGCCCGAACGCGTGATATGGCAGACAGAGTCATACCCCCGCGATGCCTTCAAAAACTATCTGGCCGTGCGCGACCACAGCTACATCATCGGCGACTTCGTCTGGACCGGCATAGACTATATCGGGGAATCGGGCATCGGGCGCCACTACTATGATGGGGAAGTGCCCGGCGAGCACTATGAGCGTAATCTATGGCCGTGGCATGGATCTTACTGCGGCGACATCGACATCATCGGGCGCCGCAAACCGATATCTTACTACCGCCAGATGATCCACACCGGCGAGCCGACGATGATAATGAGCGTACGTGAGCCGAACGGCTACCGCGGCGAGATCCGCGAGACCCTTTGGGGTAACTATCCGGCTGAGTTTTCATGGACCTGGCCCGGACATGAAGGGAACCCGATCGAAGTTGAAGTAGCCACTACCATCCCCTCAGTGACACTCTACCTCAACGACACAGCTATCGAGACCAAAAAGGTCGACGAAAGCACTGAATACAAGGCCATCTTCACCCTCCCCTACGAGGCCGGGACGCTCCGCGCCGAGGCGTTCGACACATCCGGCACGAAAGTGGTTGAACAGACACTGTCGACTGCCGGCGATCCAGCCGCCATAAAGCTCGAAGCCAAGCGGTATCCGGCGGACGATGCCGACTACGACCTGATCTACGTCACCGCATCTGTTGTCGATGAGATCGGGACAGTATGCCCGCATGCTACCGGCATCCTGTCATTCACCTCGACGCCTAATGGAGAGATACTTGCCACCGGCACTGCCGATCCCAAAGATCTTACGGGCTATCATGTCCGCAACCGGCAGCCCTATCAGGGATATGCACAGGCCATCGTCAAGACACTCCGCAACGTAGCTCCCACCATAACCGTCAGCAGCATCTCGCTACCGACGGCAACTTTGCTCGTCAGCCCCCACTCCGACCTACCTAAATGACACCTATCGAACGGATCAACGAACTGCGCCGCAAGGCCGACTTCCAGGGGGCACGCCGTCTGGGTGAGGAGCTCCTTGCATCCGGTGAGTGTGACGAGTCGGCTGTCAGCGCACTCCTAATCGACATCTACCTCGACATCCTGGAGGAATGTCAGAAGGTCGGAGTCACAGCCTACATTGCTGAAATAGAAGAGCGTATCAATACTCTTACCGCCGAACACCAGCTATCCGACCGACAGGCAGCCCGTCAGCGCTCGATCCGGAACAGTTCGCTCTCCGGCTATACGCAGCTCAGGGAGATCGAGGAGCTCTCGCTCAGAGACGGCCACGAGGCGGAGGCCTACGATAAGGTGCGCGCCATGCTTTGCAGTCAGCCGGTCGACCCGCGACTGCATGAGATGGTGGCTCTGATCTTCTACCGATATCTACGCGCGTGCTATACATCGCTGGAGTCGGCGGCCGCGCGCCGTGTTCTTGCCGACTACCTTGCGCTGACCGTGCCGAGACCATCTCGCGTCCACTCGCTGATGCTGCGCATGGCGGTCAGAGTCTCGCGACGATATCCCGACTTCAATTTTGCACGCTTTCTGCGCCTTTGGGATCCCCGCACGCTGCGGCCCGAAGACATCAAGACGACTGCGACCGACGGATCGCAGCCCGTATCGCTGGCTGTAGCGGCTCTCGCACGCGTAGTCGACTCGCCCCAGGCCGGCGAGCTGTCAAGTCTGATAGAACTCGTGCCTGCCACACGCGAGACAAAGATGGAGATCATGCGCGACACATTCTATCTGCTGACACGCAAAGCACTTGAAACTGAAGATATTAAAAACGCTATCGAGCTACTGACACTCTACGCCGCCAACTGCTCGATGCACATTGCCTCGCGGCGGCACTCGTCGATGCTCGGGATGGCTCTGCGAGCCTTGTCAGGCAGTGAGGAATGGCGCTTCCCGGAATTCTTCCTCCAGTGGGACTCCTCATATTTGCGTGCAGAGGATTTTCGCCCTCATCCATCACCAGACGGACGGCAATGCCCCTCACTGGCGAGCCGCGCCATGAGCCGATGCTTCAGCGTGGTCAAGAATGACCTGCCGCGATTTGCCTATCTTCTGCCGGCCCTGATTCGCGCCTTTGATGTCATTGCCGAGGCGATGCCCGGAGGCGCTGACGAAGAGTTGGAGCGCCGGCGCGCAATGCTACTCTCATGGGCCGAATGTGAAGATACTGCCGTAGACAGACTCTGCGCTCTGGCACGACGCTTCGATATCAGGTCGGCCCGCTTCTGGCTTGACTTCGCCGAGATCCTGAAACCACGGATGCAGAAGATGGGTATGATCGCTCTCGGGCTGATCCGATGCAATACCGACGACCCTGATATCCAGTCGCTTCGTCTATCGATGGCTCAACTACTCCACTTCGAGGGTAACGACGACAGCGCCGCTCTCGAGCTTCGGCTCTACACCGACTCGCTCGAATCCATCGCTGCCGAGCCATCGGCACGCTACGGAGCTATAGCAGCCACGATAGACCCAAACGCCATAGCGTCGGCCACAAACGAACTACTTTATCACACCTTGGCCACTGAAGCCCTCGAACTGATTTACAGCAACCTGCCTGCTCAGGCAATGTCAGTCATAGAGGTCGGAGACAGCCACCTAAAGCTCTCCGCCGGAAGCTCAAAGGGGATCAGCGTAGACACGCGCACATGGCCGGTAGCAGCCCGCCTGAAACCGGGAGCGACACTCGAAGTCAGATTTGACTCAGCCGGGAGCCTGGTATCGCTTCGCCCGGTAGACCGTCCTGAGTTTGACTCTCTGCCGCTCTACTACGGAATCGTGACAGGGCTCGAACCGCTGACAATACAGTGCGCCGGCAAGAGCGATTCAGTGATCGCCGACACCGACACTCAGGTTGCCCTCGGGCAGACTGTCACATTCCGACTATACCGCGACTCATCCGGCACCCGACGCGCCATCAACATCCGAGCGGTCGACATAGCCGAGGCCAGACGCCACTTTAACCATATCTGCATCGTGGTCTATAGGAAAAACAATGACGGATCGTTCAGTTACACTGCCGGTCCTGAGCTTGAGCCGGGGCTACTCCCCTCAGAGATAGCCGACGGGATAGAGCTTAACACCCCGATGGAACTGTATTTCTATCGCACGACCGATAGCCGACGCCGACCGATAAGCATCTCCGAAGCCATCTCGCCAGACAGCTGCCCGGCTCTGAAGTCCCTGTCAGGTCCGATCAGTCGAAGCTCATCGGGGCAGAGGTCGGTGCGTGATGTCACTATTCCCTCAGAGCTAATCAAGGAGCTGCATCTTGAGGACAATATCTACGTCAGTGCTGAAGCGATCTATATACCACGCACTCCGAGTCAACCGCCCTACTGGCGGGCCCTATCCGTCACGACCTATTGAAAATACTCGGCTCCGGGGTAGATCCAGTCGGTGAGGCCATCGCAGTGGGTACGGATTATGTTGCCGATACGGGTATAAACGTAATAGCGGTTGACTTTATCTTCATTGTAGGAGAGGTAAGCAATCTGCGCCTTGACTTCATCGGATGCATCTGATTCCATTATATCGTGTAGCCGCATGGTGTAAAGGCTCTTGACATAGTCAGGGTAGTCACTCCGCTCATAGTCGTAGAGACTTCGGAAGCAGCGTCCGGCGGCCAAAAAGAACCTATAGTCCTCATCTAACAGTATAAACGGATAATATATACCGCAATATACTCCCTTCCAGTATTGCGTGAGAGCCCAGCTGCGCTCAAACGAGTTGAAATGTCCCTTTGCATACAGAAATTGAGCCATAGCTTTGACATCGGCCGACTTGGATGTGCGCGCAAGATTGTCCAACTGAATCATTCTGCGCGCGAATAGCAGCTTGTTGTCGGGCGAAGAGTCAGGCAGCCGTCCGGAGTCAAGGGCCAGCTCCCGGAAAATCGGTGACTTTGCCGCATCGCAATATTTCACTCGATCGTCAGCGAGATAGAACGGATTACGCGAAAGATAATTCTCATCATAGACTCTCATCCCCTCAAGGTAGCGCTTGCTGACGTGTGAAAGATAGTCGACAGCCATCCGATAATCACCTTCGCGCAGAGCGAGCGTCCCGGCGAGTTCATTGAGGAAATCAGTCGACAGGCCGCTATACCGCTTAAGATGGCGATATAATGGGGTCGATTGCTGCAATTCACTCTTTATCCGAGCTATATCCTTGGATTTTAGCGATTCAAGCAGTCGGAATGACAGGTTGCTAAACTGATGGCGCTCAAATGCAGTCCGCGCTTTTTCCTTCCATGCCTGCGGAAGAGTTCCAAAAGGAATTATCTCGTTATAAGGCCAGAATCCATAGCCGGTTGAGTCCTTGACAATCTCGATATTATCGGCATAATTGCAAAGCAGAGCCATATCGGCATAGCGCCCCTGATCCCACAGTGCAGGCACCCACTCCGTGTGAACAGCATTTAGCAGTATTCGTGACCAGAAATGCATGTCCTTTGAGTCCGGAGTAATCTTTGTCTCAATCCATCGCAGGTCGTCGAGCAAAGTCGACATATCGGCCGTGCGTCCGCTGACTTTGAGGCGATAAGCACGAGCCTGATCCCTGAAATCATCAAATGCAAATTTCTCCCGGAGTGCAGCGTCGACATATCGGCGAGCATCGTGGGTATTGCCGAACTTCTCGCCGGCGAGATAGGCGAGGATATAATACCAGTCGCCTTTATTCGTCACATTATCATTTGTCGCACAATGCTTTGCAGCATTCCATAAGTCAAGGCTGTCGATGCTGTCAAATTCGCGGCGGATATAGTCTATCCATCCCGGAGCATTACCATTGATACCCATACTCCTTATGAGCCCGTCCTTATCCCTGATTGACAGCACGTCGCCCGTCATGTCAAAATAGTCGTCATAGTTATTTCCATCATCGAGATTTGCCTTACATCCGACGACATAGTCAAGCGACATCCGCTTGAACAGATTGTCGGCAGGCACGTCGGCATAGATAGAGTCGTAGAGGGCGATACATCTCTCATACTGTCGCGAGGCGAATAGCGCTCTGACTGCCTGGAGGCCATAGCGGTCGCTGAAGCGCGTACCGCTATAGGCCAAACAGCGGTCGGTGAAGCTATTGAGGGCGTCGGTCTCGGTCTTGTATTCGCGCGAGACCGGGTAATACCAAGGCGACTGCAGCTCCATGCGATATGTCTCGAGCTCCTTGGCAAGCGTCAGGAACTCGATAGCCTCGCTGTCGTGTGTATTTCGCAGATAAGAGTAGAACCGATTGGATGCCGGTGTGTCAGTAGCCTTGACCGAATCAAGAAACTCCTTGAGCGGAGCTTTATATACCACTTTTTTAATATCCTCGAGGGGGATATCCGTTGACGTCAGGGCGCGCCACTGCTCGAGATTCTCTCTCTGGCGGAAATCATATACACTATAGTCGGCAAGTGGCTCGATAAAGCTGGGTGTCGGAATATCGTCATAGTAAGGACCGCACGCTTCAGCCCTATGGGCAGCGAAAGAGATCGCGACAGCAAGCGCAGCATTAGTAAAGAGAGTCGATTTCATCGTCGGAAAAATTTGAGAGTAGTTCAGAATCAAGATGGTATAGAATATTTGAGTGACGGCGACCCGACAGCTTGGAATCAATGAGAACTTTAACCCTCATTACATCAGAATATGATGACAGCTCATTACGCACGAGGTCATAGTGCTGCAAGCGGTGATCCTGTGCGACAGATGCATTGTACTTGACTCGATAGCTGTTCGTATCCTCTTGCTCAAACTTTGAGGTGTCGGCGAGATCAAGCCCGGAGGTGATACCGATAAACCGGCGGTCGCGGAAGATGAGCTGCCAGCCATAGACCGGGTATGCCACATCGAGCGGGAGTCCGTAGCTGCCAAGCTTGCCGACGTATGGGCGGACATCGTCAATCTCCAAGATAGAATTGGTCTCATCCGGGTCATTAAATTGGCCGGTGTTGTAGACCATCAGTACCCCCTTGTCGACGGGCGGAACGTCGCGGCCAAGCTGGTGAAGCCGTATCGTAGAGCTCAGCTTCCACGGCAGGTCGCGCTCGCAGATTTCGTCCTTGACTGCACGGCATAGATCGAAGTAGCTCCTTTCGGTCGAAGCAGTCCAGTCGCAGTCGAGCTGTAATGCACTGACATTGGGTAGCTCATTGTAACTGCACATATTGGCCACCCGCTCTACGATCAGCCCTGCGAGCACTCCCTCACGCCCGTCCATCTCTCTGAGAGCATCGAGGGTGATATAGACGACCGGGGTAAAACGCAACTCCGATAGACGCGGATCCGGCACCCCTGCCGAGTCGCACTCCTCGAAGCGCATCGTGGCGTTAGGGACTACACTCCATTTCTTATTGTAATCCCGATCCTTGCAGACATCAAACATACGCAGATATATCTGCCCGATATCATGGCGACGGAGGAAATCGTATTCTGCCGAATCAAGTCTGAACACAGTTTTCCAGTAATAGATGGAGTTGACCGGAGCCTCGTCAGACCCGGGCATGACAGCGCTACCACGGCAGCTCGCCGACAAGAGAGCCAAGAGCAGAAAAGCGCATAGAATAATACGATGAAACAGGTGCATTGCTACTTTTTTTACAAAAGTAGCTTATCCGCGAGCCGGATTAAAGCATTTTGAGCCGCATTGTATGAACCCCCTCCCGTAGTGTATAAACTGCTATTTCCAGACTATAAAATTAGTGTATTCCGGATATTTCTTGCCGGCGTTGAGATTGTATTCCACGACATCATCATCGCTCAGGCGCACAATGCCGTAGCTCCTGGAGCCGACAAGATAGATGGCCGTCGTGACTCCCATATCCACCATCGCATTTGAAAACTCACCGAATGTCAGCTCATTGCGACTGACTACAATGACGACACGCCCGTTGAGCTCGGCGAGAGCCTTGCGCAGAGAGCGCCCCTTGGGCTTGTTTTCGACGACCTGATTGCCGACTACAAGAGGATATTGGCGGAAGAAATAGCCGCCGCTGTTCAGGGCCTGTTCAAAATATTGTGTGACATCAGCTACACCGAGTGTGATCTTACCATCAATTATGGCGCAGAATCCGGCCTTCGACTGGCCTGTCGAAATCAAGCGTCCATGTTCTACGAATGCACTGACTATCTGACCATTGTCGGCGCGCACATCAGCGGCCTGAAAAGCCATCAGCACAGTCGTATCAGCCAGCAGATCAATTCCTATGGCAAGCTCGGGAGTAGCGCCGACCGGGGTGTAGACCGTCAGCCGAGCGCCAGCGATCGTAGTATCGCACATCTCGATATGCCCCTTTGGCTGTATGGCTTCTGTCACTACCTCATTTTCGCGCTGAGAGGCAACGGTATCAGTAAGGAGCTCAGCAGGTGGCGACTCTACGACAGAGGGATACTCAGCCTCCTCTACTTGCTGCGAGACACCACATCCCTTGATAAGAAAGAAGATAGCGACTGCCACAATCACAACACACGCCATCCCGATGACGCTCCACAGAGGCTTGCGCTTGCGGGCCGCATTGACCGGCTTATATGCCTGCCGAGCAGATTGTGACGATATTATTCTTATCTCGTCATCATCTATATCGTGTCCCTTATTACTCATTGCTGATTGATTCGATATATTCCCTCAGAGAGCGCAGGGCCTCGCGCGACGCCGACTCCTCGAAGCGGAATGTGCGGCCGTCGGACAAGACGAGCTTCTGACGGGTATGGTTAATATACACAATAAACGCTCGATTGACTATCAAGCTCTTACCGATACGGATAAACTCATTGTCGTCTGCGCCTGACTGCTCCGCTATGCGGCGCTCTATCTGCCCTAACTGCATGGTGAGATAATACTCGCTGCCATCAGCCAGACGCACGGCTGAGTAGTTGCCGTCGGCACGTACGCAGACAAGCGATCTGGCCGGGACGCGTATGAGCTCTGATGATGTGGCAAAAAGTAGAATCCGATCCATAGTCGATTGCAAATATACAATAAAACCCGAAAACCGGAAAATACAAATGTGCGGGCATCGCCTTCACGGGCTGCCCGCACATTTATTATAAGTAACTGTTGATAATTAAACGATATTAAGCGCAAAGTAGCTGTCAATTTTAATCTTTCATACTATCTATGGCTGTAAATTGGTCTGTATCAAAATAGTTATCGGTCATGAAGCTCGCTTCACTCCCTCTTCATCTTTTGATATATCCTCAATT
>JAAVFS010000033.1 GCA_014800605.1 Bacteroidales bacterium | reverse complement strand
CGATGGCGCCGGCAAATAATGACAACATCAACACGATATTTCTAAGATGTAGCCTCACTCTGATACTCATTATCTGTCGACAAAATTAATAAGAATTTTCCGAGCTGAATAAATTTTACCAACTTTGCAGAAAAATAGAACAATATGAAGCGCCTCCCTGCCCTGCTCCCGCCATGGTCACTGACCACAGTTATCTCCCTGTTGATCCTCTACCTGACCCTGGTGCCCCAGCCTATGCCCGACGACTTCACCGAACCCTTCCCTGGCGCCGACAAGGTAGTCCACGGAATAATGTTTGCCGCCCTGACGGGAGCTATCGTCTTCGACAGAGGCCAATCAGCGCGTCGAGTGCCTACCCGAAAGTTTACGCTCTTAGCCGCCGGTATCGCCATCGCCGCAGGCGCACTGATCGAGCTGCTTCAGCTCTGGATGGCGATGGGCCGCGGATGCGAAATAGCCGATCTCGCCGCAGACTCCCTCGGAGCCCTCCTCGCCGCCCCCATCTCTCGTTTTATATATTCAAAGTTCTAAATATTACATTCTATCTAAATTGCCATCATGGCCATGATGGCAATTGTCGCGGCCATCGCCCCTATTATCAGCCACTGACACTCCCCCTTTAACTCCGGGTGAAGCCCGTCAGCAAAACCGGGACGGCCACTAAATCTCCGGCGATAGACCATCCGGCACGCAACGTAGGTCAGCCAGGCGACAAGCGACCCGACGAGTGCCCCGACAAAGAGGTCGCCCGGATAGTGCACTCCCAACACAAGTCGGCTGTAGGCTGTCAGTAGTGCCCACAGATACATTGCCACCGTCAGCCATCGGTATCGGAATACAAGCATGACGAATGTTGCCAGCGCAAACGAGTTGGCTGCATGGCATGACGGAAATCCGTACGGACCTCCACGATAGCCATTTACGACATGCACGAATTCCGAGAACGGATTCATTGGATTCGACGGCCGGAGCCGCTCGAAAGTGTGCCGCGCAAAGTTGCCGCAAATCTGGTCAGAGAGAGCGATGATGATGCCGATGCCAATCAACATCCCGACGGCCACTCTCCAGCCAAAGCGGCGGAAGAGTGCCACAATGATTGCTGCATAAAGGCCGGCCCATACGATCTTGCCGGAGAACATCCAGAAAAAGGAGTCGACATAGTCACACGTGTGGCCGTTAAACCACAGAAAAATATCACCATCAATTTTAGCAAGCGTATCGAGCATAGCAGTAGGAATTTAGAGTTCACTCAGGCGGTCATAGAGAGTCTGCACGTAAGCACCAAGTATCGAGTCAGTCTGCGCTGTGCCGTCCGACCCGTCAAAACGACCAAATTCGACATTATATATAGATGACACGCCCGCCGTGTCGACCAGCGCCACGTATGAGGGGGTCGAGCAGTAGGCAAAGTGCGCGATCTCATCGTCGAGCATGTTGCGTCCGAAGTCGTAGCGAGACTTGTCGAGGCCGAGAGCATCCAAAAGCGTTGTAGCGATGTCGACCTGCGACACAGGAGTATCAATACGGCCGAACCGATTGAGGGCGCCACCTGTAAACACGATCGGTATGTGATGGCGCATCTTGACGTCCATCGGATCCTCAATCGGCGGATAGCAGCCATAGTGGTCGGGCACTATCACTATCAGCGCATCGCCCCAACGGTCAGAGTCATGCAGTCCGTTGATGAATGCGCCGAGAGTTTTGTCGGTAAAACGGAACGCATTGAGCTCGGGGACGTCGCCATACACCGGATCATTGTATGGCACGTCGAACGGCTCATGGCTGCTAAGAGTCTGAATGACAGTAAATGTCGGACAGCTGCCATCGTCGGAGATGATGTCGCTGAGCGCACGCTCAAAGAGCTTGTCGTCAGTCACACCCCACTTGGCGCTCCGATAGGACGTGGGGAAATCATCTTGCGTGGTGATCGCGGTGTAGCCGGTATTGAGCAGGTAGCTCTTCTTATTGGCAAACGAGGCATCGCCGCCATAATAGTAGTGGTTGGTGTAGCCCGCTTCGGCAAGCGACGAGGCAAGCGACGGGATGTGGCGCGTCTTTTCCGGATACTTCATGAGCGATGTGTTGGGTTGCGCGGGAAATCCATTGAGTATTGCCGTGATGGCGCGGTCGGTGCGGAACGACGATGCGTAGGCATTCGTAAAGAGGAGCCCCTCTGAAGCTATCGAGTCGAGCGAGGTCGCCACAGGGAGGCCTCCCTGCGATGGCATCAGATGCGAGGAGAAGCTCTCGAGTATGATGATGTAGACATCCGGCCTCGGTGTGTTGAGCAAGCTGTCGGCTGCCTGCGAGCGTGTTTTGTCTGCCGTCCGTGCAAAGATGACTGAAGCATCCTCAGCAGGCATGAAACGAAACATTTGTTCAAAATGCTGCTGATGAGTGGCCGATGAGAGCAGACTGAACGCCGGATTGACGGCAGCATGATTCAGTCGCATGTTGCTGGAGAAAAAGGCTGAACTGAGGTTGATTGTAGCCACGCCGAAGCCACCCCGGATCGGGATGAATAGCAGGGCAGCAAGCAGCAGCATGATAGTCGATAACCGACCGCGATGCTCCACAGTCGGCTTCAAATGCCGGAGACCGAGCGACTTGACTAACAGTCGCCAAATTCCGTAGGACAGGGCTACCCAGAGCAGGAGGCCACCCGCAACCATCCATATCGAGCCGCTCGCCATGGCCGACTTCGGAGAACTCAAGAAATAGTAGACCGGAGTGACGTCAAGCTTGAAATCCCAGTAACCATAGAGCACCATGTCGGCCAGCAGTATCAGCACCACAATCGGCACCATGACAGCAAGATAGGCCTTAACGCATATCCTGATGACGCGCACTGACCGAATCCATGGCTGAGCCACAAGCAGCAGAGCCGGGATGGCGGAGAGGTAGCCGGCCGTTGCCATATCGAGTCGCAATCCGTGTATAAGCGCGCCGAACAGCTCGCCGAGCGTACAGCCGGCATACAGCTCGTGATAGAATAGCATGAACGCTATTTTTGCCACCACAAAAAGGGCAATCCACCCTAAGTAGAGGGCAAAAAATTGGCGGAGATATGGCTTGACAGCCTCATAGGTCCGATGTATGGATGACATATTACTCATTGTCCTAATTTATAATGATATAGCCTTATAGATCACTGACTGCACACGCGACCTCGCCTTCTGGCTGAACCATGCCGAATTGTCGCGCGACGGACAGACTCTATTGCTCAAAAACACATATATCAGTTTATTGTCCGGGTCGACCCAAAAGCAGGTGCCTGTGAATCCCGTATGGCCGAATGTCGAGGCCGAAACCTCTTCGATCGTAGAACTCTTGGCGGGATTTACGAGGTTCGGCCGGTCAAAGCCGAGTCCGCGGTGGCATGTGGGAGAGACAGTGCGAGTAAACTCCGCGACGACGGCCGGCGACAGCACACGCGCTCCGCCATAGGAGCCGCCGTTGAGCAGCATCTGGCTATACTTGGCGATGTCCGCAGCCGAGGCAAAGAGACCGGCGTTGCCCTGCACACCACCCGAGAAAGCAGCCAACTCGTCATGGACATATCCGCGCAGAAGCTGTCGGCGCAGGTAGTTGTCTTTCTCCGTGGCTACGACTCGCTCTACGGGATATTTGTCGAGAGGCCGGTAGCAAGCCGTATAGGCACCGATAGGCTCAAAGATGTTTTCAGCGACCCACTGGTCGTGGGGTGTGTGAGTCAGGCGTTGCTCTATGTCCATGAGCAGGCAGAAGTTAAGACAGCTATAGCGAAAACTCTGCGACTTCAGCGGGATATCATAGATGCGCCCCATAATCGTGTCATAGGCGCAATCGAGTGCCCATAGGTCATTGCCGATCCTGACACCTCCGGATCCGGGTGAACTCTTTGACACAATATCGCGACGCATGGTGGCTCCGTTGTGGCCGTAGGCATTGCGCGCTATTTTTATCGTATTCGGTGCGATGGCCTTTCCGCGGATCAGCGTCCCGGTGTATGAATCAGGATCCATCATCAGGCGGTACATATCCAGCGTGGCTGGCAGTCCGCTCTCGTGGAATAGCAACTGACGCGCGGTGATATCAGCCTTAGGGGTACCGGCCAACTGCGGGATATAACAGCTCAGCGGGGCGTCGAGGTCGAGCAGTCCGCGGTCGCGTGCGAGCATGATGCCCGGGAGCGTGCCGACAGCTTTTGACACTGAGGCTATGTCAAAGAGTGTCGAGCCGTTGACGACAGCCGACTCCGGAGAGGTCGAAGTGCGTCCGTATGACTTGTCCACGATCACCTTGCCATCCTTGACCACCATCACCTGGGCGCCGGTGAATGCTCCTGCCGTCAGCGCCGGCTTCATTATGGCATCTACTGAGTCGACGAGCCAGGGCTCAATTCCGACGGCCGACGGATTGGAGAATGACAGCCGCATAGCGGGATAGCTTACGCCCGCTCCGAGGGGAGCTACCCCGGGCATTGACACGGGGAGTCTGCCCGACACCGCGTTGCCGGCAAAAACAGCATCGGCAGCTGCCCGATATGCCACCGAATTAGCATCGTAGGCCATCACAAACGCAGGTACCTCGGCGAGTGTAGCCCTGAAAGCCATCGCCTTATAGGGGGTCATGAACAATACGGGCACTACATTACAGCGCGCCGCAATTGACGCCAGATTGCTGACTGTCTGTGCTTTGTCGTTATAAACGGCGACTAAGGCCACGTCATGTCTGGCTATGGCGTCAAGTGTGGTCGCCGAAAGCGGAGCGTCTGCTGATGAATATGTGTCGACATCAGCATGGCGCGATGCCACCTCAGAAAAGTCATTCTTGCTCTGAGCGCCGAGATTCACTACCGCAATCGACTGGCTGGTAGAGAGCGGAAGGAGCCCCTCGGTATTGTCGACGACCGTAATTGAGGCAGCGGTAAGTCGCTCTATCAAGTCGCTTGCCGACTGTGTGTTAAGTCGCTTGGTCAGTCCGTTGAGATCTATGGTCTGCTGCTTGCCACGCAGTCCGAGCGCCCACTTGTAGGCGAGCACCTTACGACATCGGCTATCAATCTCCTCGCGGCTGAGACGCCCGTCGGCCACGGCCTGCTCTACGGCAGCGATGTCAGCCACGGGAGCTCCCGAGCCGAGCAGCAGGTCTGCACCGGCACGAAGCGCAGTGACACAGTTGTTTTCCTGGCGGCTCGCCCCTTTCATCTCGAGGGCGTCGGTGAATACAAGTCCCTTGAAGCCAAGTTCATCCTTAAGCAGATCGGTCGAGATGGCCTGCGACATTGAGGCCGGAGTCATGGTCGAGTCAAGAGCCGGCACGGAGAGGTGTCCGACCATGACACTCGACAGCCCCGACTCGAAATACTTGCGGAAGGGGAGCAGATCATTCGCCATCAGGAACTCACGCGAATGGTCGACCACGGGGAGCGTCTTATGCGAATCGGTTGAGGTGTCGCCATGTCCGGGGAAATGCTTGGCGCAGGAGATCACTCCGGCGCCCTCCATTCCGCGGCTGAAAGCAACAACCGCCTCAGCCACTCTCTCAGGATCCTCGCCAAACGAGCGTCGTCCGATGACCGGGTTGGACGGATTGAGGTTGACATCCGCGACCGGTGCGAAGTCGACGTGAATACCAAGGTCGCGACACTGGCGGGCAACCTCGGCTCCATACTCGTCGAGCAGGCTGTAGTCGGTAATGGCTCCTAAAGCCATGTTGTAGGGAAACTTAGGTGTCTCGGGAATGCGCATCGCCAAACCCCACTCGCCGTCAAATGTCATCATGACCGGAACGTCGGCAAGTGACTGGGCGTAATTGATCATGCGGGCATACTCGCCCACCGACCCTTTTCGGAATATCAGGCCTCCGACATGATTGTCGCTGACATACCGCTTGATCAGCGCGCGGCTCTGCTCCCCCTTGGTCGGCTCGACAAACGGGACAAAGAGTTGAGCGACTCGCTCCTTGGGGGTCAGAGTGGAAAAGACCGAATCAACCCACTGCTGACACTCCGGCGACTCTACCAGCGCCGGGAAATAGTTGGCACGTGCTGTCGCAGCAACACCGACTGCCACAAGTGCGGAAACAAGGCGGAGTCTCATCGGCGTATCTCTTTATCAATTGATATACGGGGAGTCGTCGGTGCTGTTATAGTCTTATTTTTCAGTGACTTGATATATTCTACCATATCTTCCCAGATGAGTCTCTCGCTGATAGCTACCGACTTGCCTCGCTTCAGAGGTGTCATGTAGTCGCCGCCATTGGCCAGATAGTCGATCGTCGCGATGCGATAGATGTGGTCAGGGTCGATAGGCTTGCCATTGAGTGTGGCTGCCACAAGCTGTGTCTCATCAGCATTGACGAGCACTCTCAGCCCCTCGCTGAACCCGACTCTCTTCTTTTCAACATTGACCTCAAGCATGTCAAGCAGGTCGCGGCCCGAGATTTCAAGCACCTGCACATGATTGGCAAACGGGAACATCTCCATCACCGTGCCCTGAGTGACATTGCCCTTGGCTATACCGTTGCGGATTCCGCCACGATTGGCTACTGCAAAATCTATTTTGCCATCGTCGACCAGCTGGCGGCCACGGTCAGCCACGAAATCGCTGACAAAGTTCAGCAAAACGTCGCCATATCGGTCGGAGACGATGCGGCTCTTACCAATGACTATACTCTTGACCGAGTCGACTCCATGGCGATACGGCTTGAGCATCTCTGCGAAGTCGTGGTCGATATCGGCGTCCAGGCGCTTGTCGACCGGGATGAGCTCAGCCGAGACAGATGAGTTATCGGTGTCGATGGTGACTACTCCGAGATAGAGGCCTGAGCTACCGGTCTGCGTGATCAGCACGGGATGACGCTCCGAGTCGTAGCGGGTGCCGTCGTTAGAGCCGGGCTGCAGGCGGGTATGGCTGTGGCCGCCGATGATTACATCAATATTCGCACCCTGCTCCACGAGGTCGAGGTCGTCGACCATATTCTCATAACTGTAGCCTATGTGGGTGAGCGCCACTACATAGTCGACTTTGTCGTTATGCTTCAGATGCCATGCTGTGGAGTTGGCCGCCTTGAATACGTCGAGGAAGTTAACTCCCTCGCAACGTTCCGGGTCGATGATGCCGACAGGGTCTACATTGATGCCGATCAGACCGATACGCTTTCCCGCGATATCAACCACGCTATAGGGTGTGATATACTGAGCGAGCGGAGTGCCATCGACGTCATAGTTGGTCGAGATGAATTGCGCATTGATATTGCTCAGATAGTCGGCGAGCGCTTCGACGCCGTTGTCAAACTCGTGGTTGCCGAGGATGGCATAGTCGTAACCGAGTTCGTTCATCACCTTACCCTCGACCTCACCCTTGAAGAGGTTGAAATACACCGTACCCTGCACGGCATCCCCCGCATCTACGAGCAGGACATTGGGCTCGGCACAGCGGATGCTGTCGATCAGCACCTTACGGCGAGCCACGCCGCCAAGATTATCGGAATTGGGATCTATCTGACTATGAGTGTCGTTGGTGTGGATTATTACGATTCGCCCCGCATCGACTGTCAGAGCCGACGCGCCAAGCATGACAGCGAGAGCGGTTGAAAGATACTTATGTTTCATCGTTTTCGTAGTGTTGGAAATCACTACGAAAGTACAAAATAAGCCGCTTAATTGCAATATCAGCCGGAATTTTCAGAGCTTTTCGTCGAGCGGACTTCGTTCCGGGTAGACTTTCGGCGACTTCGGAGCGCGAGCTTTACGTCTCTTTGGGCTCCGGATGGTGTCCGTAGCAACTGCTTTTACGACTGTATCGGGTGCGAACTCGATTACAGTCGCGGGCACTTCCGCTTCATGCTCACCGCTCCGGCTGCACATCGTCACGCCACAAACCGCCGCTATCACTACTATCAGCAACGCTGACCCATCGACAAGGCTTCGCTTAGGATTTAACAGACTCATAGGAAATTAGAGATGAGGATGACGAAAATAAGCGGCGCGGCGAGATACTTTATCGCCAGCACGACGGCAGGTGCCCAGGGTGCGCGTAGAGCGCCCCGGTTGGTCAGCTGGTCGATGAGCGTACTTTTGGGTAGCACCCATCCGATATATATGCAGAGCAGCATCGCGCCTAACGGGAGCAGGCAGTTGGTGGCAAAGTTATCGAGGAAATCGAAGATATTGTTGCCCATCAGTTTGAAGTCATTCCACGACCCCTGCGACAGCGAGCAAGCCACGCTGATCGGTAATAGCAGGAGGAAGAGGCAGGTGATGGCCTTATGCCTCGACCAGCGGAACGCGTCTTGCAAAAAAGCCACGCTTACCTGGCCGAGCGATATGGTCGATGTCAGAGCCGCCACGCTGATCAGCAAGAAGAAGAGCGACGACCAAAGACGAGTGCACTGCATGCGGGTAAACACCTCAGGGATAGTGACAAAGACGAGCGTGCCGCCGCGCAACGAGTCGCCGTCGCCGATGCCGAATGTGGTTACCACGGGAAATATTATCATACCCATAAGGATAGCTACGGCCAGATCCAGCATCGAGACTGTCACGGCCGTGCGACCCAGACTCGTAGTGCCTGGGTAATAGGATGCATACGTTATCAGGATTCCGAGTCCCAGACTCAGAGAGAAGAATGCCTGACCGAGAGCGTTGACGATGACCGGGCCGTCGATCTTGCTGAAGTCAGGCGTAAAGAAATATTTCAGTCCCTCCGACGCCTCCGGCAATGTGAGCGACACGCAGCAGAATACTATCAATAGCAGGAAAAGCAGCGGCATCAGGATATTGGAGAGGCGCTCAATTCCCTTGGTCACTCCGCGCCAGAGCACCACGGCATTCAGCACTAACATACTCAGCGTAAAGAGAATCGGGCGAACATCCGTCTGCACATATTCCTGCATCTTGACTCCGAAATCGACAGCTTCACAAGGCGCTTCAGCCTTGAAAAGTGAGCCGTCGACAGAAGCCACAAGATACTCGAGAGTCCACCCGGAGACAACCATATAAAATCCCAAAATGAGGAATGAGGCCACGACTCCGATAGCTCCCACTATCCACCAGGGCTTTCCCGGAGTCAATTTCTGAAACGAATGTATCGCATCAGCTCGTGCTGACCGGCCGACGGTAAACTCGGCAAGCATCACCGGGATGCCAAGCACACAGACACAGACGAGATAGACGAGCAGAAACGCCGCTCCTCCATTCTCCTGCGTCTCGGCCGGAAAGCGCCATATATTTCCAAGTCCGACGGCTGAGCCAACCGTCGCAGCTATCAATCCAAGTTTTGAACTGAAACGTATTTTATCTTTCACCTTACAAATCGTAATTAAGAAACCATGTGTAGCGCAATGATGTCACAAAATTACGATAAAAAATTAATAGATGGCAAATTTTCAACTTCAAAATAGCCCTCCATGCGCAGAATTTCGGCCTTAAGGCGGGGATCAGGGGTATAATTTCCCAAGAGCCGCGGACTGGCAAGGGCTCTGCTGAGCTGCTTCCCGGCCGACAGCGGGATTACACGATGACACGGGACTATCAGCGGCACGGGATTGCGACCGACGCACGACGCCACCGCGCGCACCGCCCCGGGTCGACCCGCCAGTCGGGCAATGTGTGAATATGAGGAGAGCGACAGTCGCGGCACCGTCGCAATAGCCTTTAGCACATCGAGTTGGAGCCCCTCAGCACAGGGAGCTACCGCAATCTCCGCCGTTCGCTTTAAATCCGTTATCGCACTGACTACCTGATGAATGATAGGCACAAACAGATCAGTATCACCATCGCCCGACTCGGCACAGAGCGTCAACGAGACGATCGCACCATCCTGACGCACCTCTATCGCGACACCCCCTAAGGGGGTCACTGCAAACGAACGCATGGTCGGGACGTCGGGGCGGTATGGCAGAAATCTGAGAGCTATCATCGATCAATCCGGGGTTGGCAGATAATAATCAAAAAAGACTCAAGGAGCTATCCTTAAGTCTTTTGTAGCGGGACCGAGAATTGAACTCGGGACCTCCGGGTTATGAATCCGACGCTCTAACCAACTGAGCTATCCCGCCATTTGCGGTGCAAAGTTACAATTAAATTTTATTTCTTGCAAACTTTCTGCAAAAAAATATCCCAGTTTTCTTCAAATAAATGTCAGCGAGGATAGCTGGGGGAGTGAAGAGGCTATGCGGACGATGTCGTCACCAGAGATCTTATCGAGGATCTCGCTCAAAGCTGCCGGCGAAGGGTATGCAAGTGACCTGAGTGTGGAACGGCCGAGTGAGAGGGCCGACTGCTCGATACTGCCACCTGCGACTGTAACCTGCCCGACATACTGGCGCCGGGCAGCCGCCATAGCACGCTGACTGAGCGGCTCGGAAGCGAGCCGCCTGATCTCCGACTCCACAAGGCGTGCGCACTTGTCGACATCGCCGGCATCACATCCGAAATAGATCGACAGCAGACCGCAATCGCCATACAGCGTCAGCGATGAGTCTACGGAGTAGACCAATCCGCGACGCTCGCGCAGGGCCACGTTCAGTCGCGAATTCATCCCGGGACCTCCCAGGATGTTGTTAAACAGGGCCAACCCATGACGGTCTTTTTCATATAGGCCTCCTACCCTGACGCCCATCAGCGTGTGTGCCTGGTGAAAATCCATCGACCTCTTGATACGGAATTCCGGACGTACCGTCGGCGTCACTACCGCAGAAACTTCCGCCGTAGGCTTAAGGCGGGAGAAATATTTTTCAACAGCAGCGAATACCCTGACAGCCGATGCAGGACCGTTATAGAAAAAGACCATATTCGATGCCGTATAGTGGCGATCAGTCCATCGCTTGCAAGCACGGCTGTCGAAACGTGCTATCGACTCCTTGGTGCCGAGAATATTGTGGCCGAGGGGATTCCCCACAAATATCATGTCTTCAAAGTCGTCGTAGACAGCATCGACCGGCGAGTCGAGATAGGAGTCGATCTCATCGGCCACTACCTCACGCTCCTTGTCGAGCTCCGCGTCGGGGAACGTGCAGTCGGTCACCAGGTCGGCGAGCAGCTCGACCGAGCGAACCAGATTGCCCGCTGGGGCAACCGTGTAGACAAATGTCTCCTCCTTAGTCGTGTAGGCATTGAGCTCTCCTCCGACAGTCTCCATTCGGTTGATGACGTGATGCGAGCGGCGTCGATGCGTACCTTTAAATATAGTGTGCTCCACGAAGTGCGCCAGCCCATGCTCGTCAGGAGACTCATTGCGACTCCCCGCGAGGATGGCGACACCGCAACACTCCGCTACCCCTCTGACCTGACGGGCCACTACGCGCAGTCCGTTAGCCAGCGTCATGCTCTCGATACTCTCTACTCCGGATCGTGCCATTGGCCGTCAGCTTTCAGAATTTCAATCAGTCGGTCAAGCGCCTGCTCGGCAGGGATATTCATCTCCAGACACTGCTTGCCACGATAGAGGCTCACCTTACCGGCGGCCGCTCCTACATATCCGTAGTCGGCATCGGCCATCTCGCCGGGGCCATTGACGATACATCCCATCACGGCAATCCTGAGCCCCTTGAGATGAGAGACAGCAGCCTTGACAGTTCGCACAGTCGACTGGAGGTCAAACAGAGTGCGACCGCAGCTCGGGCAGGAGATAAACTCGGTCTTGGTGAAGCGGCATCGCGCAGCCTGGAGTATATCCAGTTCGAGCGACGCAATGCGCTCGGCAGGGAGCGGCGCGCCCTCGATGGAGATGCCGTCGACCATGCCATCCATCAGCAGAGCGCCGAAATCGGCAGACGCCCGCAGGATGACATCATCGGCTGAAAGCGATCCGTCGTAGCAGAGGCGCACCACGATCGGATTGTCAATCTCCTCCGCAGTCAGGGCATGAATGGCTGCCTCGATAGCACCGACTGGATTCGGGTGCTTTGTGGTCAGGAGCAGGATCTTGTCGCCGGCACGACGGGCCGCTTCGACAAGGGATGCAGCCGGCTGGTCAGCGTATATATGGTGAGTCAGCGCTTCGTCTATCCTGTCAGCTTCGAAGGCTGCTACTGAAGCATTTCCACCTACACCTGCAATCAGCCTCGACTGACGGCGCTGCGGTACGACAAAGTCATATCCTTCGTAATACGTGCCCTCGATGGGCTCTCCCTGACCTGTGCGACTCGTGATGTAGTCAGCAAGGGCTTTTGCCACAGGAATCTCACACTCAGGCTCTTCCGACAGTGACACACGGATCGTATCACCAATGCCGTGAGCCAAAAGCGCTCCGATACCTACGGCCGACTTGATGCGGCCATCGTCGCCATCACCGGCTTCCGTCACGCCAAGATGCAACGGATACATCATTCCTTCCGCCTCCATAGCCTTGACAAGTCTGCGCACAGTCTCAACCATCACAACCGTATTGGAAGCCTTGATCGATATTATGATATCATGGAAGTCGTAAGCCTCTGCGATGCGCAAAAACTCCATCGCACTCTCGACCATTCCGGCCGGAGTGTCGCCGTAGCGACTCATGATGCGGTCGGAGAGCGATCCATGATTGACTCCGATGCGGATAGCCGTGCCATTCGCCCGACAGAGGTCAAGCAGTGGTACGAGGGTAGCAGCTATACGCTCTATCTCAGCGGCATATTCCTCATCGGTATATTCCAGATGCTTGAACGTGCGGCCCGGGTCGACAAAGTTACCGGGGTTGATTCTCACCTTCTCGACATGGCGGGCAGCCTCAAAGGCCGCCTTGGGATTGAAGTGGATGTCTGCCACAAGGGGGACTGTCACTCCGGCAGCTCTGACTCCGGAGTGAATGTTAGCCAGATTGCTTGCCTCGCGCACACCCTGAGCCGTCAGTCTGACGATCTCGCCACCGGCCTTAGCTATGCGAAGAGTCTGAGCCACCGACCCCTCGGTATCCATGGTCGAAGTATTGGTCATCGACTGAATCCGGATCGGATTGTCACCTCCGACTGCTATGTCGCCCACGCGCACCGGGCGCGTCGCGCGACGTTTATAATCAAAAACCGACATTAAATATATATGTGTGTCTCAGTTTGTCTTGAATTCGTATTTTATCTCCGAAAGATCCTGGTTGGCCTTTACGATCTTCTGACGCAGCGAGCATGAATAGGCATCAAGGCGAGCAGCGATATCAGCATCGCCAAGGGCCAGAATACGCATTGCCAGGACAGCAGCGTTGAGGCCGGCATCGATGCCGACAGTAGCTACAGGGATACCCGGGGGCATCATCACGATCGAGAGCAACGCGTCGCGACCTTCGAGGGTGGCACTCAGCGGCAGTCCGATCACCGGCAGAGGGGTCAGGGAGGCGATCACTCCCGGCAGAGCGGCTGCCATGCCGGCTGCTGCGATGATCACCTTGACTCCGCGGCCGGCTGCTCCCGTGGCAAATTCCTCCACCTCGTGGGGTGTGCGGTGGGCCGACAGTGCGAGCATCTCAAACGGTATCTGCTGCGACTCCAGGAAGTCGGCAGTCTTTTTCAGCACGGGCAGATCGCTTGTGCTGCCCATTATTATGCTTACGAGTGGTTTCATTCTATTCTTATATTATATATGTGTTATACTATCATCGAAATATATATGGCTGCAAATCCGAGGGCGAATCCGGCTCCGACCTGGCCGAGCGTATGGCGCCCGAGGAGCAGTCGGCATGTACCGACAAGTCCCGCCAGAACCAGCAGTCCCAACGGAAGGAGGTAGCCGAACGCTGTCAGACTCCCCTTGACGGCGAGAAATAGCCCCAAGGCAGTCAGCCCGCCCATACCCATCGAGTGGCCGCTTATCTTCCACCAAAGATTGATGACCGCCGCCGCTATCAGAGCCACAGCCGCCCCCACCATGAACGCCGACATCCAGCCGGGCGCGTGCAGTCGGGCAAAATACAGAGCCGTGGCAAAGTAGGTCAGAATCGTCACGACAAACGGCACTAATCGCTCGCTCTGCTTGTTGAGGGCCACATCCGTAATTTTTCCAAGCCGATACATAAGGTAGATGCCGATCGCCGGAACCACAGCCGTCACCACAAAGGTCGCCGCAGTAACCGCCCACAATATTGCCGTATCAAAAAAGCGCATATATGAGCATAGAAAGACGATGCCAAGCGCATACGTCGGCATCAGCAGCGGGAAAGTTGCGATCGAAACAATACTGGCAAATCTGTCGCGCATAATCTTACTCTCTTTTATCACTTCATTTCTTTTCTTAGTCGGGCGACCGGCAGCCCCATCCGCTCGCGATACTTCGCCACCGTACGTCGCGCTATGTCAAAGCCCCTCTCTGCCAGGGCAGCTGTCAGAGCCTCATCGCTCAGCGGCGCTCCCTTATCCTCAGATTCTATCAGGTCGCGCAGAGCTATCTGTATCTGCATCGACGAGGCGTCGCTATCCT